>JAEEJN010000078.1 GCA_016281935.1 Bacillota bacterium | reverse complement strand
CCCGAGAGCCGCCCTGACGGCCGACGAGATCGCCACCGAGGCCGATTTCTTCTGCTTTGGCACCAACGATCTGACCCAGATGACGTTCGGTTTCTCCCGCGACGATGCCGGCAAGTTCCTGAACGCTTACTACGACGCCAAGATCCTGGAGAGCGATCCCTTCGCCAAACTGGATCAGACCGGCGTAGGCAAACTGATGGAAATGGCCATCCAGCTGGGCACCAAGGTGAACCCGCATCTGCACATCGGCATCTGCGGCGAGCACGGCGGCGATCCGTCCTCTGTGGAGTTCTGCCATAAGATCGGACTGGATTACGTTTCCTGCTCTCCCTTCCGCGTACCGATCGCCCGTCTGGCTGCCGCTCAGGCCGCTATCGCGGACAAGAAGTAAGAAGGCAGTACGGGACCGGGTCCTATCCGTAACCGAAAAGAATCAAACAGAGACCTTTTCCATCCGCAAGGCTGGAAAAGGTCTCTTTCATCAGGAGGAAGTATGGAACGCAGATTCAGGAACGCCGGGATGCGTGTCACCTATTATGAAAGAAAGATGGCCAGGTGTCTGAAGGCACTGGAACGTCTTGAAGCGGCCGCAGATCACTGCAGGGCTTTACGGGGAGACATCGAAGAACTGAAACGGTACTATACCAGCCGTGAATGGATGGATGATTTCGAAGCCGACGAAGCGGGCCTGTTCCCGGAGGACATGAAACGGGGTGTCCTTTCCGAGGACGGCATCGACGGCCTGTTGAGCCGGTACGGCGAGATTCAAGCCCTCTTGGAAGACGAAAACGAAACGCTCTGACTGCTGTCAGAGCGTTTCCTGTTTCTCGGGCCGCGGTATCAGGGACGGCGGCGGGGAGCTTCTTCATACGGTTCGGCGATAAAGTCTTCCTCTGCTGCATCAAAGGTCCAGGGCTCGATGTCTTTCGGATCCAGAACGGTCGAAAGCACGGCATAATAGGCTTCCTTGGCTGCACCGCTGGATTTGAAGAGCAGGGGATAACTCGTCTCACGGCGGAACATCGAAAGCCAGGTGCATTCGTCATACAGGTTCCAGAACGTGACGCTGGTGACGTTGGCTTTTCCGGACTTCTTGGCATCCAGCAGGATCGTGAAGAGTTCCCGGTAGCGTTCGCCCAGCTTTTTCTGGGAAGCGTCCGAAGGATTCGGGTTGTGTATGTCGAGTTCAGTGATGTGGATCTGGAGACCCAGAGATCCGTACATCTCCAGAGCGGTCTTGTAATCCTGCAGATCCGGTTCCGTCATCGTGATATGGGTCTGCATGCCGAATCCGTCGATCAGGCCCTTGTCTTTCAGAGGTTTCAGGATGTTTGAAATGATCAGATCGCGTTTCCAGGCCTGCGCGGTGTTGTAGTCATTGTAGAACAGAGCGACTCCGGGGGCAGCGTATTTACGGGCGAACGTAAAAGCCATCTCCACAAAATCATAGCCTATGACCTTATGCCAGAGTGTATCGCGGAAACCGCCGTTCTCGATGGCTTCGTTCACGACGTCCCATGCATATACGATGCCGGGATACTGTGTCTGCACGAAGGTCAGAACGCCTTTGATGTAGTTTTCAAGGCGTGACAGCATGGTTTCACGGTCAGCAAGAGGCGCGGTTTCGTCATATCCGACATGATAGAACCAAGCAGGGGTCTGATTATGCCAGGCAAGGGTATGGCCGCGCATAGCGATACCGTTTTGTTTCGCGAATTCCAGATAAGGGATCGCTTTGTCGAAAGTCAGAGCAGGGGCAAGACCGTATTTGTCGGGGTCGGCAAGATTTTCTTTCTCATCCAGGAAAAACATGGGTTTCATGTCGTTTTCACTTGTGAAGGAAGAGAACTGCTCAAGAAGAAGCTTCCTGTCGGCGGGAATGTGCAAATTCCGTCTCGAAATCGCGGAACCGATTCTGAAATAGGGTTCAAATGCTGTTTTCAGTGTCATTTGGATGCGCTCCTTTCAATAATAGTCAGACTGAAACGCCATTATTATAGCACGATGCCCTGAAGCGTCAACCGCATGAAAGTGAAGGGGAAGGAATCAGCGGGGACGAGGGATGAAATTGACCCGATGAAAATTCCATGCTATGATGCGGATGTGAACGATGCGGCAGCAACAGGAGGGAGACCCTATGGAACTGGAAAGGATAGACGGTCGATTTTCCGTCTGCAGGATCCAAACGCTGAACGATGCGGACCTAGGGGACGATCTCTATTTTATCGGGAAAACAGATGAAGAGATCTCTCTCGTCTGCAGGACCCGGTCTGTGCCGAAAGAAACGCTGGCCCGGGAAGACGGATGGAGAGCGCTCCGGGTCTGCGGAATCCTGGATTTCTCCCTGACGGGGATACTGTCGCGGATCTCTTCAGCTTTATCAGACGCCGGGATCGGGCTGTTTGCGGTTTCTACCTACAACACGGACTATATCCTGATCAAAGAAGCGGATTTCGAAAAAGCTGTATCCGTACTGGACAGCGCTGGCTGCAGAGTGATATAGATCCTGTCTTCAGACGGTTTTTGATGACCGCATTTTCATAACAAACGCCGATCCTCCTCATGATCAAGGAAGACCGGCGTGTTTTTATCTTTTCAATAATGATGCGGCATGCCGATTCGTTGCAGAACTGAAGCCCTGCTTTCCCGGCGCGCCTTTCCCTTAGGAGCTATTGACGGATCAGATGCAGCGAGGCCGAGGCATAATCTCCTCTGGGGAGAGGGACACGGATGCCCGCGTGCATCAGCAACTGACCGGAAAGGATCTGATCCGTTCCGTCGATCCGATACATCGCATCGGGCTCCAGTCCTTTGAGACGGATCCGGCTGTATATGCCGTCACCTCCCCGGGAGAGGATGCGGACGTAGGTGACGAGCGCCTCCCCTCTGTCTTTGGATACGACCATCCATGCATCCCAGTCATCTTGAATGAAGAGATCATGGAGGCGGTAGTAATCACCGGATGTGATCAGAGGGTTGAGACGGTGATAGGCTTCCACCTGACCCGGGATCGATGCCAGTTCTTCATCTGTCAGCTTCGTGATGTCCAGCTGATAGCCGAAAGTCCCGCACATGGCCACGTCGCCGCGGGTGGAAAACGGGGTCACGCGTCCCGTCTGATGGTTCGGCACGATGCTAATGTTGGCGTCGATGGCGGAAAGCGGATACATGAGGGCTGTGCCGGCCTGGATCTTCAGCCGGGCGACGGCATCCGTATTGTCCGAAGTCCAGATCTGAGGACTGAAATAGAGCATGCCGGGATCGAAACGGGCTCCGCCGCTGGAGCAGTTTTCCAGAAGGATCTGCGGGAATTCTTTTGTCAGACGGTCCTGCATATCATAGACGCCCAGGACGTAGCGGTGGGAGAGCTCCTGCATCCGGTCGGCAGGCAGGGCCGCGGAACCGAGATTCGTCAGGATCCGGTTCATATCCCATTTGACGTATTCCACGTTCGCGCTGGAAAGCACTTTGCGGATCATGCTCCATACGGCGTCAACGACTTCCCTGCGTGAAAAGTCCAGAACGAGCTGGTTGCGTTTGCGGGAATGCTGACGACCCGGGACCCGGATGGTCCAGTCGGGATGCGCCCGGTACAGATTCGAATCCTCGTTGACCATTTCCGGCTCGATCCAGAGACCGAATTTCATGCCCAGCGCATTGATGCCGTCCGCCAGGGGCTTGAGCCCTCCGGGGAGCACGTCTTCACAGACGTACCAGTCTCCGAGACCGGAATTGTCGTTGCGGCGGGACCCGAACCAGCCGTCGTCCATAACGAACAGCTCGATGCCCTGCTTCGCGGCAAGAGAAGCGATCTCCAGGAGCCGGTCTGTATTGAAATCGAAATAGGTGGCTTCCCAGTTGTTGATGAGCACGGGACGCAAGCTGTGGGCATAGCGTCCGCGGATGAGGTGGTTTCTATACAGATCGTGGAAAGTCTGGGTCATGCCCGTGAGTCCGCGGGAAGAATGGACGAGAACGGCTTCAGGCGCCTGGAAGGCCGAGCCGGGATCCAGTTTCCATCCGAAATGCTGCGGATCGATGCCCATGAGCGCACGGATGAGACCATGCTGTTCCATTTCGACCGAGGCAACGAAGTTGCCGGAATATACGAAATTGAACCCGTATACTTCACCGAAATCCTCACCGGCCGTATGCTCCATCAGCGCCATGAAGGGATTGTATGCATTGCTGGATTCACCTCTTGCGGAGTGGACGGACTGCCTTCCGTGCCGGACAGGCATGCGCTGGGCATTGTTCTCCCGGGCCCAGCCGCCCCACAGCGAGACAAGGTCCATGTCGTCCCCGTCAAAGTCCACACAGGCAGACAGGACACGGGTCAGACGGACGGGGGACGTGCCTTCGTTCTCGATGCGGACGCTCCGCGTGATGACATCCAGATTCTCGAAAACGGTATAGGACAGGACCGCTTTCAGATGAAGCACCGGGTCTTCAAGGATGACTTCCAATGTCTGACATTCATCACTGTTCCCGAAAGTGGAGGGAAGGCCTTCAAGAGAAGGCTTTCCGGACAGGATCCTGTGGGAACGGTACAGGAACAGGCTGGCTTCATGACCGGATTCGTCCAGGATGCCGAAGGCGGCGTCACGGAAATCACCCAGGTCTTCCGTCGGGAATTCCTGAGGCATGACGTCCATGATGGAAGCGCGTTCCCGTTCATGAGATGCGGGCGAGGGGATCTGGCGGTAAAACATGCCGGCATCGTTGTCGGTCAGCTTCGGTCCCCAGTAACAGTGGACGAGGAAACCTTCGTCGTCCAGGACTCCGAACATGTAGGATGTATCCTTTGCGTCCAGCCTGAAAGTGCGGCTCGGCGCGTCAAAATGGATGGCCATGAGAACCTCCCGATCACTTGATGACCTAATTATAGGAAGGATTCGGGAGACCGTCAAGGCGATGAAAACATGCATCGCGGCTGTTCCGGACGCTTGCGGGACCGATACAAAAAGGATATAATTTCTCTTTGGCGAACCCGTAAAGGGCCGCGCGGAGACTGGGAAAGGGTCTGCTTCCAAAGCGGACGATCGGTGGTCATGAACAAGCTGGTCAAACGGATCATCATGTGTGTGGGAGGTGTGGTCGTCTGCGGTGTCAGCGTCGGTCTGTTCAAAAGAGCAGAACTTGGCGTGGATCCTTTTCAGGCGATGGTCAGCGGGCTGGATGCCGTCATCCCGATCCGTTACGGGACGCTGTATACCATCATCAACATCATCCTTCTCTGCTTCGATCTTCTGACGGACCGCCGCAAGATAGGTCTGGCGACACTGATCAATCTGTTCCTTCTCGGATACATTGCGGAGTTTTCAACGAATCTGCTGTACCGGATCCTTCCGGAAGCGGGGATCGTCCTGCGGATCGCTCTTCTTGTCGCGGGCATGGTCATCATGTGCCTTGCGGCTGCGTTCTATTTCACGGCTGATCTTGGTGTCTCCACCTATGATGCAGTAGCGCTTATATGGTCCGAGAAACAGAAAAAGATCCCGTTCCGTTTCTGCCGCATCATCTGCGATTTCTTCTGTGTATCCGTCGGTGCGGTATTGTGCCGCCTTTCCGGAATGAACTGGGGCGGCGTGTTCGCTGCCGTGGGTTTCGGCACGGTGCTTTCTGCGTTCTGCATGGGACCCATCATCGAATTCTTCTGCGTCCATCTGGCGCGTCCGTTCCTGAACGGCAGCGATCCAAATGAAAAACATCAGGGTGAAGAACGACAGGATATTTGCGGATGAAAAGCGAATTGACTTCTGTGAGGATCGACTCCTCATGGGAGTTTTATTCTATTATATACAGAAGGGGGAATCCATATGAATATGAAAATCGGGATCCGCCCGATCATCGACGGACGGTGGGGCGGCATTCGGGAATCTCTCGAAGAGCAGACGATGACGATGGCGAAAAACGCCGCGAAGCTCATCTCGGACAATCTCCGGTATCAGGACGGGACGCCTGTGGAATGCGTGATCGGCTGCACGACCATCGGAGGCGGGAAAGAGGCCGCCATGGTGGAGGAACAGTTTTCCAGGGAAAACGTCATCGCCACTCTGTCCGTGACTCCCTGCTGGTGCTACGGTTCGGAGACGATGGATCTGAATCCCTCAACGATCAAAGCGGTCTGGGGACTCAATGCTACGGAAAGGCCCGGAGCGGTCTATCTGGCGGCGGTCATGGCGGCACATGCGCAGCGCGGACTTCCGGCGTTCTCCATTTACGGCAGGGACGTGCAGGACCGTACGGACACGGAGATCCCGCCGGATGTCCGGGAAAAGATCCTGCGCTTTGCCAGAGCCGCTGTTGCCGTGGGGCAGATGAAGAACAAGGCATACGTGAACATGGGATCGGTGTGCATGGGGATCGGCGGATCCTTCTGTGACGCGGAATTCATGCAGAAGTATCTCGGCCTCCGTGCCGAATGGCTGGATCTCACGGAGATCCTGCGCCGCATCACGCTGGAGATCTATGATCCTGACGAATATGCCCGTGCACTGGACTGGATCGAGAAGAACTGCCCTGTGGGCTTTGATAAGAATGCCGGCAAGGATCTGCCCGAGATCATCCGCCGATCCAAAGTCATACCCAAAGAGAAAGACTGGGAATTCATCGCCAAGTTCTCGATCATCGTCCGCGATATTCTCATGGGCAATCCGAAACTGGATGAACTGGGCTGGCATGAGGAAGCGCTGGGCAAGAATGCAATCGCAGGAGGCTTCCAGGGTCAGCGCCAGTGGACAGACTGGCTGCCCAACGGAGATTTCACGGAAGCAATCATGGCGACGAGTTTTGACTGGAACGGGATCAAGGCTCCTTTCGCCTTTGCGACGGAGAACGATACGCTGAACGGCATCTCCATGCTGTTCGCCACGCTGCTGACAGGCAAGGCACCCTGTTTCCACGACGTACGGACTTACTGGTCTCCCAATGCGGTGAAACGGGTCACGGGCTATGATTTGCAGGGATATGCCAAAGACGGCATCATCCACCTGATCAATTCCGGAGCGACTGCTCTGGACGGCACGGGTGCTTCAAAAGATGCCGAGGGCTGCGGAACGATGAAAGAATGGTGGAATATGACGCCTGAGGACGTGGATGCCTGCCTGAAGGCTACGGACTGGTGTCCGGCGGACGTGGAATATTTCCGCGGCGGTGGTTATTCATCTCATTTCAGGACGATGGCCGAAATGCCCGTTACGATGCTCCGCGTAAACCTGATCGACGGCGTGGGACCCACACTGCAGATTGCGGAAGGATATACGGTCACTCTTCCGAACGAGGTCCACGACGCGCTGGATCAGAGGACGGATCCGACCTGGCCTACGACCTGGTTCGCTCCGAGACTGACCGGACAGGGTGCCTTCGAGAGCGTGTACTCTGTCATGGCAAACTGGGGTGCAAATCACGGTGTGACAGTTGGCGGCCATGTCGGGGCGGATCTCATCACGCTGGCTTCCATGCTTCGTATCCCTGTATCGATCCATAATGTGCCCGAAGCAGACGTCTTCAGACCGCATGCCTGGACAGGTTTCGGCAAAGGAGAGGACAGTACATCGACGGATTATCGCGCCTGCGCATATTACGGTCCTATGTATAAAGCGTAAAAGCAAAGGGGCAGATGCATGATTCTGACCTGACTGCATCCGATACGACAGACAGATTAAAAAGAACAGACTCGGGATATGAACCGAGTCTGTTTTCTTATCACCGTATGAGCGGATTCATCTATGTATTCCTATCTTGACTGGAAAGCTGTGATCTGGCCCTTCGAATCAAAAGAGAGCACCGTCTTTCCCAGGATCTCACAGTCGGAAGGCAGTTCGGAAAGCAGGCTTTCGGATACGACGATCTCACCGAGATGCAGAGTATCCGGGATGCGGACGAATCTCGGATGATCCGGATCTTCGGCGCAGCAGAACTTCAGGGCGGTCTCTACCGCATCGCGGTCGGACGGAGCCGTATAGGGGATCGCGCCTCGCTTCAGAAAACCGCTTGTCACGACATTGGTATAGGTCGCGTCCAGATCCATTTCATCACGAAGCCGTCTGGAGATGATGTCTGCAAGGCCGACGCCGACTGCATTGCCGTGGCTTCCGGGAGTCAGACTCAGGACACAGATGCAGCGGCAGTGCGGTTCTCCGTCTGGCTGGCCTTCGATGGACATGCGGCCGATCACGTTCGTATCAAGGCCGGTACCGCTGATGTCTTTGCCCATGGCGTCCACCAGCAGAAGATCCAGATCGCGGAAAGGAAGTGTCGCCATAAGCGACTTGGAGCGGGCAAGAAATGCGCTGTCGACGTCGAAGATCTCTTCCGCTCTTGCAGCCGCGATATCTGCGGTGTCATCGTTTCCGTCTTCCAGGACAGCCAGAGCGCCGATGATCTTTCCTGAACGGATCACGGCAGCTGAAACATAGGGGATGTATTCCCGTAGCCCTCGGACACCGTAGCTGTGGATCGCTGTAGCCTGTGCGCGTTTTCCAAGACCGATCGTCAGCATTTTGACGATGCCGCTCTCGTGTTCTCCGTGGAAATCGGTATGTGCTTTGACCCTGTTGATGACGATCACACCGTCAGCCTCATACGCGTTTCTGTCCATATATACTGGGACGTGGGGAGGTTCCGGCGTATGCCCGAGGGAAACGACCTCCATGGAAGACAGGATCGGCGCACCAACGTATTCTTCCGTGATCCCGTAGTCGGCCAGGACCTTTGCCTGTCCTTCCGCGGTCCCGCCTCCATGACTTCCCATGGCCGGGATGACGAAGGGTTCGGCGCCGTGCGCCTTCAGGCATTCGGCGAGGGAACGGGCAATCAGGGCGATATTGTTGACGCCGCGGCTACCGCAGGCGATAGCGACACGCATTCCGGGATGGATCCTGTCCTGCAGCTTCCCGAACTCGCTTTTGACTTTTGCCGGTATATCGCTGAGCGGGCAGCTCTTTCTCGGTATGCGGACCCGGTACAGCGTGAGGTCTTCTGCCTTCATTTTGTCCTCCTTGCAGTCATGATGGATTCTGTTTTCATATTATCATTCCCGGGAACAGGAATCAAGACAGCGGGGAGGAACGGCAAAAGGGTCGAACGGCATACGGCCGCCTTTGACAATGCGGTGGCTTTCGGGTATTCTGTAGGAGCAGACAGGAGGAAGGCCGCGTATGCAGGCAACGATAGACAACAAAGCGTTTTACCGAAAACTTTGGGCACTGGCTCTGCCGATCGCCTTCCAGAGCCTGATGCTGGCAGCAGTCGCTGCGGGAGATGCTCTTATGCTCGGACGTGTGGGTCAGACTGAGATGACGGCTGTCTCGCTGGCGACCCAGATCCAGTTCATTCAGAACATGTTCCTGAGCAGCATCACAGGAGCCGGAGCGATCCTCGGAGCGCAGTATTTCGGAAAGGGAGACCTGCGTACGATGCGGGAACTGTTCAACCTTTCTCTGAAGCTCAGCGGTCTCGTTTCCATCCTTTTTTTCGCTGCCTGTGAGATCATACCCGATCCTCTCATGCGTATATTTTCCCATGACGAGCCGATCATCGAAGTCGGCGCTTCCTATCTCAGGATCGCCGGGTGGTCCTATCTGCTGACGGGAATCTCCCAGTGTTATCTTATGATGATGAAGGTCACCGACCGTGTTCCCGCAAGCGCCTTTATCAGCACGGCGGCAGTCGTGCTGAATCTGATCCTGAACGCCGTGTTTATCTTCGGCCTTTTCGGCCTTCCTGCCATGAACGCCCGGGGCGCCGCCCTGGCGACAACGATCTCGCGGGTCCTGGAACTGATGCTGTGCATCGCCGTATCGTCAGGGAAAGATGCGGTCCGTCCGGACTGGAAACATTTCTTCGGCGGGCGTCGGGAGCTCGTATCCGACTTCCGCAGACAGTGTCTTCCGCTTCTGGGAGGCTGCCTTTTCTGGGGAGTCGGCTTCACGTCCTATACGGCGATCATCGGACACATGGGAGCGGACGCAGCTGCGGCAAACTCTGTAGCTGCCGTAGTGCGGGATTTGGTCTGCTGTGCCTGCAACGGCATCGGCGCGGCGGCCGGCATCATGGTAGGCAACGAACTCGGAGCAGGCCGGCTGGAGATGGGAAAAGCCTACGGCATCAAGCTGAGGAACATATCCTGGCTGATCGGTTTCGCTTCCACGGCTCTGGTCCTGGCGGTGACGCCTCTCGTCGTCCACATGGTGATCCTGACTGATGAGGCGAGAAGCAATCTGACCGGCATGATGGTCATTATGGCCGTCTATATGATCGGACGCGCTGTGAACACGGTCACGATCAACGGTGTACTGGACGGCGGCGGGGACACGATTTTCGATATGTATTCGCTGGCCGTCAGCATGTGGGGCATCGCGATCCCTCTGGCGATCCTCGGCGCCTTCGTGTTCCACTGGCATGTCTATGCGGTCTATGCCTGCACCTGTCTGGATGAGGTCGGAAAGATCCCCTGGGTGATGTGCAGGTTCCGGAAATACAAATGGGTACAGGATCTGACAAGACCCGAAGGTACCGACGCGGACTGATTCAGTGTGCGGATAAAGAGCAGAAAAAGGAGAAAAAGGCATGAAGGAAAAGATCGTGACTGTTGCGCAGGGTCGGCTTCAGGGCGAAGTGAAAGAAGACGTGGCGATTTTCAGAGGCGTCCCTTTTGCGAGAGCTCCCGTCGGGGCGCTGCGCTGGCGCGGGCCGCATCCGGCTCTCCCATGGAAGGGGATCAGACCGGCACTGACGTTTCCCGCGTGTGCCGTTCAGAACGTGCCTCCCGCGCCTGAGCATCCCATGGCGCTCCATTACATGAGTGAGGAATGCCTGTACCTCAATGTCTGGGCTCCGGCAGACACCGAGGGACCGTGTCCTGTCCTGGTATGGTTCTATGGCGGAGCGCTGCAGGCCGGCACTTCGGACGATCCCATCACGGACGGGGAAGCCTATGCCAGAAACGGCGTGGTCCTTGTGACCGTCAACTACCGCGTGGGCTTTTTCGGTTTCTTCGTGCATCCGGATATGAAGGAGGAGGATCCCAACGGATGGTCCGGCAATTTCGGTTACAGGGATCAGGCGGCCGCTCTTGCATGGATCCGGGACAATATCGCAGCGTTCGGAGGGGATCCTTCCCGTGTCACGATCTCGGGACAAAGCGCCGGGAGCGGTAGCTGCTGCGCGCTCATGCTGGCTCCTTCCGCCCGCGGGCTGTTTCAGCGGGCGATCTGCCACAGCGGAGATATCTTCCAGCCTGAACGTGACACACCGTTGGAGGATGCGGAAGGATGGGGGCTGGAGACTGCGGAAGCCTTTGGGTGCAGGAACCTTGATGAACTTCGAAGGATCCCTTTCACGGAATTCTACCGGGATGGAGATCCCATGCGGAAGACGGGACATATCTGCGCGACCGTGATCGACAGAGGATTCCTTCCGGATCGGCTGGGGGAGCTCATGCTCTCCAATCAGGCCGCACAGATCCCCGTGATCATAGGCTCCAATTACGACGAAGGCAGCCGCTGGGCAGCGGAACCTTATGTCCGGGCCGTCACGGAGCGATTGGGGCTTCCGTCAGACCTGTATTCCATGGAGAACGGCCTGGACGGATACGCCACAAAACTCGCGAGAGACTACTGGTACGGAAGACAGCTTGCCTGGGCGAAGATCCGTTCCATCGATTACGGACTGCCCACCTGGCAGTATGTATTTGCAAGACGCCTGACGGAAGCGGGAGCTTTCCATGGAATGGAGATGCCCTATACGTTCCAGACGCTCGATGCAGTGCCCTGGAGCGGAAGGCGTCTGCCTTATACCGATGAAGACCGTGCCCTGTCGGAACTCATGAGCCGATACTGGATCAATTTCATACGGAACGGAGATCCGAACGGTGAGGGACTTCCGGAATGGACGGCGAAAGGTCCCGGCGTGGGTCATATGCAGTTCGACGCCCAATCGGGTATGCATGACGACATAACCCGTGCGACAGACCGTATTGTCGGTCCCGCAGTCGAACGATGGATGCGAAGCAGAATGGGATAACTCCTGAAAACACATAGCTTCGAAAGGAAAAGGCCGGAGATGAGGCGTTTGAAGCGCTTCTTCTCCGGCTGTTTCTATTCTTCTGTTTTTGATTGAACCGTCAGTGGGAATTACTGCAGTTTTTCGAAGCACATGCCTTTCTGCAGCGGATGTCCGCGGAGATATTCCGCAGCGGTGTTCGGCTTTTTGCCCGCTTCCTGGAGTTTCAGGATGCGAAGGATGCCGGTGCCGGCGGCCACATCGATGGAATCGCCCAGTGTAAGGATCGATCCGGGGCTACCTGCGGCGGGACCCGGAGCCGCTTCCGCTTCCAGGATCTTGATGATCTTTCCATCAAGCAATGTCTGGGCGCCGGGCCAGGGCGTCACGCCCCGGATCCGACAGGAAAGCGCTTCAGCGGAATCCGAAAAATCCAGATAACCATCGGACTTTTCGAGCATCCGGCAGTGGGTCGCGAGAGTCTCATCCTGAGGCACAGGAACGAGTGTTCCCGCCTCCAGTCCGGCCAGTGTCTCTGCGATGGCGTCTGCTCCCAGAAGAGAAAGCTTCGTAAACAGAGTTTCCGCAGTATCCTTATCGGAGATCGGGATCTTCTTCGTTACGAGCATGGCTCCCGTATCTACCCCACGTTCGGTCTGCATCGTGGTGACGCCTGTTTCTTTCTCTCCGTCGATGAGGGCCCACTGGATCGGTGCCGCGCCGCGATAGCGGGGCAAGAGAGACCCGTGGATATTCACGATGCCGTAGGGAGCCATCGACAGGATCTTCCGTCGAAGGATCTGCCCGTAGGCAGCGGTGACCATGACGTCCGGGGCCAGAGAAGACAGATAAGCGAGACTGTCTTCACTGTTGATCTTTTCGGGACTGAAAACGGGAAGTCCCGCTTCCTGGGCGGCCTGTTTCATCGCGCAGGGAGTCAGGACCATTTTTCTGCCCTGGGGACGATCGGGCTGTGTCACGACACAGAGGATCTCATGACCTTCCTTTTGCAGCCTTTTCAGTGCCGGTATCCCGAAGTCGGGAGTTCCGAGAAAAACGATGCGCATCAGGCTTCCTCATCTCCGGGGTCATCATCATCTTCAGACGGGTCGTCCATGAGTTCGCCTTCCATGATGTCGATGTAAAGCTTTCCGTCCAGATGATCCAGTTCATGGCAGAGAGCCAGCGCCAGGAATCCTTCCGCAGTGATCTCGAACATATCGCCGTGACGGTCCATTGCCTGCACGATCACCCGATTCGGACGGTGGGTCTTTCCCCGTTTTCCGGGAATGGAAAGGCAGCCTTCATAGCAGACCTGCTCTCCGTCGGTCGCCATCATGACGGGGTTGACGAGTTCAAGAACGGAGTCCTTGTCTTCGCTGATGTCGATCACGACTATACGGCGGCGGATGCCGATCTGCGGTGCCGCGAGTCCTACTCCGCCTGCGGCGTACATGGTCTCGGCCATGTCATCCAGAAGATCGGCAAGCCTTTTGTCAAAGACCGTGACAGGCCGTGCGATCTGGCGCAGAACGGGCGTGTCGTCCTGCAGGGTTACGATATCACGTAAAGCCATGGATGCCTCCTTGCAGCTTGGTTTTCAGTTCATTATATCATGGTATTCGGGTTGATTTCCAGAGCAGCATGGCTGCTGCGTGGAGGAGCACATTCTTCCAAACGGGAAAACAATCGTTCCAGGATTTCTGCTCCACGGCCTTCTTTGGCCCGGCAGAGAAGCTGGTAGCGGTAAAACCCGCGGATGCGTTCCGCAGGTGCTTTCATCCCCTCCAGAAGGATCAGACTGTCCTGCACTTCGTTCACATATTTCTCCGGAATGTTTTCCAGTGCCTTTTCAGCCTCCGAGCGGAAATAGGTCAGGTCTTCAAGCACAGCGTCTTCATCTTCTCCTGAAAGAATCAGACGCATGACGCGGACAAACGGAGGCAGGAGCCGGGCCTGTCTTTCCTGCATCTCTCTTCGATAGAAAGCCTCATATTCGTTCCTTGCGGCACAGCGGATGACGTAATGGTTCGGCACATAGGTTTGTATGACGGCAGTGCCGGGGAGCTCTCCCCGCCCTGCCCGTCCGCAGACCTGGCAGATCAGCTGGAAAGTCCGTTCCGTACCGAGCCCGTCTCCGTGGAACAGAGACAGATCTGCTGCGACGACGCCGACCATGGTCACACGTTCGAAATCGAGCCCTTTCGTGATCATCTGCGTTCCGATGAGGATCTGGGCTTCACCCCTGGCAAATGCGGAAAGGATCTGCTCGTGGGAATTCTTGGTGCGTGTCGTGTCGGCATCCATGCGGAGAACGCGGATGTCGGGAAAGAGAGAAGCCAGCTGAGCTTCCAGTTTCTCCGTCCCATCTCCGAAAAGAGCGATCGAACGGCTCCCGCAGGAGGGACATACTTTAGGCAGCGGTCTGGATGCCCCGCAGTAGTGGCACTGAAGGAGATTGACGGACCGATGATACGTCATGGATATGTCGCAGTGTTCGCAGCGAATGACTTCCCCGCAGGCTCTGCAGGATACGAACCCGGCAAATCCCCGCCTGTTCAGAAACAGGACCGCCTGCTCGCCTCTTGCAAAACAGGACCTCAGTCCTTCGACCATCGCTCCGGACAGGACGCCCCTGTTGCCCATGGCGAGCTCTCTGCGCATGTCCACGACGGTGACGGAAGGCTGTTTGGCTGTTCCGACGCGCATGGGCATAGAGAGCAGTTCGAGTTCGCCCTCTAGTGCGCGGTGATAGGTCAGAACGGAAGGCGTAGCGGATCCGAGTACCAGAGCCGCTCCGCTCATACGGGACAGTTCTTCGGCAACTTCGGAAGCGCGGTAACGGGGTGTATGCTCCGAGCTGTAGGAGGACTCATGCTCTTCGTCGATCACGATCAGACCGAGGTTTTCGACGGGAGCGAAAATCGCGGAACGGGCACCTACAGCGACCCGGG
Organism: Bacillota bacterium; assembly: GCA_016281935.1. Classification (GTDB taxonomy): domain Bacteria; phylum Bacillota; class Clostridia; order Christensenellales; family UMGS416; genus JAEEJN01. The sequence goes on along the minus strand of JAEEJN010000078.1, from coordinate 134,146 downwards.
CTTTTCCTTCGCGGAGAAGGCACCACTGATCATACCGTTCGCCTGCGGACAGACGGGAATGCAGGACTGCGACCTGATCGCCGAATCGGGACAGGATACGGGCCGTCATTTGGGGAGTCAGGGAGATCTCAGGGACCAGAATGATGACTCCGAGCCCTTTGTCCAGAGCTTTCTGCGCAGCCTGCAGATAGACCTCGGTCTTTCCGGATCCCGTGACGCCGTGAAGAAGGAAACGTCCTCCTCTTCCCATGCCCGACAGGATACGGTCCAGACACAGTTTCTGGGTGCCTGTGAGCTTGTCCGGGATACTGCCTGCAAGCGCGCTTTCAACGTAAGGGCGCCTATGCTCCCTGCGGTTCTCAGACTGGATCAGGCCTTTCCGCAGAAGGGGAAGAACGGCTCCGGCCATTTCCTGGGGAAGCGCAGCGCGGGGGTATTCACCCTTTTCGGCCAGAAGGCAGAGCAGTTCGGACTGCCTTTTTGCTTTCTTGCGGATTTTTTCGCTTTCTTCAAGCGCTTCATCACGGGGCACGGCCAATCTGAGAATCGCCTGCTCTCTTGCTTTGACGCGCTCACCGCGCATCTGAGCAGGAATCATGAGTCTCAGGGCTTCCGCCATGGTGCAGTGGTATTTCCGGGCGATGAAGCGGGCCAGGTCTACCAGATGTGGCAGTATAACGGGTTCGGGGTCGATCACGGCCGAGACCTGCTTCAGTTTGTCCTGAGGGACGTCTGTTTCATTACGGATCTCCAGAAGATAGCCTTCCCGCATGCGGTGTCCGAAAGGAATGCGGAGACGCATGCCGGGTACGGCTTCCATGCCGTCCGGCAGGATATAGTCGAACAGGCGGTCCACGTCACTGTGGGCCACGTCGACGATCACTCTCGCATATCGCGTCATAGGGCACCTCTGAAAGGCTGATAGAATAAAAGACGGGATCGCTCCCGCCTTATGAGTTCGGGTCTATTCCCAAAGCAATTTCGCCGCATCCAGTATGTGAGCGGCAACTTCCCGTTTGGGCATGAGCGGAAGTACTTCCGGTTCGCTTCCGTCCGGCCGCAGGATCGTGACGGCGTTGGTATCGACGTGGAAGCCCGCATCTGTCCGGCTCACGTCATTGGCGATCATGAGATCCGCGCCTTTCGCTGCGAGCTTTGTTCTGGCGTTTTCCAGAAGGTTTTCCGTTTCGGCGGCAAAAGTGACGAGAAGCTGGCCGGGGCGCTTCATACGGCCGAGCGCGGCAGCGATATCCGGGTTCTCCACAAAGCTCACGGTCAGGCTGCTGCCCTTTTCTTTTTTGATCTTCTGTTCTGCCATGCTGGCGGGACGGAAATCGGCGGGAGCCGCTGCCATGATGATGAGATCGGCCGTTTCGAACTCCTTTATGCAGGCATCGTAGAGATCCTGTGTGGATTCGACGGGCACGACCCGTACTCCGTCGGGTTTCGGAAGAGAAACCGGGCCAGAAATCAGAATGGTCTCTGCGCCGCGGGAAACGGCTTCTTCGGCCAGGGCATAGCCCATTTTGCCGGAAGAGAAATTGGTGATGTACCGTACGGGATCCAGTTTCTCACGGGTCGGTCCGGCGGTCACGATGATCTTTCTGCCGGCAAGATCTCTGCGGGGCTGCAGCATTTCCAGAGCTGCGGAAACGATCTCTTCGACGGGAGAAAGCTTTCCCCTGCCTATGGTCCCGCAGGCAAGACGGCCTTCCGCGGGCCCGATGAAACGCCAGCCACGTGCTTCGAGTGTCTTCACGTTGGCCTGAGTCGCAGGATTCTCCCACATGCGCGTGTTCATAGCGGGTGCCGCAAGGATCGGGCAGTTCGCCGCCAGGATCGTCGTGGACAGAAGATCGTCCCCGATGCCGGCGGCTGCTTTGGCGAGGATGTTGGCCGTGGCGGGAGCGATCAGGAGAAGATCCGCATCTTCCGTCAGAGAGATGTGGCGGATCCGGTAGGTATCGTCCTGACCGAACTCTTCTTTGTCCACGCTGTGATGCGTCAGAGTCTCCAGCGTCAGAGGCGCAAGGAATTCCATGGCGTGCTTCGTCATGATGGGGAAGACGTCATGCCCGGCCTTGGTGAGCTCATTGGCGATATCCGCCGCTTTATAGGCGGCGATGCCACCGGTCACGCCGAAAATGATCCTGCTCATTTACTTCACCTTGGCAGGCTCGTAGGTCACTTTCCCTTCAAAGATCTCTTCGGAGGCGATGCAGACAGGTTTGACACCCGTTGCGTCATCGATGAGCACGGGAGCGCCTTCTACGAGCTGGCGGGCGCGCTTGGCCGCCATGATCACGAGAGTATAACGGCAGTCCACTTTGGACAGCATGTCTTTGGTCGGAATGGTTCTCATTGGATTTCCTCCTGCAGTAATGTTTTCACAAGTGCCATAGAGCGGTCGATACGGGCCTTTTCCGCAAGATAGATCGCGCGGACATGCTCCACGGTCTCATTCAGATCACCGTTGGTGACGATGTAGTCATATTGGGAAGCGAACTCCAGTTCGCGGTAAGCCGTACGGAAACGGGCTTTCTGCGTTTCGGGATCCTCGGTCCCGCGTCCGGTCATGCGCTTCCACAGGACTTCCATGGACGGGGGAACAAGGAAAACGAGAACGGCGTCGGGAAAGAAGCGCTTCACATTCAGCGCGCCCTGCACTTCGATCTTGAAGAGAAGGTCTTTTCCCTCATCCAGCTCCTTTTTCGCAAAAGGCGCGGGAGTGCCGTAGTAGTTGCCGTTGTACAGCGTGTATTCCAGGAACTCTTCTCTCCGGATCGCAGCCTCGAAGTCTTCCTTTGTCAGAAAATGATAGTCGACCCCGTCCCGTTCACCAGGACGCATGGGACGCGTCGTGGCGGAGATGCTTTGCCTGAGACCGGGACAGGCGGCGAGCAGAGGTTCGCGCACTGCGTCTTTTCCCACGCCCGAAGGTCCGGACAGTACCAGGGCGATGCCGCGCTTGTTCGAAGACTCACTCAATGTTCTGCACCTGCTCTCGGATTTTTTCCACGGTGTTTTTGCCCGCGAGTCCGATGCGGGTCATCTCAGCGTCGTTGGCTTTGGAGCAGAGCGTGTTGACTTCCCGGTTCAGCTCCTGGGTCAGGAAGTCCATCTGTCTCCCGACGGGCGCATCCAAAGTCAGGTATTCACGCATCTGAGCGATATGGCTGGCAAGACGGGTCATTTCCTCATCCACCGCGGCCTTGTCGGTATAGATCGCGATCTCGTTGGCCATACGGGCCTCATCGATGGGGATCTCGGCAAGAAGCTCACGGATCCTTGCCCTGAGCGCTTCCGCATGTGCGGAGACGACCTCGGGAGAACGGGCTTTTGCAGCTTCCACACAGCCGGAGAGTTCATCCAGCTTTCCGGAGATATCCGAAGCCAGGCGCTCGCCTTCCCGCGCACGCATTTCGGTCAGACGGTCCAGTGCGGAACCGACGGCTTCCAGAAGAAGGGCTTTCAGCGCATCCTCGTCCTCGGGAGCCTCTTCCGTCCTCAGTACATCCGGAAGGCCGATGACGACGGAAGGATCGATCTCGCCGTTCCATCCGGTGCGCCGCGCCACTTCCGAAAAAGCGGACCGGTAGGCTTCCAGAAGAGCAGCGTCGACTTTCACGCTGCGTGCATCGCTCCGCGTGTTTTCGTAGCGGACGAAAATGTCCACATGTCCTCTGGAGATCCGCGAGGATACGGCGGTCTTTACCGCTTCTTCCAGCGCGCTCAGACTGTGAGGCAGCCGCACGGACAGATCCAGATAGCGGTTGTTCACGCTTTTCATCTCGACGGAAACGGTCCTGCCGTCCCTGGAGATTTCACCCCGGCCGAAGCCTGTCATACTCTTCATGATGCTATACTCCTAGTTTTTGTATTATAGCAATATGCAGGGCAAAAGTAAAGCATCGGTGAGGCGGAAACGGGCTTGTTCGGAGCGTGAAAACGGCTGTTCGGCTGAAGGCCGGACGGGTCTGCCTTATCCTGATATTCCTTGCGAAAACAGGAAGTGCATGTTAAGATGGAAGGGAATCCTACAGGGAGAGGACAACGACATGTTCTGTACACACTGCGGAAAAGAAATAAACGACGACGCACTGTTCTGCATCTTCTGCGGACAGGCGACAGGGAAGGATCCGAAGCCCGCTGCGGCGCAGGAAATCCCGAAGGAAGAGGTCCATTCCGATAAGCATCGCCGCCATCGCGGATCTGCGGAAGCCGGCGTAATCACGGAAGCGCCGTCCGGGTGGGGCGAGGATCCGAACGGGGCAGGCGTCAGGCCTGCGGCCGTACCGCCTGTGGAACAGCCATACCGTCCCGATCATGGCGGTTTCGAGCCTGTCGGAACGCCCGTATATCAGGAACGGCCTTATCCGAACGATCCGTACCGGGGCCGGGAGGGATCCCGGAACGACGTTCCTTACGGATCTCACCAGGGAACCACTGGAGCTCACCATCGGAATACGGCGAGACATGCGGATCGGAAGCGCGGAAGTTCGGCGCTCTGGGTCATTCTGGGAGCAGGAGGCGTCGTCCTGATTCTCGCCCTTGTTTTCCTCGTGATGCATCTCGTAGCGGCCGGCGGAGACATGGATCGGATCAGGACTGTTGAGAACTGCACTCTGGGAGAATACGAGACCGGCATGAAGGACGTCATGTACGGTTACTTCAGGGACCGCGGCTATGACACCGTGACCTGGGAGGGTGCTTATACCGGATTCATGAAACGGGGCGTTCAGATGGCTCTGTCTTCCAAGGGAAACAGCGGCCTTGCGGATGTGAAGCTGCGTTTTGAAGTCCGTGATCCCTATTGCCGCGTAAGAGCCGTCGACGCAGGGAACGGATGGAACAACGTCGATAAGGACATGGCTCTGTATCTGAACTCGATCTGTTATACGCAGGAATCGGGGACCATGGATGCTGCACAGGAGAAGACCTATCTGGAGAAGCTGGATAAAGTCTCCTCCGCGACCGTTCTCTACGGAACTCCTCAGGGCATGACTGCAGATCCTGAGGCGGCTGCTCAGGCCTTCGGTGAGAAACTGTCCGGCCCGTCGGTCCTTAAGATTCTGGAACTTGAGGAGCGTCTCAAAGCTCTGCAGCAGGGAGCTGACGTCCTGCCCGAACCCGTTCTGCCTGAGCCCGGCGGAAACGACGGACCCGAACCTGTGGAGCCGCAGGAAACGGGTGAGCCGTCGGATGAACCTGAGAACCCGCATCTTTCTTCTGAACAATGGACCGTACAGGATACTGATCGGAAGATTTCCATGACCTTCGCGGAAGAGACCGATCCGAACGCTCCCGGAGGGATCAGCTATCCCATGACGATCATCCAGGGCAATGAAGACGGCAGCCGGACGCGTTTTTCCTTTACGGGAAAATGGGAGGAATCTCAGGACGCCTTCGTCTACGAAGACGGAACACAGACCTGGCATGTGAAGATCAACGGTGAATATCAGGACATCGTGATCGCCGAAGGTGCGTCGGGACGCATGACGCTTCAGGAAGACGGGAGCCTGATCTGGAAGCCCGAGAATCCCGGGACCGGCAGCGGCCAGGGATATACGATCGATCAGAATGAGACGGTCTTCGTGCCCGGAGACAGAGACTGGACGGATTCCACGGCGCAGACGTCCGTGAGCCGGAAGTCTCCTCAGCACATCGACACGAAGATCCGCGTGATCTCCGCGAGAGCTTCCTCCACGATCCAGCAGGAAAAAGTCAGCAACGATCCCATTCTCATGTTCGACGGAGTGGATGAAACGTCCTGGCAGGAAGGTGTCGACGGATACGGCGTGGGTGAATCCGTTGCCTTTACGTTCGACGGCACGTACGGACTCACGGCGCTTTCCTTCAAACTGGGCAACTGGCGGAATCAGAACTATTACGAGACCAATGCCGCACCCAAAAAGCTGACGATCATCCTGGGAGACGAAAGATTCCAGGTGGAGTTCGAACACAAAAAGGAAGTCCAGTGGGTCACTTTCTCCCAGCCTGTCTATGTGGACAGCGTGACGATCCTGATCGACGACGTATTTGCGGGAACGAAGTATGATGACACCTGCATCAACGAGATCACCGCATACGGCAGAAAAGTTCGGTGATCATGCGAAGAAACAGACAGACGGGATGGAAAATCCCGACAGCGGCTTTCTGGTGCGTGACGGCTCTTGCTGTCCTGCTGACCGTTCTTTCGGGACTTCTGTATCTTGGTTACCGGCTCCGGTCGGCGGAGAGGGATTCCGCTGTCCGGGAGGCCGAAGAGCAGCGGATGCTCGTCGCTCAGGAAGAAGCCGATGCGAAAACGGCAAAGGAAGCTTTGAATGAGGCCGAAACGCGGAATGCCGAACTGGAGAAGCGCGTGGACGAACTGGAAACGCAAGTGGATGAACTGAACATCAGGCTTACGATCGCTCTTTCTACCCCCGTACCGCTCCCGACACCGACGCCTGCACCCAAAACAGCGCCTGGCGCCCTGTCTCCGGGGGATACTGTGCAGAGGGAAGCCCTAGAGGAGGAACTGTCTCTTTATTTCACGGCGGAAACGATCGAACGTGACGGGGACGTCTTCGCGAGGATCAACGGGAAGTCCTACCGTGACAACCCGAACATCAGACTGGAGGACCTGCGCTATCTTCGGATCCTTCACTATAATTTCGATCATGAGATCCAGTCGGGGGAAATGATCGTGAACCGGAGGATCGCGGATGATGTTCTGAACGTTTTCCGGGAGCTTTTCGACGCGGAATACGAGATCCAGTCGGTCTTTCTTGTCGACAATTACTGGACCGGGAACGGGACTTCCACGGATACGGCGTCGATCGACGTGAACAATACTTCCGCCTTCAACTACCGCGAAGCGACGGGTTCGAACCACCTTTCGAATCATGCCTACGGACTGGCCATCGACATCAATCCCCAGCAGAACCCCTACGTCTGGTACAGCGGAGGCCGGCTGCGCTATGCCCATGACAATGCGGCTCCCTATGTAGACCGCACGGTCGACGATCCGCACGTCATCAAGAAAGACGATGTCTGTTACTCGATCTTCATCAAGTACGGTTTCACCTGGGGAGGCAACTGGAAAAGCCCCATCGATTACCAGCATTTCGAGAAAAAACTCGGATAAGTCCAAAGAACAGCCCTGCACCGTCAAGTGCAGGGCTGTTTTGCTTCTTGCGGGGGGCCCGCCGTTTTGTATAGATTATTCCAGAACGATCTCCGTGAATGAGAAGGCGGGAATGGCGAAGGTCAGGGGAGACGCGGTGTTCACGGCGCCGTAGTCGTATTCCACGCGGCAGTTGCCCTGGCTCTGCGCCGTTTCCTGTGTGCGTCCGCCTGCAGCGCTCATGCGGCGCGAGGAGGACTTCGTAAAGGACTTGCCGATCGAGGAAAGATCAAGTGTCACGCGGGTGCCTTCGTCGCAGCGGTTCAGCAGGATGAGGACGAGCTTCTGCCGTTCGAGATCCCAGGCGGCCTGGATTTCGATCTCCTTGCGGGACGTGGGCGTATAGCCTTCGATCTCCACGGGCCATGCGGCCAGGCTCCGGCTCATCTGTTCGTAGATGAGACCGCAGAAGGGGAGCATGGCGCCTTCCTTGGGCGTTTCGATGCAGCTCTGTCCGGAAGTGTTGGCCAGGTTGTTGAAGCACATGAACTTCACTTCGCCGCCGTACCGCATGTCCATCAGAAGGTTGGAGACGAGGGACAGTGCGTAGATCCAGGTGCGGCGCGCTTCGCGGATCGTGATACCGTTCTTCTTGTAGAAGTCGGCCACGAAAGGAGCCATGTGGGGATCGCGGTTCTGAAGAGCTTCCGTATCGGCGTAGAAGATCTTGTGCTCATGTGAAGCGTTCCAGCGCCGGATAGCCCCCAGTTTGTAGCCCAGGTTGTCAGGCTCGCAGACACGGTCAGCGAAGAAGTCGATATAGTTGCCGCAGATGTCCAGCATCTCCTCCACGTTGGGAGAGTAGCTGTGATAAGTCGTCATGCCGATGTTGATCGTGGGATCCTCGGCCTTCATGGCTTTGCTGTAGCGGATGAGGAGCTTCGCGTAATCCGCGTGGGACAGCCAGCGGAAGGCTTCATTGTCCATCTCCCAGAACTTGACGCCGTAGGGTTCGGGATGCCCGTTTTTCGCGCGCAGGGCGCCCATGGGAGTGGAAACATCGCCGTTGCAGTACTGCACCCACTGAGCGGCGCACTCGATGCCCTTGTCGATGTCGATGCAGTGCGTCACATGGAAGCCGTGAGGCTGCTTGAAATAAGGTTCGATCTTCGCCAAAGGACGGGTGCCGGGGGAACGGCGGCCGTCCACTGATACGTCGCGGGCGTTCATGCGCAGCCAGCGTCCGAAGTCCTGGTGATCCTGGAGGAAGTATTCCTTGCTGGGATGGAAGATGTTCACGACCAGCATCGCTTCCGATCCGATCATCTCGCACATCTGCAGGAATTCATCGGTGCCCACGTCGTTATAGTTCACATCGCCCCAGAAGAAGGACGGCTCGGGTTTGCGTTCGTTGAACGGGCCGATGGCCGTGCGCCAGTCATGGAAAGAAGCGAAGCAGCCGCCGGGGAAACGGATGACACCGGGATTGATGCGCTTCATCCCTTCGATCACATCGGGACGCCAGCCTTTGCAGGTTGCCGTGGGTTTCAGGGAGAAAGCATCCGCGAGTACGCGTCCGGGCGTGATCCAGAGCGAGAATGTGGCGTATCCCTCAAAGTCATCCACGGTGAACGTGGCTTCCTTATAGCCGCCTTCAGTGGAGATCTCGCCGAGAGGCAGGCAGACGACGGGTTCCTGCCACCAGTTCATGGGATCGGTCGTTTCATAGAAGCGCAGTTCCGCTGTCACGGGCTTGTCGCCCAGATTTTTCAGATAACCGGAGAAGGTGTACTCCGCGCCTTTTTTCAGGAGTTTGCCGTTCTGAGCGAGACCGCAGGGACGTTCGTCGAAGTTGTTGATCTCGAGTGCGGTCTCACCGTGTACGCCGCCGTCTACCTGGGAAAGAGTGAGGGAATAGCCTACGGCTTTGGGAACGAGGTAGGTGCAGTCAGGAGCCATGGAGAGCGGCAGATCCTGACCGGGGCAGGCATACCAGCGGTTGTGATCGTAGGAAGAGTGATACCATTCCTGGTTCTGCCAGTCATTGCCGATGACGTTCCGTCCGCCGAACCAGTCATAGGTTGCAGGCGTGATCTGGAAGATCTTTTCAAAGGAGCGGTTGAACAGCATTTCGCTCCACATGCCTTCGACCTGGTATCCGAAGCCTTCTTCTATGAAGTTGCTGCACAGAAGAGGACTTACGGGGGTGGAAGACATTTCCCTGTCCGTGACACGGAATACTTTTTTCCCGTTTTCAAATTCTTTTACGTTGGTCATACTGTTTCCTCCTGGTTCGCTGAGAGAGCAAAGGCTCCGTCTGATTCTGTGTGTATTGTATTCGCCGCAAACAGGGTTTTCCCTGCTTGACAAGGGAAGATAAACCGTTATTATGAAAACAGAACTATAGGGAGGCTTGTATCATGAATATCAAGGTGAACGAAAAGCTCCTGGCTCATGTCCTGCCGTTCAGGGATGCCAGCGCGGGAGAGCGCGGTTTTGCCAGCGGCTTCGGTGCGCGCGACCGTTTCATCCAGGTGGATGAAGGCGTCATCCGGTGGGAAAGAGACTTTTACTCCACTTTCCCCGGAGCCTATCCGGTGTCTGAACTTCAGATGGACCTGGAGCTGGATTTTGATGAAGACTATCTGCTCATGCCGTCCGTCACCTATAACGGCAATCCTTTCGGAGGAGGCAAGGATCCCTTCGGATTCGATCACAACGGGGAACCCGTATCCTATGCGTCCGGCCGCACGGCCGTTCCGGCCTGTTCCTTCGCGCAGAACGATGAATTTGCCGTCGGCCTGTTCGCAGATCCGCGCACGCTTCCGGAAAACTGCGGGGTATCCGGCTCCATCGTGAAAAAGGAAGGAAAGAAAACGATCCTGCGGCTGCTGGCTCCGGAACAGGAGATGCCGGTCATCTTTGCCCGTATGAGCACCTATATCCCCGGTTACAGGAACACTGTCCTTGTGGATTCCGCCAAACCGCTGACCGTTACTGCTTATATCGTGTACGGACAGAGGGAAGAAGGACTTCCCGGATACAGCAGGCTCCTGGATTACGCCTGGAGCGTGTTCCGGCATCCGGTGCATCCCTGGTTCGGTGAAAAGGAACTGTATGATCTGGCTCTGTCCTATGCGAAGGACTGCCTTCTCGAAGAAACGGAAGCCGGGACATTCTTCAACATCGGTCTCTCCTGGGACGGACGCCGCTGGAACAAACGTCCGAGTACGAACAGCTCCAGCTTTGAGGCAGGTTGGTGCGGACAGAACATCGGCTATGCCAACGCTTTCCTGTATGATTATCTCATGACCGGAAATGAAGAGAACCGGGATCTTGGGCTGACGGTCCTGGATTCCTGGATGAAAACGGCTCTTCCCTCGGGACTCATGTATGTCCGATTCAAGCCGGCCTATCTGACCGATTCCGACGAAGCGGACAAGGCGGTCCTGGATTCCTGCAATCTTGGCTCCGCCGTGGAGAATCTCCTGGAAGCCGCAGAACTTGCCGAACGATGCGGCACGCCCCGTCCGGCCTACAGAAAAGCGGCCTTGGATATCTGTGAGACGCTGCTCAAAGCCCAGCTGCCGAACGGATCCTATCCCTGTGCTTTCGATAGGAATGCCAAGGTCCTGCAGGAGGAAGGCAATACCGGAGATTTCATCATGAGCGCCATGCTCTGGGCCTATGCCGTGACGAAAGACGACAGATGGCTCGATTCCGCCAGACGCGCGTTCGACTGCTATTTTGGTGCACTCAGAGACAGGGGATTCACAACAGCGGGTGCGCTGGATTCCTTCTGCGTGGACAAGGAAAGCGCCATCCCGATCCTGGCGTCCGCTCTCATGCTTTATAAGATCACGGGAGATGCGAAGTATCTGAAGGCTGCTGAGCATACGGGATACTATCTGGACACCTGGCAGTGGCATCACACCGTTCCCTTCCCGAAAGGCACGGCCATGGGAGATATCGGATACGATACGATGGGCGGCACCGCAGTCTCCACGGAGCATAACCATATCGATGCCTACGCGCTTCGCTATCTGTCCTATCTCCTTGTTCTTGGCGAGTATACGGGCAACCCTGTCTGGAAGGACCGTGCGATGGCGGTATGGAACAATGCTTCCATCGGCGTATCCGACGGGCATTACGGTGAGAGCGGGCTTGTTTATCCTGCAGGCGCTCAGTCTGAAGCTTTCTGTTATGCACGCTGGGGACAGGCTTTCCAGACTTCCCGCTGGCTCGTTGCCTGGATGGGAGCCTTCCGTCTGGAGGTGCTGCGGAAGACCGACTTCTTCCGCAGAGCGGGAATGGACGACCCGATCCGCGTATGATCACCCAGATCCTGGCTTATGCGGGGGCTCAGACAGGACCCTTTGCGAAGATCCTTGCAGGAGAATCGGCTGCGGTTTTGGCCGTGAATCCCGGAGAACGTGTCAGTGCGGATCTTTCCGGAAGAACCAGACTGCGCCTTTTTCCCAGCGGTGTGTTCTATCCATCCGTTGAGAATTATCTGCCTGCACAAACCCGGTTTTCTCTGGATGACTGGCTGAAGGATGCCCGTTCTTTGTCTGCCCGGGGTTATGGCCCCGTCAAACTGCGGTTGGATCCACGCTGCGTTCCTGAAGAGGATCTGGAAGCCGTCGCACCTTTTCTGGGAGAGAACGGCCCGCGGGAATGGACTGAAAAAGGCAGCCTTCTGATTGAAGGAGACGACGTCTGCAGATGTGTGCCAGAACGTGTGATCTGTGTTTTGGAACTTTCGGCACTGAGCGATCCCGCTTTGTCTGCGTTTTTGGAATCAAGGCATGTGACGGAGCTTGCTGTTTCCGGAGCGGACCATCTTCCGGAAGAGTTTCCGCTGCCTGTTTGGGGGTGGACCCTGGCGGAAGCTCCGATGAAAGTGCTGAAGAACCGGCACTGATGAAATGAACGACATATGAAAAAGCTGTGGAATCAGACGGTCGATCCGCATTCCACAGCTGTTTCTTTGTCGCGGTCACTCCGGATCTTCATCGTGATCCAGGGTATAACGGCTTTCCAGATAAGCACAGAAATCTCTTGCTGACTGGATCGCCTGCTTGGACAGGCGGGGGGAAAGAATGATCACGTTTGGCGTATCCGTATGAGGCCGCGGGTCTCTTGTCGCGCCTACCAGATAGTCCACGGAAACGTGGAAATACCGGGCCATAGCGATCTTGATGGTATCAGACGGTTCGCTTTTGCCGCGTTCATAAGAAGATATCGCATGCTTGCTGATATTCATCATCCGACCGAGTTCTTCCTGGGTCAGTCCCGCATCTTTGCGGAGCTCTTCAAGGCGTTCTCCATCCATTTTGATAACCTCCCTTCTCCGCTTGCGCGAGTTTAACATTTTTAAATTTCATTTTAACATATTTCCGGACTGAAAAGCAACTGTTATAGGTGAGAGCAGGAGATTTGTACGGTTATATGATCACGTCCCTCTCATCATATAACAATTAGCGGATAAATTATACATCAAATAGAGATAAAAGGAAATATCAAATTATGGTGGATAAGAATCGTGGGATTCAGAAAAGAAAGAGAAAAGCCTACGCAAGCGCAGGCTGTATGTCGGTTCGGACAGATCATCGGTCGAGATGGAATGCTTCGTGCAGGGCCCGTACGGCTTCGTCTGCGGATTCTCCTCGGACGAGACAGGCGATCGTCATATGACTGTCTGCCGTCTGAAGGACTTCAATGCCTCGCGACTGGAGTGCTGTCAGGACTCTTGCCATGACTCCGGGGATGCCGCGCATCTTTTCGCCGATTGCAGATACCTTGGCGCAGCCGGGAAGAAGCGTGTATCGGATTCCGTGATTGGCCAGAATGGGCTCCATGACGCCGGAGTCCTCGTCCGATACAGTGAAGATCGCGGAATCGGGGAACAGGTTTATCAAGTCGATGGAGACGCGGGCCTTTGCGAGAAGCTGGAGGATCTCCTGTACCTGAGCGGGATCTGTCTGCTTCAGGATTGCCTGTGTGCGTTTGCGGAGCACGGAAATGTTGGCGACCGTTTCATCCCCGGTGATATCTGCGGCCATGCCGGCGGGATGCGTGACCAGAGTGCCCTGCGCGTCGCTCATGGCATTCCGGATCAGAAGAGGGACGTTGCCTCTCATTGCGACGTCGACGGCCCTGGGATGGATGACGCCGGCGCCGTTGTCCGCCATCTGGTAGACTTCATCATAGGAGATGCTGTGCAGGACACGTGCATTGGGTGTGATGCGGGGATCAGCCGTCATGATGCCGTCTACGTCTGTGTAGATCTCCACCATCTCTGCTTTGAGTGCGACGCCGAGGAGTGCTGCTGTCGTATCACTGCCGCCTCGGCCAAGAGTTGTGATGTCTCCCTGCGAGTCTATCCCCTGAAAACCGGTGACAACAGGTATGATATCTTTCTCAAGACACTCGTTAAGTGCGCGCGGGTCCACATGCAGGCAGGATGCCGCTCCAAATGTACTGTCCGTAAACACGCCTGCCTGTGCACCTGTGAACGCTCTGGAGGACAGACCGGCTGACTGCAGACATCCGGCCACGACCACTGCGGAGATGGTTTCCCCGCACGACATGAGCAGATCCTTCTCCCTTGCGGAGAGCTGTGGATATGCGTTCTGTCCGAGAGAAAGAAGCGTATCAGTGGCATAGGGATCGCCTTTGCGTCCCATGGCGGAGACGACGACCGCGACTTTGTATCCCTGACCGACCGCACGGAGCACGTGTTCGGTCAGCAGTGCCCTGCGTTCGGGAGTGGAAACGCTGGTACCTCCGAATTTCTGGACGATGATCTTCATATATACCTTCTTTTCTCTGTGGCTTTCGGAACAGATCCGCTTTCTGTCATGCCGGTCATCGGATGAACAGCGGGGCCGGGAGGCTACAGGGCATGGAATCTGAGGCAGATGCAGCAAGATGTATCCGCTTTTCGTATTGTAGCATAAATCCTCCGGCAGGCAAAGAAAATCAGTGAAAGGGATCCGCTGCAGAGGCGAAAAGGCCGGAAAGTGCGGACGAAAACGATGAAAAAGGCTGTTTAACTTGAAAAATCCTTCAAGAATAGGTATCATTTGAATATACTAATCTTTATTATGGAGGAACGTCGTCTTGCCTACTCGGAAGACTTCTGCCAGTAATAAAAAGAAATCGTCGCAGACGGTGCGCAAATCGTCTCCGACGGTGCAGGAAACGGCTGAGGAGCGCAGCAGCCTGCTGGCTCGCGAACTCTGGGGCGTGTTCCTGATTGCATTGGGGCTTTTCTGCCTCGTGAGCGTGATCATGTCCGGAAGCGCCGGCCTGCTCGGAAATGCTCTTCAGCGTTTTCTCTTCGGATTCACGGGCATCATGGCCTATATCGCCGGACCGCTTCTGATTCTCGGCGGCGTGATGCTGATTTTCACGATCTTCCATCCTCTTCAGAGGAGAAACTACATACTCTTTTTCCTGATGCTTGCTGTCACAGTTGCGCTTGCTCATCTGTTTACGTCCGCTGATTTCGGCCTTCGCGCAGAATCGAATACATTTGGAGAGTTTCTGACCCGTGCCTGGACGATCGGCAGACAGGATCATCGGACAGCGGGGATTCTGGGTGTGTTACTCGGATACCTTCCTCAATACCTTCTGGGTGTGACAGGCGGAAAAATTCTCCTGATCACGGCGCTGGCGGCCATCGTACTCGTTTGGACAGGCCTCTCCCTTGCTTCACTTGGACAGCGTGCAGAAGCCGGAGTACAGCAGGCTGTCGAAACGATCGCGGACAGAAGAGCCCGCCGTGAACGGCGCCTCTTTGTGGAAAACATGGAGGATGAGGACGAAGAGGATGCAGAAGACCTGACGTTGCTCGGACAGGATGAATTCCGAAGGGAACGCCGTACCCAGGAGGTGCTCGCGCGCAGACCCGAACCCGCCAGAGAACCGAGAGCTTATGAGCCCCCCGCGGCTCCCGCAAGACCCATGCAGGTCTTCTCTGCGGATGAGCCGGATGAACAGGAACCGATCGATTATGTGTCTGAAGGCGAGACAGAAACTGCTCCTGCCGAAGAAGCCGCGCCTGTTACGCGCAAGCCCAAAGACTATACGCACGTGGAACCTATGGAGATTGAGCCGGAAGTGGAAGTACGGCCTTACGTGTATCCGCCTTTCTCGCTTCTGACCCAGACCCCCGAGAATTCCCAGACCGGAGAGGATTTGGTCCGGCGCGCGGAAAAACTGGAATCCACGCTCGCTTCTTTCGGCGTGAGAGCCGAAGTCGTCAACGTTTCCTGCGGACCTGCGATCACGCAGTTTGAACTGCAGCCCGGACCCGGCGTGCGTTCCAGCGCGATCGTGAATCTGAGCAACGACATCGCGCTGGCGCTGGCTGCCCCGACCGTGCGCATCGAGGCGCCGATCCCGGGCAAATCCGCGATCGGAGTGGAAGTGCCGAATGCCAAGACGTCGATGGTCCGTTTGCGTGACGTGATCGACACGCCTCAGTTCGAAGAGGCAAAGTCCTGCCTTACGTTCGGACTTGGCCGGGACGTCGTCGGGAACAACGTTCTTACGGATCTTGCGAAGATGCCCCATCTGCTGATTGCAGGCGCTACCGGATCCGGTAAATCCGTCTGTATGAACACGATCATCATCTCCGTGCTGTATAAAGCGACACCCCAGCAGGTCCGCATGATCATGATCGACCCCAAACGGGTCGAGTTCTCCAATTATGAAGGGATCCCGCATCTGCTGGTTCCCGTCGTAACGGAGCCGAAAAAAGCGGCCGGAGCCTTGAACTGGGCAGTGCAGGAAATGAATCGGCGTTATCAGCTCTTTGCTGAAAACCGTACACGTGACTTCGAGCGTTTCAATGAAACGAGAGAAGATCCCGCGGATCAGCTGCCTGCCATCCTGATCCTGGTCGATGAGCTGGCTGACCTCATGATGGTCGCTCCGCATGAAGTGGAAGACGCCATCTGCCGTCTGGCTCAGATGGCCCGAGCCGCCGGCATGTATCTTGTCATTGCGACCCAGAGACCTTCTGTGGATGTCATCACAGGTCTGATCAAGGCCAACATCCCGTCCCGTATCGCTCTGACCGTAGCTTCTCAGGTCGATTCCAGGACGATTCTGGATATGACCGGAGCTGAAAAGCTGCTTGGGCACGGTGACATGCTCTATGCGCCTGCCGGAGCCCATCGTCCTCTGCGCGTACAGGGTGCTTATCTCTCGGATGAAGAGGTGGAGCGTGTGGTAGCCTTTGTAAAGGAGGGTTCCACGGAAGCCCACTATACTGCGGAAGCGATGGAGCAGATCGAATCGTACCGGATCCCTGAAAAGGGCAAAGGATCCGGGTCGGATGCGGCTGAAGAGGGAGAAGGCGGAAACAAGCGCAAACTGGACGCTCTGCTTTCAGAGGCTGTAGATGTGATTTATGATTCCGGTCAGGCATCCATCTCCATGGTGCAGCGCAGACTGTCGGTAGGATATGCCCGTGCCGCCCGGATCATCGACCAGCTGGAACAGCTGGGCATCGTTGCACCGGGAGAGGGGAGCAAACCGCGCCAGATCCTCAAGACGAGGGGCGAGATCGAAGAGATCCTCTCCGGATCCGAGGAGGGTGAATGAAGCGTGAGACCTACTATATTCTGAGCCTCGGATGCAGCAAGAATCGGACGGATGCCGAGGTCATGGCATCCCGTCTGAATGAAGACGGGTACCGTATGGTTCAGGATCCTGCCCAGGCTGAGATCATTCTTGTGAATACCTGCGGCTTCATCGAAAGCGCAAAATCCGAAGCGGTGGAAGAGACGCTCGAGCTCTCAAAATACAAGCAGGAAGGCAAATGCCGCCTTCTGGGCATGACAGGCTGCTTTTCCGGAAGATACGGACGGCAGCTCGTAGATCTTCTTCCTGAAGTGGATCTGTTTCTCGGAACGACACAGTATGGAGAGATCTGTGGCTTCTTAGAGCAGGCGATGGCTTCCGACAAACCTGTCGTTTCCGTAGCGATCGACCGGAAAGTCGCCGGATATGCGGATAGAGTACTGTCCACACCGCCTTGGTATGCCTATCTCAAAATAGCGGAAGGATGCAGCAATGCATGTGCTTTCTGTGCCATTCCGATGATCCGCGGACCGTTTCGGTCCCGGCCCATGGAAGAACTGATCCGGGAAGCCCGTGAACTGGCTTCTCAGGGCGTCCGTGAACTGGTCGTGATCGCGCAGGATACGACGCGGTACGGTGAGGATCTGTATGGGAAGGGCCGTCTGCCGGAACTGCTTCGAAAACTGGCAGAAATTGAGGACCTTCACTGGATCCGTTTCCTGTATGCTTATCCTGAGAGGGTCACGGATGAACTGCTGGAAGTTGTCGAAACGGAAGAAAAAATCTGCCCTTATCTCGATCTTCCCATGCAGCATGCGGACGACGATGTCCTCAAAAAGATGCGCCGCCGCAGCCGTTATGAAGAGCTGACGGCTCTTATGAGCAAACTCCGTTCCATGCGGCGGAAGATTAATGTACGTACGACCATGATGGTCGGTTTCCCCGGAGAGACCCGGCAGTCGTTTGCGCGGCTCCTGAAGTTCATCCGGGAATATCCCTTCGATGCGCTCGGAGCTTTCGTATTCAGTCCCGAAGAAGGAACAGCCGCCGAGAAGATGGAGGGACGCCCTGCAAAAAGGACTGCGCAGGGACGTTTCGAAAAGCTGATGCTGGCTCAGCAGGAAGTTTCACGCGAACGGCTGGCACGGTTTGTCGGCAGCACGCTTGAGATCCTCGTCGAAGAAGAGGAAACGCCCGGGGTCTATCTGGGCAGGAGCATGTACCAGGCGCCGGAGATCGATGGAATCACCCGCTTTACCAGCGAAAAAGCTCTTTCGCTAGGAAGCTTCGTGCCGGTGAAAGTGACCCGGTCTGAAGAATACGATCTGTTTGGGGAGGTGCAGGATGAACTGGTGGAATGAAATGAATCTGCCGAACAAGCTTACGCTCGGACGCATTGCGGTATTGCCTCTGATCTTAATCGCCGCGTGGGCAGGCGGGCGTGTCGGATGGGGCATCGCGGCCTTCCTTGGCCTCTTTGCCGCTCTGACCGATCTTGCCGACGGATGGATCGCACGAAGGACGGACAGTGAGACGGACTTCGGTGCTGCCATGGATCCCATTGCTGACAAGGCCCTCTTTTTCACGCTGGCTCTGCCGCTTGCTCATCTTGGTGCGTTCCCCTGGCTTCTGGTCTGGCTTTTCCTCATGCGGGAGCTCGTCATGTCCGGACTCCGTATCGCGGCGGCCGGAAAACGCGGGGAAGTCATCCCTGCGTCCTATCTGGGCAAAGCAAAGACGGTGCTGCAGGATGTAGGCATCCTTCTCCTCGCATTCGCGCAGCTGTTCCTTGCGGCATGGATGTCCGTGACGGGTATCGTATTTCTTGCTCTCGCGGCGATCCTTACGATCCTTTCGCTCGTGGAATACATCCTTGCGTCCCGTGACGTCTGGAGGTTCTGATGCGTTCGGAGATCTTATCCGTCGGTACAGAGCTCCTCATGGGACAGATCGCCAATACGGATGCCCAGTTCCTTTCCCGGGAGCTCCGTGAAATGGGGATCGGGGTCTACTACCATACCGTTGTGGGGGATAATCCAGCACGTCTGAAGGAACAGATTGTCACATCTCTGGAACGGAGTGATCTTCTGATCCTGACGGGAGGCCTCGGACCGACTCCTGACGATCTGACAAAGGAAACCGCCGCGGAAGCGCTCGGACTTGCCATGAAAGAGGATCCGGCATCCCGGCAGGAACTTTTGGCCCGGTTCGAGATGATGGGGAGAGAATGCACTCCCAACAATTTCAAACAGGTATGGTTCCCTGAAGGTGCAAAGATCCTTCCGAATCCGAACGGGACGGCTCCGGGCTGCCTTCTGGACAGAGACGGCAAGATCGTCGTGATCCTGCCCGGTCCTCCTAGAGAACTGAATCCCATGTTCACGGATCATGTGAAGCCGTATCTTCTGGAAAGGGCAGGACGTATCATGGTCTCCCGGTTCATCCATATCTACGGCATCGGGGAATCGGCGATCGCATATCGCCTGGGTGATCTGCTGGATTCGGCCAATCCCACGCTCGCCACATACGTGGGGAACGGAGATATCGTTCTCCGGGCAACGGCCTCTGCGGCTGCGCGTGAAGATGCGGAATCTCTTCTTGTCCCTATGGAACATAAGATAGAGAAACTGTTCGGTGACAGCATCCTTTCGTGGGACGGCAGAGAAATGCCGGAAGTCGTCCTGGATCTTCTGAAGCGGCACGGAGCAACTGTCGCATGCGCGGAATCCTGCACGGGCGGCATGATCGCTTCGTCTATCGTGGATATCCCGGGCAGTTCGGACGTGTTTCTGGAAGGCTGTGTGACCTACAGCAACGAAGCCAAGATGCGCAGGCTCGGGGTCAGTGCAAAGACCCTGGAGCTCCATGGAGCTGTGTCGGAAGAGACCGCAAGAGAAATGGCGGAAGGTATGCGCAGGACGTCCGGAGCGACCTATGCGCTGGCGACTACCGGTATCGCGGGGCCCGGAGGCGGAACGGATACGAAGCCCGTGGGCCTGATTTATGTGGCGCTCGCAACGCCGGAAGGTACCCGGGTCGTGGAGAGACGCGGCAATCGCTCGCGAACGCAGAACCGCCGCGGCGCCGCACTTGAAGCGCTGGATATGCTGAGAAAAGAACTGGAAAAACGTTCGTAAGGGGGAACCAGATCACGAATGTATGTTCGTTTTTCTCTTGCGCTGTCACTCTATATCTGATATAATGGAACTATCAAAATCGGAGGCATCTTATGGACGATAAACAGAAAGCATTGGAGCAGGCACTGGCTCAGATCGAAAAACAATTCGGCAAAGGTTCCATTATGCGCATGGGCGACCAGCAGGCGATCCAGGTGGATGTGATCCCCACCGGCTGCCTGGAACTGGATCTTGCTTTAGGTATCGGCGGTGTTCCGCGCGGCCGCATCATTGAGATTTACGGACCGGAATCCTCCGGCAAAACGACACTCGCTCTGCACTGCATCGCCGAGGCACAGAAGAGAGGCGGCATCGCTGCGTTCATCGATGCAGAACATGCCCTTGATGTGAATTATGCTCAGAATCTGGGCGTCGTGCTTGATGACCTGTATCTCTCTCAGCCGGACACCGGTGAGCAGGCGCTGGAAATCGCAGATGCTCTTGTGCGCAGCGCGGCCATCGATATTCTGGTCGTCGACTCTGTGGCGGCACTCGTTCCCAAGAGTGAGATCGACGGCGATATGGGTGATTCCCACGTGGGTGCTCAGGCTCGCCTCATGGCTCAGGCATTGCGCAAACTCGCCGGGGCCGTCAACAAGACCAACACCTGCATCATCTTCATCAACCAGCTGCGTGAGAAGATCGGCGTCATGTACGGGAATCCGGAAACGACGACCGGCGGACGCGCGCTCAAGTTCTATGCTTCTGTCCGTCTGGACATCCGGAGGATCGAGAGCCTGAAACAGGGCAGCGAAGTCGTGGGCAACCGTACCCGTGTCAAAGTCGTGAAGAACAAGATGGCTCCGCCTTTCAGACAGGCCGAATTCGATATCATGTACGGTACGGGGATCTCCAAGGAGGGAAGTCTTCTGGATCTCGGTGTGGAATACGAACTCGTGACCAAATCCGGAGCCTGGTTCTCCTACAAGGACAACCGCATCGGTCAGGGACGCGAAAACGCGCGCCGTTACTTTGTGGAAAATCCTGAAGAAGCGGCTGAACTTGAGGCCAAGATCAGAGCGAAGGCCCTGGGACGGGACACAACTGAAGAAGAGCAGTAAACGATGCTCTGATACATCGGCGGCACGGAATGATGACCGTGCCGCCGTTTTCTGTGCAGAAACGGGATGATACCTGCTGCCTGCTGTCAGATGCAGGCAGGTTTATGTGCGTGGACGATATATATATGCCGGGGACCTGTTTGAAAGGTGAGATATTCATTCTTATGCATAAACTGATGCAGGTCTCCTTGACAGAGTTCTTGATTATAATTATAATCTTTTAGGGGTATTCTCGTTCTACCCCTTATCATTGCGTATACTATTCTTTTTTTGGAAATATGAAAGAGAAAGGCAGGTGTTGAAAGACCCGTGGAATGGTATTGGATCGTTTTGATTTGCCTGGCCATTGCCGTTATCGCGGCATGGGCCGGATATCAGTATCGTAAATCGGTTTCCGAAGCAAAGATCGGCAATGCACAGGATATCGCGCGCAAGCTTCTGGAAGAGAGTCAGGAAGCTGCGGATAAAGCCAAAAAGGAAGCCATACTGGAAGCCAAAGAAGAAACTCATCGTCTCAGGGCAGAAGCGGACAAGGAGATCCGTGACCGCCGCAGTGAGATCAGCCGCGTGGAACGTCGGCTGCAGCAGAAAGAAGACACGCTCGACATGAAGACCGCCGCACTGGAAGTGCGGGAAGAAAAAGTTGCGCAGGCAAGGGAAGAGGCAGCCGCGCTCAGAGAGAAAGCTCAGAAGCTGTATGAACAGCAGCTGGCGGAACTGGAAAGGATCTCCGGACTGACTACGGAAGAAGCCAAGCAGCTGATCCTTCAGAACGTGGAAGAAGAGACCCGGCACGATGCCGCAGTACTTATCCGCAATATCGAAAGAGACACCAAAGCGGATGCGGACCGCATGACGCGGGAGATCTTGGCGGACGTGATCCAGAGGACAGCCGCCGATCATGTCGCGGAAGCTACCGTTTCCGTCGTCAACCTTCCCAACGAGGAAATGAAGGGCCGCATCATCGGCCGTGAAGGCCGCAATATCCGGACCCTTGAACAGGCCACCGGCGTGGATTTCATCATCGACGACACACCGGAAGCCGTAATCCTGTCTGCATTCGATCCCGTACGCCGCGAAGTCGCCAGGCTGGCTTTGGAAAAGCTCGTCGTGGACGGCCGCATCCATCCGGCGAGAATCGAAGAGATGGTCGCGAAAGCACAGAAGGAAGTGGATACGGCAATCCGCGAAGCGGGAGAAGCCGCACTCTTCCAGGTGGGCATCACGGGTATCCATCCCGAGATGGTCAAGATCCTCGGACGGATGCGTTACCGTACAAGTTACGGACAGAACGTCCTGAACCATTCTATCGAAGTGGCCAATCTGGCCGGCATGCTGGCTGCCGAACTCGGCGCAGACGTGAGACTGGCCAAGAGGGGCGGACTGCTGCATGATATCGGCAAAGCCATCGACCATGAAGTTGAAGGCACGCACGTCAAGATTGGCGTGGATATCGCCCGTAAGTACCGTGAGAGCAACGAGATTATTCATATCATCGCGGCTCATCACAACGATATCGAGCCTCAGACCGTGGAAGCACTGCTCGTTCAGGCGGCGGATGCCATTTCAGGAGCCCGTCCCGGAGCAAGACGCGAGAGCCTTGAGAACTATATCAAGAGACTTGAGCAGCTGGAATCGATCGCTAATTCCTTCGAAGGCGTCGACAAGTCCTATGCGATCCAGGCTGGGCGCGAGATCCGCATCGCCGTGATCCCCGAGAAGATCGGCGATGATCAGATGGTGCTTCTTGCCCGAGAGATTGCCCACAGGATCGAGTCCGAGATGGAATACCCCGGACAGATCAAGGTGAATGTCATTCGCGAGACCCGCGTGAGCGACACAGCCAAATAACCGAACGAGAGAACATGAAGCCGGACACGTCTGACGTGATCCGGCTTTGTTTTGTCTGCGTGATGATCCGGAAAGAGTCGGGGATTTCTCTTCGTCATGTTTGCAAAAGAGATTGAAAATAGCGGCGGTTTTTGGTATCATCTTGTTTTGTTGGGAGTGCGTGCCGGAACTTACGGTATCGCTGCGACGGTGAGGAGGACATCATGGAAATCGGATTTGATCATGACAAATATCTGAAACTCCAATCGGAACATATCCGTCAGCGCATTGAACAGTTCGGCGGAAAACTCTATCTGGAATTCGGCGGCAAGCTGTTCGATGACTATCATGCGTCCAGAGTGCTTCCGGGTTTTCAGCCTGACAGCAAGATCAATATGCTGCTCCAGCTTCGAGATCAGGCGGAGATCGTCATTGCCATCAATTCGAGCGATATCGAAAAGAACAAAGTCCGCGGGGATCTCGGCATCACCTATGACCAGGATGTGCTGCGTTTGATCGACGCATTCCGCGGTAAAGGCCTGTTCGTGGGAAGCGTGGTTATCACGCGTTATGAGGACAAACCCGCTACTCTTGCATTCGAGAAAAGGCTGAAACAGCTCGGATTGAACGTTTTCCGTCACTATACGATCGAGGGATATCCCTCCAGTGTCCGCATGATCGTATCGGATGAAGGCTTCGGCCGCAACGAATACATCGAGACGAGCCGGTCGCTCGTGGTCGTGACGGCTCCCGGTCCGGGAAGCGGGAAAATGGCGACCTGCCTTTCTCAGCTTTATCACGATTATAAACGGGATATCCGTTCCGGATATGCCAAGTTCGAAACGTTCCCCGTATGGAATCTGCCTCTGAATCATCCCGTCAATCTGGCTTATGAAGCCGCCACGGCTGATCTCGACGATGTCAACATGATTGACCCTTTCCATCTGGAGGCTTACGGAGAAACGACCGTCAACTATAACCGTGATGTAGAGATTTTCCCCGTTCTTCGGGCAATGCTTGAGATGATCTCCGGCTCATGCCCCTATCAGAGCCCGACGGATATGGGCGTGAACATGGTCGGCTACTGCATCAGCGACGACGACGTCGTACGCCGTGCTGCGCGGCTCGAGATTATCCGCCGTTATTACGACGCAATGTGCGCCCGGAGAAAAGGAGACGAAGCCGTAGGTGATACGGTGATGAAACTGGAGCTCCTGATGAACCAGGCGAAGATCGCCATTTCGGAAAGACCCTGCATCGAAGCGGCACTTGCCCGCGCAGAGGCAACGAACGGTCCGGCTACGGCTCTGGAGCTGCCGGATGGACGAGTCGTGACAGGAAAGAACAGTTCCCTTCTGGGGGCGACATCCGCCATGCTGATCAACGCGCTGAAGGCGCTGGGAGGCATCCCGCACGAGATTCCGCTCATGTCCCCTGCGATCATCGAGCCGATCCAGCATCTGAAAGTCGATCATCTGGGCAATCACAATCCGCGTCTGCATACGGACGAGATCCTGCTCGCTCTTGCTATCTGTGCGGTGACGGATCCCGGAGCGAAGTATGCTCTGGAGCAACTGCCCAAACTAGCCGGATGTGAAGCACACTCTACCGTGATCCTTTCCCAGGTGGACATGAACACGATGAAGAAGCTGGGCATCAATCTTACCTGCGAACCTCACTATCAGGCGAAAAAACTGTTCCATCAGTAATACGCATCGAAACCAAAGAAACAAGGCAGCCGTTCATGGCTGCCTTTTCGTTATCTGTTCTTGGATTATCGGACAGTGATCCTGAATCCGACGGGCATACGCGTGCTCACGCCGTTGACATGGATTTCCATGCCTTCCGGGGTTCGTTCCCATTCAATCACGGCATCCGGATATCCGAGGACTTCGACTTTGTCGACCGTACCGGCAAATTCCGGTTTGCTTCGGTTGTCCAGAAGGCCGAGAGAGCGGATGCGGATCTTTCCGTCTTCCGGGAAATTCAGGCAGAATGCGAAGATGTCGTTTGCGTGCGCCATGAAACGAAAATCTTCTTTGGTGAATCCTCTGTCCACTCCGTCTGTGAACTGACCTTCTGCAACCTGCGTAGGACCTTCACCGTATTTTTTCCAGGGCAGTGTCCCAATGACACCTTCACGGTTCTTTTCCATCCAGTCCCCGATCGCCTCGAGCACCTCTGTATCTTCTTCAGAGATCGTTCCGTCGGACTTGGGACCGACGTTCAGGAGCATGCGCCCGTTCTTGGAGATAATGTCCAGCAGATCGCAGATGATGTCTCTCGGATCTTTGAACTGGTTGCCATCCGTATAACACCAGGAATTCTTTGCGATCGCTGTATCCGTCTGCCAGATGAAAGGCATGGGATTCGCGAACTGTCCGCGTTCGATGTCGATGACTGCGGTCCCGTACGCGAAAGCATCATGTTTGTAGGCAATCACGACCTCTTTGCCCCATTCTGCGGCGCGGTTGTAATAGTAGGCCGCCAAACGCTGCAGGTAGGGCTTCATGATCTCGATCTGGATCCACCAGTCGAAATACAGTTCCTGTGGCTGGTATCGGTCGATGATCTCACAGGTGCGAAGGAGCCAGTCGTTCATATATTCCTCTGTGGGAACACACGGAGGCGTCACATCATGGTGGTTTGCAGGTTCCTCCATAGAGGGCCAGTAGAGATCGCCGATCTTCAGCGGCTCTTTCACGTCGCTGTCAAAATTTTTGCCGTGGCCCAGGAAAAACCAGTGCTCGATGCGGTGGGTGGAAGCACCGAGTATCAGGCCTTCCGAACGGACAGCTTCACCCAGTTCACCGAGAACATTCCGGCAGGGGCCTTTTTCCGCTGCGTTCCAGTGAGAGAGATCGCTGGCATACATCTGGAATCCGTCATGATGTTCCGCGACAGGAACGACATACTGAGCTCCGGCCTTTCGAAAGAGCTTGGCCCAGGCTTTCGGATCGAATTTTTCCGCTTTGAACATGGGGATGAAATCCTTGTAACCGAAATCCCTGTGGGGTCCATAGGTCTCTAGATGGTGCCGGTATTCACGGCTTCCCTCGATATACATGTTCCGAGGATACCACTCATTCCCGAAAGCGGGCACACTGTAGACGCCCCAGTGGATGAAGATGCCCAGGCGGGCGCAGCGGAACCATTCCGGCACACGGTATTTCGAAAGGGATTCCCAGGTCGGTGCGAAAGGTCCGCGTGAGATGACTTCCTCGACTGCCTGGAGACGGCTGTTCATATCTTCAGGATACATGGTCAACCTTTCCGGTATCCAGAGCGGGATACCAAACGCTTTTCAACTTTTCCAGGCTCCAGGCTGCATTGGCCGGGCTGGTAGAAGGAAGCCCCAAAGCGGGGATACCGGTCTGGGGCAGGATGAATCGGTCATAAATGTTCTTGGACAGCGTGCCGTTGCACAGGATCACGCGGATCCGGGCGCCTTCCAGAATGGGTGTGAGATCATTGGGAACGGCGTTCCGAACCGAGGCGTCGGAAGAACCTTCGATCTCGCAGGATGCCAGGGAATCCCACAGGGCAATGCCTTGAGAGAGCGCGAGAGCGCGCCGGCCTTCCGTATCCCGGGGGAGGGGTTCGCCGGCCCAGTCTGAAATCAAAGGCCAGAAGCGGTTTCGGGGATGACCGTAGAAGAAATTCACGGCGCGGGATGCGACAGACGGAAAGGAGCCGAGAATGAGGATGCGGGACTGTCCGTCATAGAGAGGAGGGAACGGATGCGTCAGGGCTTTCATAGGAGCCACGCAGAAGCGGAGCATTCACCGCCGTTCACAAAGACCTCGATGCCTTTGACGTCATGCAGGATCTTCAGATCCCGGATCGGCCCGCAGGGAAGAGTAAAATCGCCTTCAGGCCGCCCGTGGATCACGATCCCTTCTGCAGTCTGTTCCACAGCGGGATCGTTTTCTTTCAGAAGAAATGCTGCTTCCCGGACCGGACGGCCGCACAGGCTGCCCTTTTCATTGAAGTACAGTTCTCTCGGTATGGACAGAGCACCTGCGGAAACCGCGCCTTCCGGAAGTTCTTTTGCCCAGGCATAAAACCATCCGATCAGGATCCGTCTCCCGTCATCCGACGAAAAGGTCTGGGGAGCGAAGAATTCAGGACCCCATTCCGGCTGGAATACGGTTTCGGGTGTGAACTTGCTGCCGTCGAAGCTTCCCTGAACAAACAGGGTCGAACGGACACGCACTCCGATCTTTGAACACATGAGAACCGGTTTGCCGTCAAGCATGAAGAAATCCGGACACTCGAAAACGGGAGCAAGTTCACCGTTCTCATACAGGATGCTGATAAACTCCCATTGGAGCAGATCCCGTGAACCGAACAGAAGGACACGGCCTGTGCCTTTCGAACCGGAACCAACGACCATTCGGAACTCTCCGTTCCACGGAAAGACCTTGGGATCCCGGAAATCGGGAGCGAGGTCGACGGGGCATGAACGGATCACAGGATTGCCTGAGTATTTGACGAAGTGGATACCGTCGTCAGATACTGCGACAGACTGGGTCTGTCCCAGCTCTTTGCCGACTGACGTGTAAAACAGATACAGCCTGTCTTCGTGTACGATGGCGCTTCCGGAAAAACAGCCTCCGTTGTTTTCGTACGGCTGATCCGGATACAGAGCGATGGGCAGTTCTTCCCAGTGGAGCAGGTCTGAACTTACGGCGTGTCCCCAATGCATGGGACCCCACTTCGTGTCGTGAGGATTATACTGGAAAAAAGCATGATACTGTCCGCGAAACTGTACGAGTCCGTTCGGATCGTTCATCCAGCCTTTTTCAGGTTCAAAATGATATTGAAATCGTTCCATGTCGTCTCCTAGAAAAGAATCAGGCTTTCGCCGACCTGGAATATGAAATCCTGGCTGCGCAGGACATCAGCCAACTCGAAACCGTCTTCGGGCAATGACCGGGTGCGTATGCTGCAGATCCCCTCATGGCCAGGATGATGGAAATCCGTACCGCCGGTGATCGGGAGCCCGACGCTGCGGGCATACTGTTCCGCGAAGCCGACACGGCTGTTATGATTGGGATGCATGTTGTACACTTCGATCCCGTCCAGTGAATCGGGATTCGCTCTTTCCATGCCGTTGCGGAAAGGATGGGCCTGGACGATGAAATTCCGGTCGTTTTTACAGGCCCGATAAAACGAATCGATCCCTCCGTCCAGGAAAGAATAGGCATTTTCCAGGAAACTGCGGTCTATACCGTACACCAGATAATCGTTGGCGTTTTCCGAGAAACGGATCTCCATGGCGAAATAGACCTTCATGCCGGTCCGATCGCCTTCGGCCTTTGCGCGGAGATAGTCGTCATACCATTTCCGGATGGTCTCGTCCCTGTCATGCTTTTCAGGCCAGATCAGCAGATTGTAATGATTGGTGATCGCAATCCCGTCGAAGCCGAGCGCCTTATATCGGCGCACGGCATCTTCGGGAGGAATCTCACTGCATGGGCTTGCAGGACTGGTGTGAGCATGGATCTCGAGCCTGTACGGATAGGCTTTCAGAAGCTCTTCCTTGTTCATATGCTCCTCATCAGTTGGACTTGGGGATATATTTTGAGATGACGCCCGCCAGTGAAGCGACAGACATGGTCTGGAGCCATACGGTTCCGGGGCCGGTGATAACTGTGTTGAACAGTCCTTCTCCGCCGAACAGGGCGTTCTTGATGCCGGGAACGGTCTTGATGTCCATGCTGCAGGACTCCGTCATCGCGGCGAGATTGCCGGTATCCACGATGATCTGCTGTCCCGGCTGCAGCTGGTACTGCATGACACTGCCGTCAAACTCTGCGAAGCACAGACCCTGTCCGGAGATTTTCTGCATGATGAATCCCTCGCCGCCGAAGAAGCCGGCACCGAGACGCTTCTGGAAATGGACAGACAGAGTGACCCCGGCTTCCGCGCAGAGGAAGGCGGATTTCTGGAAGATCATGGATGATCCGGGCGTGATCTGGAAAGCCTGGATGGAACCGGGAAAACTGGAGGCACATGCAAGCATTCCGGGACCGCCCTGGGCGGTATAGATGTTCTGGAACAGGCTTTCACCGGAAAATGCACGGCCAAGCATCTTGCCGAAGCCGCCGCCGGAAGTCTGCATCTGCATGTTCGGGGACATCCAGCTCATGGCACCGCCTTCGGTGATGATGGATTCGCCCGCTTCGGGATAGAGGATGACAACGGGCAGGGTATCGCCTTTGATTTCGTAACGCATGGGGTTCCTCCTGATTGATTATTTTTCGTATACAGCGCTCTGCATCGCCGTCAGGAGCATGAGACGCGCTCCTTCTTCCGAAGCAGCCGCACGGATTCTTTCGGGGCTGCAGCCGTTGATGGCGTACAGATCGTGATGCATGGGGAGAAGAACGGCTCTGCAGCGATGAGCCAGACGCGCCGCGGTTACTTCATCGATATTGCCGATGATTCCCCGGGAGGTTCGGTCCTCGTCTGCGCCGTTGACGGGAAGGATCATAATATCCGGATCGATCCGCTCCAGACGCTCGGGCAATCCGTCGTAAAGACTCAGATCGCCGCCGAAGAACACGCAGATCGAACCGCAGCGGATGACATAGGACAGTTCGCGGAATCGGCCTTCTCCGTCCGTATGAAGCTGTGTGTGAGCGCAGGGGATGGGAAGGATGGAGAAGTCACCGATCTTGAGCGGCTGTTCGGCACGGGCCTGTATGATCGTAGAACAGTATGATTCTGCCAGACGGGCTTCGGGAGCCGGTACCACGAGAGGGGCTTTGCCGCCGTCCTCATAGTAAGGCTTGAGCGTCCACGGATCCAGATGATCCGCATGGTTGTGCGAAATAAGGATGCCGTCCGGTTTGAGAGCGGACAGTGTTGTGGGAGCCGGATACAGACGCTTCCAGGGATTCGATTCGGATGCGCCTCTTTCCAGGAAGGTGCTCAGATGAGGATCCGTTACAAGAGTCTGGTCCCGGTACGTAAGTGCCGTACCTGCCTGACCGAGAAAAGTCAGCTTCAGTGTGTCCATATTGTATGCTCCTTTTGCGGATTGGATTTGAATCTTATTGATAATTCTTTGAAAGAAGTGTTTTTCCTGCATGAAAACAGAAGAAACGGGGAGAGGGAAAAGCGACATCTGTCGGGAAAAGTCGAAAAAAGATAGCGCAGTCAGGGCGAATGTGATATTATTTTCTGGATATTTCGGGAAAGGACCGCGGGAATGGAGAACAAAGCTGTGAATCTGAATGCCGAACGAGGAAAATACATTACAGCTGTCGTGATATACGGAACGGTCGGCATGCTTCTCCGCTACGTACACATCCCAAGTGAGGCGGCGGCTCTCTGCCGAGGCCTGTTTGGTTCTTTGTTCCTCGGGTTTTACTGCCTGATCATCCGGCACAGACCGGATTGGACAGCTATTCGAAACAACCTGAAATGGCTCCTCTTTTCGGGGGTTTTCCTGGGACTGAACTGGATCTTTCTTTTTGCTGCCTATATTCGTACGACGGTCGCTATAGCGAGTCTGTGCAATTATCTAGCGCCGGTCATCGTCGTCGTCGTTGCGCCTGTTCTTCTGAAAGAACCTATGGACAAGCGGAAACTTCCCTGTGTCGCGGCGGCACTCGCCGGGATCGTCCTGATATCCGGCGTGCTGCGGGGTGAGACGGCGGATATCGTCGGGGTTCTTCTGGGGCTTGCTGCGGCGCTGGGTTTCGTCGGGGTCGTTATCTGCAACCGTAAAATCTCGGGCCTGCCGGCTATGGACAAAGCCGTCATCCAGCTGTTCGTGTCCGCGCTGACCATCCTTCCTTATGTCCTGCTGAGGTTTCATGCGGAAGACTATGTGCTGGACAGCCGCTCGATCCTCATCATCGTCATCCTGGGTGTCGTACATACAGGATTTGCATATTGCCTGTATTTCAGCGGCATGAAGACTCTGCCGGTCCAGACGGTCGCGATTCTCGGGTATCTTGAACCCGTTGTTTCTGTGCTCTGTTCCGTCTTCTTCCTTCACGAGGCTCTTCCTCCGGAAGGCTGGGCAGGCGCGGTTGTGATCATTGCGACAGCACTGATCAGCGAGATTTTATAGTGAACAACGGAGGCCGGATCAAAATGCCTGTACGGAATGGTGAATGGGGAAGAAAAAAGGCACAGCTCATACGTGCTGTCATACACCTCGGTTTTCCCGGAGATTTGGGAGAGGCTGCGGCAGAGATGCTCGGAAGCCCTCGGGCAATGGATCGGCTGATCGGATATCTGAATCAGGCCAGACCGAAAAAGATCGAACAGGTCGCGGATGAGATCCTCGCGATCCGTATGGAAATCGATAAGTGGAGGGCCAAAAAGGAAAGCGAAGAAGCGAACAGAAAAATCAATGAGATGCTCTGGCGTGGATTCGAGGACGATGACTCAGAAGAGTGAAGACATGCACATAGAAAAGAGTCTGGAACAGGAATCCAGACTCTTGTTTTATGTGTTTGTGAGAGACTCATGTACCTCCGACGATCTCCTGGAAGAAGGGGATGGCCAGCTGATAACGGAACGATCCTTCGTTGGCCGGAGTCTCCAGCGTCACGCATACCAGGCGCTTTTTGGAACCCGTCGTGTTGTAGCAGATGAGCCAGGCGATCTCCTGTTCATTGGCGGCACCGGTCTGAGCTGTACCGGTTTTGCCTGCGATGCCCAGGTCAAGATCATACAGTTCAGGAGAAGCACGGCGGATGACTGATCTGAGGTTCGGGCCCAGTATCTGAAGGGTTTCTTCCGAAAGCACATTGTGGATATAGGTTTTCGTTTCAGCTTCCTCCACCGTCAGATAGCTGTGTCCGGATACCACTCGACGGGAGCCGACGAGATAAGGCTGCAGTGCGTTGCCCTGATTCGCGAGGGAGGAAAAGATAGTCGCCATCTGAAGAGGCGTGATGACCATTTCGCCCTGTCCGTAGCCGGAGTCGGCCAGGAGTTTCATGGAACCAAATCTTGATTCGTTGGAAATGCGTGAGCTTGCCGTCGGAAGATCAAAAGGAAGGGCTTCTCCGAAATGCATGCGGCTCATCAGCGCACGGTAATTGTCTTCACCCATCGTCAGCGCGACGTATGCAAAGAAGATGTTGTCTGAATAAACAAGCGCATTTCTCAGATTCATCGGATCAGGAGTCCTCTGCACGCGCCGGATATCCGGATAGACCCATCTTGAGTCGTTGGGATGCCATGCGTTGTCATTGATGGAGATCTGATTGAAGGCGAAATCCACTGTGATCGCATTCGTATCGAGTCCCTGGCCGCCGACAAAGGGCTTGACTACGGAACCGGGGGGATACAGGCCCTGGGTGATGCGGTTGAACATGGGGGATCTGCTTTTTTCGCTGTACAGATACTCCGAATCTTCCGCGCTCAGAGCGAAGGAGAACAGGTTCAGGTCATAGGTCGGGAATGATGCGGCGGCGATCAGTTTGCCTGTTTCATAATCCAGAACCACGATGGTTCCGCTCATCTCTTTCCCGAGATGCTGATACAGGAGCGCTTCTGCAAGTTCCTGGGAACCCAGGTCGATCGTCAGCCACAGGTCTTCCCCGTCCTGTGCGGGCTGAGTCGCAAGGATCTGAGTTTTCTCACCGTCGGCGTTGTACAGTGCAAGTTCATATCCCTGAGAACCTCTCAGTTTTTCGTCGAATGCCCGTTCCAGACCCGATTTTCCCAGGATCGTGTCTGTGGAAAGTCCTGCATATTCTGGCTTATCCAGATCTTCCTGCGTGATGTATCCCGTATAGCCGATCAGATGGGCCGCCAGACTTCCGTAGGGATAGCTTCGAATGGTCGTAAGGTATCCCGTATCGATCTTGAGACCGGGGACTTCTGTCAGGGCCGTGATCTCTTCTTCCGTGAGTCCGTCTTCAGGGAAGGCTTTCAGCACAATGGAGCGCTTTTGGACTTCGGGTTCTTCAGCCGGCGCGGCAGTGTCGGTCGGAGAGACTGCAGCGGGTGTCGCAGTGGGTTCCGCATCCGCCTCCTCCGTCTCGTCTTTCAGAAGCCCCATGCCGCGAAGGACCTTCTGCCGTATGCTGGACTCGGTCAGTTTGAGGATAGGGGCGGCGATCCGGATCAGCGTGTCCAGATCCTGGACCTCTTCTGTCTGGACATATACGGAAACGGCGTGACTGTTCGTTGCGAGCAGATTGCCGCCCGCATCGAAGATCTCTCCGCGGTTGGGCGTCAGCGTGATGAATGAGACACGTCCGCCTTCTTCCAGACCGGACAGGATCATGGACGGAGTCCATTCCAGATACCACTGATTATCCACGTAGATCATGTCCAGCGTAATGCCGACCTGCAGAAGATCTGCCATTTTGGAAGAGCTGATGTTCAGGCCCATATAGACCCTCTGCCTTGTCGGAGAGATTTCCTCTCTCTGCAGTATCTCACCATCGATCGAAGTGACTCCGATTGCGTCATACACGCTGTTATAGCGGTCTGATACTTCGGCCAGGCTCACAGACGCTTTCGACAGGGGATCCAGCAGAGAGTAAATACGGGCATATTCGGCTCTTTCGATGTATCCCAAAAAAACGCCGGCGGGATCTATGGACGCGGCGGGTTTGGCACAGGCTCCGAAGGGGAGCAGTACGGCGAGGATCAGCAGCATTGCGATCCAGCGGACGGCTTTTTTCATCATGTTTCCTTGAATGGATAGTATAACAGTATTATACACTTTAGTCCGACGCTCTGCAAATCAGAGAAATTTGCTCAAAACAGCAGTTTTATGCTGAAAAAAAGGCCATAAAGTGCCATTATTTGACATTCATGACGTTTTGTACTACGATGATACCGATTTGATCCGCAGTACAGAGACCAACGGAGGAAGCATTGCGAAGACAGGATCCGCGGAAAAGAGTTTCCGCGCAGCCGCATCGGGAGCAAGTCTTGCGTCCGGCCGGAGAACAGGCTGAAGGCGAACAGACAGACGGTCTGCACGAATCCGGGGCCGAGATTCCGGAGAACCGGGCAGAGAGCACACGGAAGGCGGAAGGCCGCGGCCGTGTGCTTCGCTATTCCCAAAAAAGCATGCGTATGCGCAAAAGGATCGGTGCTGTGGTCTCCGTGGCGGTCGTTCTTCTTGCAGCGGCAGGTCTTGCGTATTTTCTGCGCAGCAGCGGTGCCAAAAGCTACCCCGTCCGTATCCTGGACCGGGGGCGGGAACTTGAGATCATGGCAGAAGATCTCACAGTATCCGAAGTCCTGGCTGCTGCCGAGATCGACCTTGCGTCCTCGGACATCGTAACGCCGGATCTCGATTCTGTACTGCCCGAAGATCATGCGGTCATTTCCATCACCCGGAGCATAACCGTAACGATCAACGCAGACGACGGAATCCACAAAGCAGTCGGAGCGCCGGGCATGACCGTAGCTCAGGCTTTGGAGAAGGCCGGTTTGACCGTATCGGATATCGACAGTGTGGAACCCGCTCCGGATACGGAGCTTTATGCTTCCTCGACAGTGGAGTTCGTCCATGTGACCCAGAAGGAACAGGTCGTGCGGCTCCGGATGGATTATAAGACAGAGACCCGGGACTCATCGGATTATTATGTCGGCCAGTCTGTCGTGTATCAGAAAGGCGTGAACGGGGTGATTGAGCGTACGCTCCTTGTGACATACCGTGACGGTGAAGAAGTCAGCCGTGTATCGATCAAGGAAGAAGTCGTGCAGGAACCGGTGGACAAGATCGTCCTCAGGGGAACGAGGCCGAAACCCACTCCAACGCCCAGACCGACACCGAAACCGACGGCCAAAGCAACGGCGAAGCCTTCCAATACCAAAAAACCTGCATCGGTGACACCTGCCCCGGGAGGCCAGCAGCCGACCAAGACCAAGGCTCCGGATACCCATGTCAAGATTGATCCGTCGGATCTGAAGGTGCCGGGGGCGCCTTCCGAATACCTGGATACCATGTCCATGGAAGTGACGGCCTATACGCATACAGGAAGAAAAACCGCTACAGGGACATGGCCGAGATGGAGCAGGACCAGAGAGAATCCCGGTACGGTCGCCGTTGCGCCTCAGACGATTCCATATCATACGCTGCTCTATATCACCGGTTACGGGTATGCAATTTCAGAAGATACGGGCGGATTCCGCTATACGAAACCCATGATGCTGGACGTGTTCATGAATACGACGAAGGAATGCATCAACTGGGGCCGGCGGAGAGAAGTCAAGGTCTATATCGTAGCTTATGACGTGAAGTCTCCGTAACCGACAACGAATATCATGATCCGGAGGGAATCCATGGCCCGACCACTGGGACAGCATTTTTTAACAGATGACCGATATCTGGAAGCCATAGCAGAGACTGCGGTCCCCGACGGGGGCTGTGTGCTCGAGATCGGAGCGGGCAAAGGCGCCCTGACCCGCTGCCTTGCCCGGCGTTCGGAAAAAGTCCTGAGCGTGGAGATCGATACAGGCCTGAAGGAAGCTCTTGAGATCGGCGCGGGGCGCCTGCCCAACGTTGAGATACTCTGGGGAGATTTTCTGAAGGTCCGCGAGGAAAAGACCGTTGAAAAGCTCGGCAACAGCTTCTCTGTAGCGGGAAACGTACCTTATTACATCACGACGGACATCGTGAAGAAGATCCTTTGGGAATACACAGTCCCTGAACGGGTGACGCTTCTCATGCAGAAGGAAGCGGCCGAACGGCTGACAGCGCCTTTCCGTACAAAAGACTATGGGCCTCTGGCCATTGAGATCGCGCTTGGTTGGACAGCTGACATCCCGATCGAAGTGCCTCCAGCGGCGTTCATGCCTCAGCCGCATGTGGATTCAGCGGTACTCATGCTGGAGAAAAAGAAGATCAGGCCGGAAAATGAACGGCTGGCCAGAGTGCGAAGGCTGACCCGCTGTGCGTTCACGCAGCGGCGCAAACAGATGCCGGGGATACTGGGCGCTGCAGGGATCACAAAAGAGCGTGCATCGGAAGCACTGGAAGCCATAGGTCAGTCTGCAAAGGCGCGGCCGGAAGAGCTTTCGCCCGGGGAATGGCTGGCATTTGCGGACTTCCTTTCCGAACATCTGGAATAACGGACCGGGAAAGGTCTCTTCGGAGGCCTTTTTGCCTATCGGGTCTGGAATGCGGACGCCGGATATGTAAGGGATGTCTGTCTTTGTTGCACCGCGGGGATCGCTGTGCTACAATAAAGCACATGAACCTCAAGGAGGATACTATGAACGATTGGTATGAGCCCCAGAGAGCTGAAGTCATGCGCCAGCTTTTGGGTATGAACAAGATCAGGGAAGGTTTCCAGCCCCTGGGAGGTTATGGACTGAAAAATCGGATCGTACGGTTCATCGATCTTGTCCGCACCGCCATGTATCCTCATGTGTATCAGGAAGAGATCTCAAGGCCGGAAAGTCTTGAATCCGTTGTTTCTGCAGCACTGGCCCAGGCGGGTGCTCTTCTGTACGGAATGTGCTGTGACGTGCAGGGCAGCTACCAACAGAACGGAACGATGTCTGCAGAAGACCTTCAGTCTGCAGCGACGCATACCGTTTCTTCTTTCATGGAAGAATTGCCGGAGATCGCGAGGATCCTGTCGACGGATATCCGCGCTGCTTATGAAGGCGATCCCGCCGCCCGTTCGGAGCAGGAGATCATACTGGCATATCCCGCGTTTGAAGCGATATCCATCTATCGGCTGGCACATGCCCTTTTCCGCCTGGGTGTTCCGCTGATTCCCCGTATGATGACGGAACACGCACACAGGATCACCGGTATAGATATCCATCCCGGGGCCACGATCGATGAGTCTTTTTTCATCGACCATGGGACCGGCGTCGTGATCGGAGAGACCTGCCGCATCGGAAAACACGTCAAACTATACCAAGGTGTGACACTGGGTGCGAAATCCTTCCCCGTAGGAGAAGACGGCGTCCTTGTCAAGGGAATCAAGAGGCATCCGGATATCGGAGACGGCGTCGTGATCTATGCGGGAGCGACGATCCTCGGCGGAGATACCGTCATCGGGAAGAATGCGGTGATCGGCGGCAACGTATGGCTGACGCATTCGGTGCCGGAAGGCGAAGTCATCTACAATCAGCTTGACGGAGTATCTGTCTGAGACACCGCGGAAAAAGAATTGAAAATAGAACTTGACAGAAATCTGTGAAGTGCTATAATGCAATCCATACATAGCAAAGGCTATGAGGAAGACGGGAAGAGAGTTCTTCATGTACAGAGATCCGGGGACGGTGAAAGCCCGGTCGTGTGTCTCTCAAATCCTATCCCTTCTGAGCTGAGGATCCGAAACCAAGAGAAGTAGACATCCTCCGCGGCAGCGGCGTTATCGCTTAGGGCTTGTTAGAGCCTGAAGAGGTCCTGTAAGGACAAATTGAGTGGTACCACGGTTAATCCCGCCTCAGTGCAGACTGAGGCGGTTCTTTTTTGAACAGAAGGAGTATAACAAATGGATTATCAAGCTGTCGACGAACGGGTACGGGAAGTTGCGGCCCGTATTAGGGAAATGCGGATGGTTTCCGGCCTTTCCGAAGAGGAAATGGCGGCCAGAACCCGTGTTTCCGCGGACGATTACCGCCGCTATGAAGCGGGACTGGTCGATCTGCCCTTCACTTTCATCCATACCTGCGCCCAGATCTTCGGTATCGGCATCGCGGACCTTCTGGAAGGACACAGCGCAAACCTGCGTTCCTATACAGTGACCCGCAAAGGACAGGGAACCGTTACTGCAAAAGAACCCGGGATTGAGATCTCATCTCTGGCTCTGCAGTTCCTGGGCCGTATTGCAGAGCCTTACTGGGTGCGCTATGCGTACTCGGAGGAGCAGCAGAACCGTCCGATCCACACGACGACGCATTCCGGCCAGGAGTTCGACCTCGTGCTGGAGGGCGAACTCCGTGTCAGGGTCGGTGATCATGAAGAAGTCCTGCAGGAAGGCGACAGTATCTACTACAATTCCGCGACTCCCCATGGGATGATCGCTACCGGAGGGAAGGACTGTCTGTTCCTTGCCGTCGTGCTGCCCGGTCAGGAGACCACAGAGAAGGAAGTCTCAGAATCTCTTGTGGTGGCGAGAAACGCCAAGCCTCTCGAGATCTCTGAATTCATCCATACTGTGGAAGATGAAAAAGGCAAGCTGGTTTCTGCGGATTTCGTCAATACGGAACGGTTCAATTTCGCTTTTGACGTAGTAGACAATCTGGGCCGCAAGCATCCCGATCAGCTGGCTATGATCCATCTGGACAAGAATATGAAGGAGCGTCGCTTTACCTTCAAGGATATGAAGGACGCCTCTTCCCAGGCTGCCAATTATTTCAAAGCGCTCGGGATCCGCAGAGGCGACCGGGTCATGCTCGTGCTGAAACGCCATGTTGAATTCTGGTTCGCAATCCTTGGGCTGCATAAACTCGGCGCTATTGCCATCCCCGCGACAAACCAGCTACAGGAACATGACTATATCTATCGTTTCCAGGCTGCCGGGGTCCGCGCGATCGTGTGTACGGCCGACGGCGACGCATCGCACCAGGTGGATCTTGCGGCGGCACAGTGCCCGGAACTGGAACTGAAGATCCTCGTAGGAGGGCAGAAGGAAGGCTGGCATGATTTCAATGCCGAATACGGCCTCTATACCCGCCGTTTCCGCAGAGAAGAGGATTCTCCCTGCGGAGAGGATCCGATGCTCATGTTCTTCACGTCCGGCACGACCGGTTATCCGAAGATCGCTCTGCATGACTACCGTTATCCTCTCGGTCATTTCATCACGGCTCGCTATTGGCATGATATCCAGCCCGGAGGGCTGCATCTGACGATCTCCGAAACAGGATGGGGCAAAGCGCTCTGGGGCAAACTGTACGGGCAGTGGATGTGTGAAGGTACCGTTTTCGTATACGATATGGATCGTTTCCATGCGACCGAGATCCTTCCGCTGTTCCAGAAGTATCATATCGATACTTTCTGCGCGCCGCCCACGATCTACCGCATGCTCATCAAGGAAGATCTGTCCGGATACGATTTCTCCTCGATCCACCGCGCGACGGTCGCCGGTGAAGCGCTCAACCCTGAAGTGTTCTATCAGCTGGAGAAGCTGACCGGCCTGCGTCCGATGGAAGGCTTTGGGCAGACGGAAACAACTCTGACCATCGGCAACCTGATCGGAGACAGTCACAAAGTCGGTTCCATGGGCAAAGCTGTTCCCACCTTTGATATCGATCTGGTCGATCCGGATGGAAAACCTGTCGGAGTCGGTGAAAACGGTGAGATCGTAGTGCGGCTGGACAAAGGAAGACCCTGCGGACTGTTCAAAGGTTATTACCGGGATCAGGAACGCACGGATGAAGTCGTGCACGACGGACTGTATCATACGGGCGATCTGGCCTGGAGAGACGAAGACGGCTTCTTCTGGTATGTGGGCCGTGCGGACGACGTGATCAAGTCTTCCGGCTACCGCATCGGGCCGTTCGAGATCGAAAACGTCATCATGGAACTTCCTTATGTCCTGGAATGCGGAGTTTCCGCTGCACCGGACGAGGTTCGCGGTCAGGTCGTCAAAGCTTCTGTCGTCCTGGTCAAGGGTACAGAACCGACCGAGGAGCTGAAAAAGGAGATTCAGAACTACGTCAAGGCCCATACGGCGCCTTACAAATATCCCCGTATCGTGGTATTCAGGGACGAACTTCCCAAGACCATCAGCGGAAAGATCATGAGAAATCAGCTGTAGGTTTCCGGATGCGGTTCGCGGTCGAAGCGGAATGATGGATTTTCTTTTTCAGAACCGAACAGATGAAAAACAGACTCAGGGGGTTGTCCCTCTGAGTCTGTTTTATATTCCGGCGTCAGATGATCAATTTGGTTCTTCCGGGTTCAGAATCTCTTTGCGCGCCGTCGTGAATCCCTGGCCTCTGACTTCCTTGATCTGGGAGATCGTAATGAAGGCATCCGGGTCGATCTCCTGGATCAGTTCGGTTGCGGCATAGAGCTTGTTCTGCGGGATCACACAGAGTACGCTAAACCCTTCCTGACGGAGTCTGCCTGTTTCGATACGGATCATCGTGACGCCTGCCTGCAGCCGATTCAGGAGAGCGCTGCGAAGTTCCTCGAATCTCTCGGAAATGATGAGGATCTGGATCTGAGAAGTGCCTACGAGCATCGTCTTATCCAAAACGATGGATTCGATGACGAGGACGAGGATACCCAGAAGGGTCTTCTCGGGAAGTGTGAAAAGAGCCTGGCCGCCGACAACGAGAGTGTCCGTCAGATAGACGAACAGCGCGATCGGAAGATGGAGCCATTTGTGCAGGATCAGGTTGACGATGTCCATGCCTCCAGTGGATGAACCTACACGCATGACGAGCCCGAGCGCTATACCCATCAGCGCACCGGCAAAGACAGCGGCCAGCAGAGGATTGTCTGTCAGACTGTCGATCCCGGGTATGCGCTGGCAGAGAGCCAGCATGACAGGATAAAGGATTGTGGAGGCAACAGTAGTGATAAAGAGCTTTTTTCCGAGGATGATGAGCCCGATGAGAAGCAGGAGGGCATTCAGAACGAAAACAAAGCTTGCGACCTCTATGGATGGGAACAGTTTGTGGAGAACGATGCCGATACCCGTTGTTCCGCCCATAATGATATCGTGAGGGATCACGAACGCGGCTACGAGGAAGGCAAGGAGCCCGTTTCCGGCCAGAAGACACAAAGTGGTGACAACGATCTGTTTGGGTTTTCTGTCATAAGGTTTCAATCAGCACCTCTTTTCTGCGGTTTCCTGTATTAGAACCGCATATGTGAATTATTCCCGCGGTTCTCTGCCATGATCGGATGGTCGATATGAGACCCTTCCAGATGCTGCGCAGGGCTTGAGAACGTCGTGCGGAATGTGCCGGAGTTCCATGTGAACACAGAATTCCTGACAGCGAAATTATGCGAATTTGTCCATAAATTGGCATTGCAATTTATTGGTTGTAAACAGACTATCATATGGGAGACGGCTTTGTCAACGGAATGAGAAGCAGGGTGCGGCTCCATACCCTTGACAAAGCAGACATGCCTTTTTTACAATACGGACAAACAGAGAAAAGAGGGCCGATGATGCAATACCGCAAGGACAGATACGGAAACGAGATCTCGGTTTTGGGATATGGATGCATGCGCTTTCCCTTGGATCCCTCACAGACGGAACGCCAGCTGCTTGCCGCGATCGACGGAGGCGTCAATTATTTCGACACGGCCTATATTTACGGGAACAGTGAAGCGACGCTGGGAGAGATCCTCGAAAGGAACGGACTGAGGAACAGGGTCAGGATTGCGACAAAACTGCCTCATTATCTGATCCGAAGTGCGGAGAGCCTTGAGAAGCTGTTCCAGGAACAGCTGCGGCGTCTCCGTACGGACCATATTGATTATTATCTTATGCATATGCTGACGGATCTGTCCGCCTGGGAAAAACTCAAAGCGCTCGGCATCGAGAAATGGATCGAAGAGAAAAAGGCTTCCGGTGCTATCGGTCAGATCGGCTATTCCTATCATGGGGGAACGGAAGGGTTCTGCCGCCTTCTTGATGCGTATGACTGGGATTTCTGTCAGATCCAGTACAACTATATGGACGAGTACTCTCAGGCCGGTCGTTACGGCTTGAATTACGCATATGAAAAAGGTATTCCTGTCGTCATCATGGAACCGCTGCGCGGAGGAAGGCTGGCAAACCTTCCCGCACCGGCAAAGAAGATCATCGATGAGTATGATGTTCTCAAGACTCCTGCCAAGTGGGCGTTTCAGTGGCTGTTCGATCAGAAGGAGGTCTTCTGTGTCCTGTCGGGTATGAACTCGGACGCCATGGTGGAGGAGAACGTCCGGACGGCTTCTGAAACGGAGATCGGGAGTCTGACGGAAGAAGACCGGACTATGCTCAAAAGGCTTGCTGAGGCCGTCAATGCGGGGATGAAAGTCGGATGCACGGGATGCCGTTACTGTATGCCCTGTCCGCATCATGTAGATATACCCGGATCTTTTTCAGCTTACAATCGGCTTGCATCCGAAGGAAGATTCTCGGCGCTGAAGGACTATTTCATGTGCACTGCTCTCCGCAAGGAACCGACCGCCGCTTCGAACTGCGTGGGCTGCGGAGCCTGCGAAAAGCACTGTCCGCAGGGCATCGAGATCCGAAAAGAACTTCAGAATGTCAGAAGATCCCTGGAAGGTCCTCTGTACAGGATAGGATCCTGGGCGGTACACATCGTGCATCCTTTCGGATAATGATGACAACATCTGAACAACAATAAACACGGGACCATCGAAACGGATGGCCCCGTGCTTTTTCATATTCGATCAGATACGCAGTTCCCGGAATCCGGCACCGTCCTTCACGAAGTGAGTCGTCTTTTTGAGGGTTTCTACCAGTTCGGCAAGGTAATCCTTGATCTCGTCACAATCCGGGTCTGTCTGCCTGCGGTAGGCTTCGATCTTCGCTGTAGGCGGATAGGCCATGGGAACGAGTTCGCCGGTTTCCAGAAGATTGGCGATGAATTCGCAGACTTCCAGCAGTTCCTCTGCATCCTGGGAATGATCTCTGCGGCGGGGGCGTCTGGTCTGACGAAGGACGCGGTCCGCATAGAAGAGAGCGCGTTCGGTGTAGTCTTCCTGTGCCACGTCGGAACGGAGCGCGCTTTCACCTCTGTTGCGATAGAAACCGTAGATCGCGGAGACGATGGAGGGATCGCGGACCGTTCCGTCGGGATACACGACTCCGTGCACGCGGTTCCATCCGTCCTGGCCGATCATGAGTTCAAACAGATACCAGCCGACGCCGTATTCGTTATGCATCTGGATGGACATATCATAGGGATTCGCCCGTGCGAGGCAGCACATTTCGTTGTCCACGATGGGCTTGCCGTATTTCTTGCCGAGGGCAATGGCCATTTCAAGGACCTCGCGCAGACGGGCGCGTGTGGATGAATAATCATGGAAAACGATGACGTCCACCAGTTCAGCCGTGCGGCTGGCTTCCGTTTCCCAGATGAAGATGTTCCCGATGCCGATATCATGATCGGGATCCTTGGCTTTGACGTATTTGCAGAAATGACGGATGAATTCCCAGGTCTTCTCCTGCTTTTCCCTGAGTTCCTTCAGATCCGGGATCCCGGGGCGGAAATCCTGCACATACTTGGGTTCTTCATCATACCAGGTGACAAAGGCATCCGTATATCCGGGTTCATTGGAAATATCCCAGAAAAGGAGGCCGGGTTCCTGACCGATCGCCTCATACAGATGATCAAAGTATTCTTCGCCGAAATGCCAGGATTCGGGATGCTGGATGGTCTTGCGCAGCGGACGCAGGGTCTCTCCTTCCACGGGAGCGAATTCTTCTTCCATGGGATAGAACATTGCGCCGAAAAGGACGATGGGGTTGGTAGAGACTCCGTGTTTCCAAGCAGTCTGGACGAAATCCTTGACGTCTGCAAGGAACTTGTCGGGATTGGCCTGATAGACGGGATAGGGAAGGAAGATGCGCGCACTGTTCAGATGCAGGCGCTCAGCATAGCCCATGTCCCTTTCCACGATGTCGTGATTGTAGCGGCTCCAGAAATCTCTGTCGTTCCAGGCATCCGACTGTGTGTAGTTGAATCCCCGGACGGCAGAATAATCAACTGTTTTTTTCATGAAACTGTCTCCTTTTTGCAAGATGGATTCTTTGAATTCATTGTATTCTCAGAACGAAGGGAGCGTCAAGTAACGAATCTCTCCCACAGTCAGAAAACCGGCTCCGGAATGAACCGGAGCCGGTGATGATCAGACGTGGGCGGACCGCAGAGCCCCTTCGGGTGACTGCATGTCGCAGATTCGCCTGTACAGCCCGCCGAGAGCATACAGTTCGTCGTGGGAGCCCTCTTCCACAACGCGTCCCTTGTCCAGGACGATGATGTGATCTGCCTGCATCAGAGTCGTGATCCTGTGAGAGATCAGGATGCGGGTGGAGTTTGTCTCGCGCCGGTTGAGTTCTCGGCGGATACGGGAATCCGTCTCGGCATCTACGGCGGAAAGACTGTCGTCCAGGATCGTGATGGGGGTATTCCTCAGGATCGTCTGTGCTATGGCTGTGCGCTGCTTCTGGCCGCCGGAAAGCGTGACGCCGCGTTCGCCGACGAAAGTCTCATATCCTTTCGTAAAGTGCATGACCGTTTCGTCCAGTGCGGCTGTTCGGGTAGCGTCCCGGATCTCTTCTTCGCTCGCGTCCTTGTTCGTGATTGCGATGTTTTCACCAAGAGTCTTGGAGAAAAGGAAGGGTTCCTGCAGAACGAATCCGATCTGTTCACGGACGCTTCTTCGGGTCACTGTTTTCAGATCACGGCCGCCGATCGTGATGCGTCCTCCGCCTTCGGGAAGATCGTACAGACGGCACAACAGATACATGAGCGTGCTTTTGCCGCTTCCCGTGCTGCCGAGGATACCTGTTACCTTGCCTTCCCGCAGAGTAAAGGAGACGTCGTCCAGGATCGGGGCGTCCTCTTCCTGGCCATAGCGGAAGGTCACGTGATCGAATACGATATCGCCCGCAAGATCCGCTTCCTCGGCTCCCGGAATCTCCTGTTCGGATGCGGAGTTGAGGATATAGCGGATACGGTCTATGGACACGCCTGCGCGGCTCATGCCTGAGATGACGCGGCCCAGCTGGCGGACCGGCCCCATGAGCATGGCGCTGTAGGACAGGAAGGCGATGAAGTTCCCGATGCTGATCTCCCCGTTGAGACAGAAGTGGGCTCCCGTCATCAGGACCATCAGCATCTGCAGGCCGGAGATCGCATCGCCGGTGGCCCAGAAGGCTGAAAGCAGACGCATGAGATAATCCCAGAGGCCTGTATACTCCTCATTCTTTTTTTCAAAACGTTCCCGTTCGTAGGTCTCTCTTCCGAAAGCCCTTACAACACGTACGCCTGTCAGGTTCTCCTGTGCGACAGCCGAGAGCTCCCCTTCCGTTTCATCTACTTTTCGGAAGCTCTTTTCGATCCTCGTATGGAAGAAATAGGAGGAGGCGACGATCACGGGGATGAACAGAGCCACGAACAGTGTCATTTTGGGGGAGATGCTGATCATGAACAGAAGGCTCAGAAGGATCTGGACGGCCATACGCACGAGCGCGGTCAGCTGTTCGGACAGGAAGGCTCTGATCATGTCAACGTCGCTGGTGCAGCGCTGGATGATATCGCCCGTATGGTTCTGGTTGAACCAGG
Organism: Bacillota bacterium; assembly: GCA_016281935.1. GTDB lineage: Bacteria > Bacillota > Clostridia > Christensenellales > UMGS416 > JAEEJN01. Next base: position 89,147 of record JAEEJN010000078.1, on the reverse strand, counting down.
AGAAGGGCAGAGAAAGGATGTGCTGATAGAGAAGGTCTCTCGTGGACTTCAGCAGCACTTCCTGGCCCCGGGCGTTCATCATCCGGAAGACATAACGCGAAAGGAGAGCAAGGACCGCAACGGCGATGATGATGAGGCCGATATACCCGATATGGGCACGGAAGGTCTTTGTGCCTCCCAGAAAGTCAAGAATCGGCCGGATATAGAACGGCAGGTCCGGTGCGGCGTCTCCGATCACGGAATCTACAGTATAGGAAATGATCCTGGGGTTGATCAGGTCCAGGAGGGTCGTGCACCATGCAAACAGGATGCTCGCTATAAAGAAACGCTTGGAGCCGCGGACCAGAGCGAGCAGAAGGCTGGCGTGATTGGGATACAGTTCGTTCTGCTTCATCTTCGTTACGCCTCCTCTCCGGACATGGCCAGATCGACCGCCATGTCAGCGTACTGCCTGGTAAAGAGTTCCCAGTAGTAACCTTTTTTGTCCATGAGTTCCCTGTGATTGCCCTGTTCCACGATCTTTCCGTCTCTGACGGCAAGGATCGTGTCCGCGTCCACGATCGTGGACAGACGGTGGGCGATCATGAAGGAGGTGCGTCCGGCCGTTACGGTCTCGATGGCCTGCTGGATCATCTTTTCCGTGAGGGTGTCTACAGATGATGTCGCTTCATCCAGAACGAGGATGCGGGGATCTGCGAGGATGGCACGGGCAAACGACAGGAGCTGGCGCTCTCCGGACGAGAGCATGCTTCCGCCTTCGCCTACGTCACTGTCCAGTCCCGCGTCCATGCGTTCCACGACGTGATCGGCGGAAACGAGGCGCAGAGCGTTCCAGATCTCTTCGTCCGTTGCGTCGGGACGTCCGTACCGAAGGTTCTCTCTCACGGAACCTGAAAAGAGGTGCGGCGTCTGGAGAACGTATCCGATGTGGCTGTGCAGCCAGAGCTGGGAGCGTTCTCTCGCGTCCCGTCCGTCGATCAGGACCTGTCCTTCCGTGGGTTCATAGAATCTGCAGACCAGATTGACGAGCGTGGATTTCCCGGCGCCCGTTTCGCCGACGATGGCGATGGAAGCGCCTTCCTCCACCGTCAGATTGAAATGCTCGAGTACGGGCTCGTCCCCGTCCGGATACTGGAACGTCACGTCGCGGAATTCCACGCGTCCGTGCAGTTCTTCCCAGTTCTCCTTTTTGGGGCTGAAAGTATCCCCGTATTTTTCCACGACTTCGGGACTGTCCATGACGGAGGATTCCGTCTCCATGAGCCGGCTGAAACGTTCGATATTGACCTGGATCGTCGTCAGGGCGTTGACGACGTTGATGCAGTTCTGCAGCGGATCCATGATGGAAATGGCGTATGTCATGAAAACGGATAGCGTTCCAAGTTCCATGATTTTTTCCATGGTCAGGCTTCCGCCTTTCCAGAGGACCAGGGCCAGAGAAACGGCTGAAAGGAAGGAGACACCGGAACCGATCAGGGCGGAGGTCCTTGCGGCCCCTATGGATTCCCGCTTCATTGTGGCGGTGTCGGTACGGAAATCTTCGTTCATACGGTCTTCGATCGCAAGCGTCTTGATGGCGCGCACGCCGGTAATGCCTTCGTTGAAGTCACCGGTGATGATCGAGTTCAGTTCGCGTACACGGCGGTTTTGACGGATCAGACGGCGACGGAAGAAGGTGACCGCGACAATCGCCACGGGAAAGAGCGCAAGGATGAGGAGCGCAAGCTTCAGATTCGTGACGCACATGACGATGATGACACAGATGACGTAGCTGGCGCTCCATACGAAATCCATGAGCCTCCAGGAGAAGAGCTCACCGACGCGGCCGGAATCACTCATGACGCGTGCATGGATATAGCCGACCGAATTCCGGTTGAAATAGTCGAAAGTCAGCGTCTGTAGATGATTGAAAGCGGCGTTCCGCAGATCTCTGTTCACCCACAGTTCCATTCGGGAGCACATATAGCAGGAGTAATAATTGTTAAGGACCTGGAAAACGAGGACCAGGAAATACAGGATCCCGACGATCCAAAGGGAATCTGCGGTGTGTTCTGCCAGGTTGTGATTGATGATATGCCGGTTGAACAGCGGGTAGATCGAATCCACGAGGCTCGAAAGAAGCCCCAGGAAGACCATGAGGACGATCATCCAGCGGTAACGTTTGGCATAAGGCAGGACTTTGGGGATGCCAAAGAAGGGAAGGGTTGTTTTCTGTTCCTGGGATTCCATATTGACTCTCCGAGTGGTTGTTTCGGTGGGAATTTGTCGACTGGCAAACAATGGCGATTATAGCAAACCGGAGCCCCGAGTTCAAGACTGGGAGCTCTGGTGGATATAACGTGACAGACCGGGAAATCAATCCGGCATATCCTTGCAGAAATCAGAAACCGTAGCCTTCGAGCCACTCCTGTGCCAGTACAGCCCAGCGTGCTGTGTGGGGCTGAAGAGGCGTCGTCTCATCTGCTCCGTCATACAGACCGCCTCCGTGAGGGCCTTCCCTGAAAGCGTGGATCTCGAATTCGATGCCCCGGTCGGCGCATGCCTTGGCATATTCGAGCGTTCCGTGAGGATCGTCCCGGTGGGTCTGGAAGAGGAAAAAGGGCGGACTGTCCGGACGGAGATTCGCCGCAGGCCATACCGCGGACGCTTTGCGGGTCGCCTCGATGTCGTAGCCTCCGGCTCCGGCCTGAGGCACGCGCATGGGGAAAGCTCCGTACAGAAGAAGCACGGCGTCAGGTCTTGACGAGCAGCGTGCGACGGGATCATCCGATGCTGGATCTCCCGCATCATACCGGGTTGCCGTTCCTCCCGAGAGCATGCCGCCTGCCGAGAATCCGCCTATGGCGATCCTGTCTGCAGGGATCCCCCATTCTTCCGCGTGAGCACGGACGTACCGGACAGCGCGGAGACCGTCGGCTACTGCGCACGTCTGCGGATCGTAGGGCCGGACCCTGTAATCGAGGATCGCGGCGTTCAGTCCCGCCCGGTGGAAGAACTCGGCTACGGCTCTGGATTCGTTGGGAGATTTATGGACGAAGCCGCCTCCCGCGCAGACGATGAACAATCCGCGTCCAGGATGGATGGGCAGCACGTAGAGAGCAGGCTCGTCCTGACCGAGAGCGGGATCGAAGCCGGGAACACTTTCACCCCAGATCTTCTGAGGTCGGATCCCTTCCCCGGCAAGTTCATGCTTCATCCTTGCCCATCTGGAATCACGGTCTGCTTTCAGTTCTTCGGAAGTCAGAGTTCTGTAATCGATGAAGTGTTCATTCAGATTGTCAGCCATAGGTTTCCTCCTGTCATAGCGTTTTGTGAATCAGTTTCGGTTCTTATATGCCGATCATTTCCATTGCCGCGATCATCCTGAGCCTGTCGGGATCGATCCGGTCCCGCCCGTAGGCATCCATGAAACGGTCTGAGTATTCCACTGTGCCAAGATTGTAATTGAGCGTCCATATCCCCCAAAGGATATCGATGTGGCTGTCGGCGATGCCCCCGTTTCCCAGATCGATATACCCGGAAAGATCCCATCCGTTCAGGATGATGTTGGGGAGACAGTAATCCCCGTGGATCAGTGCGTCTTTTCGAAGATTACGAAGTCCTTCTTCCGCGACAACTCTCGTTTCCTGCAGGGAGCCGAATTCCCATAGACCAGCGAACAGATCCGATTCGCAGTGCCTGCCGGCAAGTCCCCTGCGGACGGATTCCGAATAACTCTCGAGCCTGTCCTGTACGGGACACAGAGAACCGTCTGTCTCATGGAGCGCCCGAAGCAAAGAGGCGGTGGTGTCACACAGCTTTTTCGGATCGTCCAGACAGTGCCGGTCCGTACAGTCTTCTCCCGGGATCCTTGCCGTGATCAGATAATCACTGCCTTCGTGAGTCCCGTAATGCAGGACCTGCGCGGAAAGACCCAGACGGCTGAAGTAGGCTGTCATCTCGGCTTCCCTGAAGAGCGTTCCTGCCTGAGAGATCTTCAGGTACAGGCCGTCTCCCTGATCCAGAAAGTAGACGGATGCTTCCGGTGAACAGCTGCTGTCATATATGTCCGCGCCTTTCAGAAAAGGCCGGATCTCGGGCGGCTGGAATTCTGCGGGCAGCGCTGCAGCGTGTCTTCTCATCCTGTTCCTCCTCGTTTCCGGATTCTTCTGCTATTTACGACCTGAACGGCACGGATTCCTGCCTGAATCGGCGGATTTCACTTTCCGATCACACCTGAAACGATGACGTTTTATCCGTTCCTCAGATTATACTTTGAATGGCTTGAACAGGAAAATGTTAGGAAAAATCATGTTGATGTCGGCAAATATCCATGTTCATGACAATATTCTGCCACATTCCGCGAACATTTACGTACTATATTGGGAAATTACATAATAACATACGTGATTATAGAAATGGATGACGAGATCGAGGCTGTCAGAAGACGATACGGTTCCGGGATTCCGTTATTTTTCGGAAGGCATATGAGATTACGAAATCATGAAAGAGTCAAAGTGCGTTATCGGAATACAAAAGAGTAAATACATGACCGATGGGCTTGGATACATGCATCCGAAACCGCATCATTCGGGATTTATTTGTCTGTTCATCCTATAATAGAATAGAAGATCAAGGGGATCTTGTATCTATCATAGGAAAGGAAAAGGAGAAAAGTATGAACAAAAAACTTGCTTTGATTCTGGCGGTTCTCATGCTTCTGACGATCTGCCTGACTGCCTGCCAGTCCACACCGGCCGGCTCGGACACTCCGTCCCAGCAGGGCGGCTCCAATGAGCCTGCGAAGGCCACGGAAGCCCCCAAGTCTGACGAACCCAAAGGCGATGAGACGCCTGCCGGAACTGGAACGGAAGATGCTGAAGGCGACAGCAACTTCAATCCTACCGGTTGGCCGGTCTGCAAGGAGATGGAGACCATCCACGTTCTGTGCAGCCGTTCCAACTATGCTCCCGACGATCTGAATGAGCTTTATATCGTTCAGCAGGCGGAAGCCATCACCAACGTACACATCGATTTCGAGAGCTACACCGGCACGACCTACAGCGAGAAGTACAACATCATCCTTGCTTCCGGTACGTATCCCGATGTCATCTCCGACGGTATGTCCCCCCTGATGCAGGCTATGTACGGCATGCAGCAGCACATCTTCATCCCGCAGGATCCTTATGTAGACGCCTACATGACCAACCTGCAAGCCCTGTTCGACAAGAAGCCGGCTCTGCGCGCTTACATTTCCTGCGCTGACGGCAACATGTACACTCTGCCCCGTCTGAACGAAGGCGGCTGGATGCAGAGCGGCAACATGCTCATCATCAACAACTCCTGGATGGATGATCTGGGTCTGGATATGCCCTCCACGCTGCAGGATTTCGAGGCTGTTCTGAAAGCCTTCAAAGAGAACGACTGCAACGGCAACGGCGATGCCAATGACGAAGTTCCTCTGTATGCTCTGCTGAACCTTGTCGGCTACAACTCCGGCAACACTGGTCTGCAGCACATCTTCGGCGCTTTCGGCATCAACATGTCTGCCAGCTATCTGGACGTGGATGAGAACGGCAAAGTCTACTTCACCGGCATGGATGACCGCTATAAGGATGCTGTCCGTTATCTGCGCAAACTTGCTGACGAAGGCCTGCTGTCCACCCTCGGCTTCTCCTCTGACTGGGATACCTTCAACGCTGCCTTCAACCAGGAGCCCTACGTCTATGGCTGCTTCGGCATCTGGGAGATCGGCGACGGCTTCACTTCCCCCAACGGCCCGATCGAGTATGACTTCGTGCAGCCTCTGAAAGGCCTGAACGGCGAAGATCCTGTTTTCGGCATTGAGCAGTACCCCGGCTACAACTACCGCTGGGTCATCACCCGCGACTGCGAGAAGCCCTATATCGCTGATCGCTATGCGGATTACTGGTTCCAGCCGGATCAGTCCCTGACGACGATCGAAGGCGCGATCGACGGCCCGAACCCCCGTCTGATCCCCTGCACCGTCTGCAACAACGGCCGCGCTCTGATGGTTAACACCGACGTGCCCGAAGGCATGACGATCCTGATGTTCCGCGACAACAACTTCGCTTCCTTCTTCCCCTGCGGCTGCACCCGTGAGTACTACGACGAGCGTCTGCATCTGCACTTCACCGACCGTAAGGTCCAGCACATCGACAACGATCTGAAGCCCTACGCTGATAAGTCCTACATCCCCGGCAGCCTGAACTACACCGTGGAAGAGGCTGAGCGCGTGAACCAGATCCTGTCCGATATCCGCGACTACACCAACCGCCGCGGTGTTGAGTGGGTCTCCGGTACCGGTGATGTCGATGCTGACTGGGATGCCTACATTGCCGAACTGAAGGCCATGGGCGTGGAAGACTACGTCAAGCATTCTCAGTCCGCCTACGATCGTTTCGTAGAGGTCATGAACCGCAAGTAAGATATCGATCCCTATATCTTCAGGACGGGAGTTTTCTCCCGTCCTTTTCTTATCCGTAAGACAGAAAAAGCGCCGGCTTATGCCGGCGTCTTTGCTGTAAATATGTATAGTCAGTTCAGAGACTGCACGATGGCGTCGAAGAGGTCATCATAGGTCTCGAAGGCGGGGTATTCGGGGTAATCTCTCTTGATCGCGTCCGTTGTTCTGAACAGGAAGCCCGCTTTGGAGGCTTTGATCATGCCGATATCATTGAAACTGTCGCCTGCAGCTATCGTCTCGTATCCGATGCTCTGAAGGGCCCGTACGGTCGTGAGTTTGGAATTCGCGATCCGCATACGGTGGCTGAGGATCTCTCCGTCCGGCGCGACTTCCAACGAGTTGCAGAACAGCGTCGGCATCCCGAGCTTGCGGATCAACGGTTTCGCGAATTCTTCAAAAGTATCCGAAAGGATCAGGACCTGGACACGGTCCCGAAGAGCATCCAGAAATTCACGTGCGCCGGGGAGAGGATCTACCCTTGCAATCACGTCCTGGATTTCCTTCAGGCCAAGACCGTGTTTCTTCAGTATCCCGATTCTCCATTTCATGAGTTTATCATAATCGGGTTCGTCCCGGGTCGTCCGTCTCAGTTCGGGGATCCCGCTTTCTTCGGAAAACGCGATCCAGATCTCGGGCGTCAGAACGCCTTCCATATCCAGACATACGATGTTCATGCACTGCTCCTTGTGTCCTGTTTGTCTTATGTTTGAAGCCATTACGACTGAATTCACGGGAAAACGTCGATATGTCAATCATGATACCCGTTTTCGTTCCGTTGTCAAGAGGACCATGGACTCTGCTTGACCGGGCACGGCGGGCTTACTATAATCAGATCAGAAAACACAGACAGGAGGAGGACCATGAAGATCAAGTATCTCGGCACGGCGGCGGCAGAGGGGATCCCCGCCATGTTCTGTCACTGCGAGAACTGTGAAAACGCAAGAAAGGCCGGAGGACGCAACATCCGTACCCGTTCACAGACTCTGATCGACGATACGCTCAATATCGATTTTTCTGCTGACGCTTTCATGCATGAACTGAAATACGGGCTGAACTATGCCGACATCCGGTATTATCTGTTCACGCACATACATGAAGATCACTTCTATCCCATGGATTTCAACTATATGTATCATGGCCTGGGACACGTTCCGGAAGGACATCCGGGTTACGATATCTACGGCTCGCCGGACATCCTTCCTGGTTTCAGATCTCTGGAGCATGCAGCGGATACCTCGGATTACGTGCGGATCCATACGCTCATTCCCTATGAGACCGCATCCGTAGGGAAGTATTGGGTGACACCGCTTAGATCGCTTCACGGTACTCCGAACCCTTTTTCCTATGTGATCTCAGATGGGGAAAAGACGATCCTGTATCTTCATGATACGGGTATTCTGCCGGAAGCCTCTCTATCCTGGCTCATGGACTGCGGGATGCGGTTCGACTTCGTCAGCTTCGACTGTACGGGTGGAAACCGTGACCGTCTGGACTATACGTCGCACCTCTGTTTCGGAGATGTCCTGAAGTACAAAGGTCTGTTCATGGAAAAAGGACTGATCGATGGTGATACGGTCCTTGTACTGAATCACTTCTCCCATAACAGTCCCGACGTGAATTATGACGACAGGGGAGTTTACGAGGCTTTCGGATTCATCATGTCTTATGACGGCATGGAACTGACAGTTTGACAGCTGGCACGGGAATGATCTATTTTCATGTGATCTCGGATGTTCCGAAAACGGCAGGAGACCGCATCCTTCTCGATGAAGCACATCCGAACTTTGTCCGCAAACGGGTCTTTGAGCAGATCGGGATCGTGGAGGATATCTATCGTGATCCGGAAGCTTACATGGGTAAAGAACTGAGCCATGAGATCCGTGTGGCGCTGAGAGAACTGGCAATGGAAAAAGTCAGGAGAGCCGGATTTCCGCAGTATCCGTCCAGGATGGCCTCTCTGTATGTGTCCCGAACTTTGAGGGAAGCCGAGCAATGGGCGGAGTATTTCGCAGGGCTCGGCCGTCCGACCTACGGGATCGCGAAGATCGAGGCGGAAGGGAGGTGCTTTTTCGGAGACGCACACAAGTGCTTCGACGGTTCGGTGTCCGAGGAAGAGAATCTCCGGAAAGCGGAGATCTACTGGAGGAACGGACCCAATGAGGACGGACGGGAGCCGATATCGGAGATCCTGGTGGACGGAGATATCCGATTCGTGGAAATCGTGAAAGCGATCAATGCAAACATCCGCTGAAACGAACTGAACCGAAAAAACAAGAAAGCCTTTGAAATCAAAGGCTTTCAAGATGGCCGATGGCGTCCCCGGCGCGATTCGAACGCGCGGCCTCTCGCTTAGGAGGCGAACGCTCTATCCTGCTGAGCTACGGAGACATGAAACGTTTTGTGAATTGGACACGGCCTGTGTTCCGAATCCCGTCGTGTCGATCCCGGCATGTTTCGTTCCTGAACAGACAGGAGACATTAAGAGGAGACAGGCGACGTTTCTCCACACATTATTGCATGAAGCCCCGTGTTTGTCAAATGGGAAGTTAGCCGAACGTTGATGGGAGATGTACGATATGGACAAAATGAAAATAGATCCTGCCAGGAGTGATCAGCTGATCCTGGTAGACGGAATGGACCGGCCGGTAGGGACGGAAAGCAAGGAGAAGACCCATCGGGAAGGCTTGCTCCACAGAGCGTTTTCCGCTGTTCTTGTTCGTGATGCGGGAGCAGAGAGGGAGATCCTGCTGGCAAAACGGGCAGAAGGGAAGTATCACTCCTCAGGACTGTGGGCAAACAGCTGCTGTTCCCATCCGAGGTGGGGAGAAGAACTGCCGGATGCGGTTTTCCGCCGTATCCGTGAAGAATTGGGATGCGGAGTGTCCGATCTGAATGAGATCGGCTCGTTTATGTACCGGGCAGAGTTTGCGGATGGGATCACGGAGTATGAATTCGATCATGTGTTCGTTGGCACGGTTGAGGAGGAAATTTCCCCTGACCCTGCTGAAGTTTCTGAAACAAGGTGGATCACGGCGGAAGAACTGGCCCGAGAACTGCGGGAGACGCCTCGCTTGTTTTCTGCTTGGGCTTATTCCGTTTTTTCAATCGTACTTAAAACCCTGTGAAAGATATTCATGACAGAAGAAAAAGACGCCTGCTTCGCAGACGCCTTTTTTGCAAGTGAGATCATGCCATGTCTCTGGCTTTTTTGAGAACGCGGCAGGCAACGGGTAGATCGGCCTGGAAATCCAGTGCGCGGCCTTCGACACTCATGCGGGCATCATAGCCTCCGGCCTTCAGCGCTTTGAATACGGATACATAATCGAAACTGTCGGATCCGGACGGGAAGAGGCGTCCCTCGGGATTTGCGATATGCGTATGAGCAAGAAGACTGCCGGCATCCGTCAGGGCGCTCATGGGTTCTCCGTTCAGGACCATGTGATATATGTCACCCAGAGTGCGCAGGTTGGGAAGATCGAGCATGGCGGAGAGCAGGGTCCCTTCCGACACATAGTGCAGGATGTTGGATTCGGCACGGCAGAGAGGTTCCAGAGCGATCGTGATGCCGTGAGCGCGTGCGACAGGCTCGGCCATTCGCAGATACTCGGAGATCTGCTGCCAGGCACGGTGGTAAGACCAGCCTTCCGGAACATTGCGTGCACCGGATGAACCGAAAACGACGACTTTGACGCCCAACTGTTCAGCACGGTCGAAACCGCGCGTGATGAAACCCTCCACTTGGTTCAGATCCACATCCGGACCCGTCACGCGCTGCTGTGCGGTCAGCATGCCGTTGCATGCTTCCACGGAGATGGATGATGCTTTCGCAACGGAAAGCTGACGCTTGAATTCCTCTTCGGGAAGAGAAGCGATCCCGGCGAATCCGGCTTCCAGATAATCATATCCTGCAGCCGCAGCGAGAGAAATCTGATCGATCGCGGCACACACGCCGATTCTGATCATAATACACCTCCTGATGTCTTTTCAAAAATCCCCGTTTGGGTTTCGGAGAACCCGATCTCTTTCAGGACAGACTTCAGAGCCTGCGCCGCGGCGCGGAAAGCAGCCTGTCCGGAAGGATATCCCTGCATGCCTCGGGAAGACACGTCGTCTGTTTCCAGTGATTCCAGACCCTGGAAGACTTTCAGATGCGGTTCCAGGCTCAGATAGATCCGGCCGTCCTTTTCGGAGAAGTGCTTCAGCAGACCAGCAATATGGCCGTCTCCCATACCTGCGGGTACGACCTGACCGCTGGACAGCAGAGCGTCCTTGATGTGCAGATAACGGATATAGGGCGAAAGCAGAGGCCAGGATTCTTCAGGTTTCACACCGCACTGAATGAAATTGGCAGGATCGAAAACGCCGGGCATGCGGCCTTCAAAAGTGCGGTATAGGTCCAGGCATCGTTCCGTGACGTCACCGTAGATGCCTTTCTCGTTTTCGTGACATGCCTGGACTCCGGCGTCTTCACAGATGCTGAGCATCCGATCGATGCCTTCCAGAACGGCGCCGCGGAACTGAGCGGGATCCTGCCCTGAAGGCATGTAGAAAGAGAACATGCGCAGAAGCTTGACATCCAGAATGTCGGCAATATCCATTGCGTGTCGGAGTGCATCCAGATGCGGTTCGAGGGGCTCGTCGATCCTGATCTTGCCGAAAGGGGAACCGATCGAGGAGAGACGAAGGCCTTCACCGTCGAGGACGCGGCGGATCTCGCGGACTTCTTCTAGACTCTGGGAAACGAGCGAACTGCCGTTGACGCCGCGCATTTCGATGAAACGGAGACCGTTTTCGTGACAGGCGGCGATCTGCCCGGTCAGATTCGGTGCGGCTTCATCCAGGAAACCGGAAAGCACAAATACAGCCATGATACCTCCTAACGAATGACGTTTGCCTGACCCCGGCTGTTCAGGAAGGCCTGGATCTCCGGAACCGTGACAGCATTGAAATCACCGGGGACAGTGTGTTTCAAAACGCCGGAAGCCATAGCGAATTCTACGGCCTGCGCAGGCTCCCATCCCCGGGAGTGGGCATACAGGATGCCGGATGTGAAGGCGTCCCCGCTGCCTACGCGGTCAACCATATCTTCCAGGTGATAACAGCGGCTCATGGCAAACGAACCAAGATCCCTGTCCATGATGCAGGCAGCCCATGTGCCGCGGTTGATGGACAGGCTCCTGCGGCGTGTCACGGCCAGCAGACGGACCTGCGGGAGCAGATTCATGACGGCATCGCAGTAATCCTGATAGAATTCGGGATCCGGCTCCCCTTCTTCGGGAGGCTGAGGAAGTTCCGTATAGCCTAGGCACGGAGCGAACTGGGCCTCGTTTGCAATGAGGATATCCGCTTCTCTTGCAAGAGGAAGAAGAAGTTCCTGAGGCGTTTTCCCGAACTGGAACAGTTTGGCCCTGTAATTCAGGTCCAGGGAAACGAGTATGCCGCGCCTGCGCGCGTTATGAGCCGCATTCAGCGTTTCGTCGGCCCCGGCCTGTGAGATCCCGGGGGTGATACCGGTCAGATGGAGGATATCGACGCCTTCCAGTGCAGCATCCCAGTCGATGTCGCCGGGCCTGACTCTGGCGATGCATGAATCCGCACGGTCATAGATCACGCGGGAAGGACGGTCGCCCGCTCCCGCCTCTACGAAATAGACGCCCAGACGCCCCGGCAATCTGGGTATGCAGGATGTGTCCACACCGCACGCGAGCAGGCTCCGCAAAGCGGCCTGCCCCAGATCGTTCTCGGGAAGCAGGGTGATATAGCGGCTCGGAAGCCCCCATGCGGCGAGGCACATGGCGACGTTGGCTTCTGCTCCTCCGAAAGTTGCTTCGAGACGGTTTTCCTGCAGGAGACGGGTATACCCCGGGCTTTTCAGACGAAGCATATATTCTCCGAAAGCGGCGATCCTCATGCGTTTGCCTCCCGGAACAGGTCGAGTTTCTCTCTGGTCCGCCGGGCCGCATCACGTACGGCCTCATAGTTCTCCGACTGCAGCCATGCGGACTTCACGAGCCAGCTTCCTCCGCAGGCAAAGACTTTGGGATCCGCCAGATAATCCGTGAAGTTGTCCAGAGTCAGGCCGCCCGTCGGCATGAAGGAGAGTTTGGGGAAGGGAGCGGAGAGCGCTTTGAGCATCTTCAGTCCGCCAAGCGCTTCTGCGGGGAAGAACTTGACGATGTTCAGGTTGTATGAAGATGCCGTCATCAGATCGGATGCGTTGGAGCATCCGGGGAAGATCGGTACGCCGCGGCTCTGAGCCATTTCCACGATGGGCACGGAAAACCCGGGAGTGACCAGGAATTCTGCACCGGCCATGATGGCCGTCTGCGCCATTTCCGCGTTGAGAAGACTGCCGGCGCCTACAAGGAAACCGGGAAGCGTCTGCCTGACGAGGTAGATGGCTTCCGCTGCGGCTTCCGTGCGGAAGGTGATCTCGATTGCTCCGATGCCTCCTGCTTCGAGAGCGCGGCAGGTCGGGACCGCCTCTTCCGGGGTGAAGAACGAAGCGACCGGAAGGACTCCGCCGATACGGATTCTTTCATAAATATCCTGCATGGGAACCTCCTAGAAACGGAAATAGGCTTTGGCGTTCTCATAGGAGACGCCCTGTACGATACGGGTGAGGAGCTTGGGATCGTCCGGGAATTCGCCGTTTTCGACCCATGAGCCGATGAGATTGCAGAGGATCCGGCGGAAATACTCGTGTCTGGGATAGGAGATGAAGGAACGGGAATCCGTCAGCATGCCGACGAAACGCCCCAGCAGACCTACACTTGCCAGCGTCGTCATCTGGTCGATCATGCCGGGAAGCTGATCGTTGAACCACCAGCCGGAGCCCAGCTGGATCTTGCCGGGAACCCCTGATGCCTGGAAGTTGCCCAGAAGGGATGCGAGCGTATAGTTGTCTTTGGGATTCAGACTGTAGAGAATTGTGCGGGGCAGCCTTCCGTCCCGGTCCATTGCGTCCAGAAGGCGGGAAAGATTCCGGGCTACAAGGGGATCGTCCATGGAATCGAACCCGGAATCCGCTCCGTACTCACCGAACTTGCGGGTGGAATTGTTCCGCATGGCGCTCAGGTGGAGCTGCATGGCCCAGTCGTTTTCCGAATAGATCCTTCCGAGGTCGGTCATGAGCCGTGTGCGGTATGCTCTGCAGGCAGATTCATCAGGGATATTGCCTGCGGTTGCTGAAGCGAAGACCGCTTCGATCTGCTCGTCTGTCGCAGGGCTCCAGGGCACGAACTCGAGACTGTGATCTGAGAGGCGGCAACCCATGGAAGCGAAGAATGCAGCCCGCTCCTCAAGTACATTGACCAGATCCCTGTAACTTCCGATCTTTTTCCCTGATGCCTTTTCGAGCTCTGCTACGGCGGAGAGGAAAGGCGTCCTTTCCGGATACAGGAAACGGTCGGGACGGAACGTGGGGAGCACACGGAACCCGAGATCCTCCCCTGCAAGAAGACGGTGATACTCCAGACTGTCCGCGGGATCGTCCGTCGTGCATACGACTTCCACGCGGAATCGTCTGATCAGAGCACGGGGAAGATACTCCGGCTTGGCAAGGAGCGCCTTCGTTTCATCATAGATGCCGTCGGCAGTATCTTCCGTGAGGATCGTGCGGATCCCGAAGACACGCTGCAGTTCGAGATGGGTCCAGTGGAACAGGGGATTTCCCGGCGCATAGGACAGAGCCTGCGCATAAGCCCGGAAACGGGCTTTCGGATCGCCTTTGCGGACCGGATAGATCAGTTCTTCGGGAGCACCGTTGGCGAGCATGAGTCTCCACTTGTAGTGGTCGCCTCCGAGCATCAGATCGGTGACGTCCGTGAAGGGTTTGTTTTCCCAGATCTCTTTGGGCGAGAGATGACAGTGATAATCTAGAATGGGAAGATCACGGACCTGTTCGAACAGCTTTTTTGCCGTGTCGCTGCCGAGAAGGAAATCATCGTCCATAAACTGTCTCATGGTTCTATACCTCCGTCAACTGTTTTTCCAGGAATCCGAATACGCGGTCCGTGGAGATCTCGTGCTTACCGGGGAAGAGCTCCAGTTCACATGCGTCCGACGCACCGAGCTTTTTATAGACGGCGGACAGATCTTCCCAGCAGCGCTTCGTTCCTTCCAGGGGAAAGATGGGATCTTCCGTCCCGGAGGAGATAAGGATCGGTTTCGGTGCGCCGAGCGCGATCAGCTGAGCCATGTCGCCGACATCCAGGATGCCGGGGAAATAATTGCACAGGCAGTGGTGCATGGCGAGGATGCTCGTGCCGAAAGTGTTGGGATAGGATGCGATGACAGCCGCATCGATCCTTGGTTCCAAAGCGAATAGCGCGGTGTTCAGCATTCCGCCGCCGCTCATGCCGTAAGAGATCAGCCTGCCCTGCGGGCCGACAGGCAGCGCCCAGTCCAGCAGACGTTCGCATTCCACCACCCGGAGGCCGGCAAGAGTCATGCCGTGCATCAGGAGGTGAAGCGCGTTGGCTGTACAGCCCCGGTTGGATTCTGTCAGATTGTCTTCCGATATCGTCTGCCCGAAGCCGATCAGTTCCGGCACAAGGACGGTGTAGCCGAGTTCGGCGAAACGCAGGGGAAGGGGCATGTCCCCGCTGACAGGATCGGGCGAGATGACGCCTTTCGCTCCCGGTCCGTGGCCGATGAGATAAAGGATCGTCTGTCCGTTGCAGATATCCGGCACGAGACGGTGGATGGGTGCCGTAAGATCCGGCAGAAAGGTGAAGTCATAGGTCTCCAGACGGTATCCTTCCCGCCTTTCTTCGCAAGAAAGAACGGGAGATCCCGCAGCGCCGAGCGCACGGATCCTGTCCAGCCCCAGAGAGTCGGCAAATCGGATCCGTTTTGTCTGAGCAAGGGTTTCAAAGTCCGAGGCCTCGCACTCCATAATGTCTCGTCCTTTCGGTGCGTCTGCATAGAGACGCCTGAGAAAGGCATCTGTGGCATACGGGTTCATGGCAAGACATCCTTTCAGGGCTTCATCGTCCAGCCTTTGGGCGGACGTTCACCGTAGAATTGGTAATAGCGGCAGGCAATCTGTCCGTTGAACAGGACCCGCCGGCCGTTTGCCTTCGCTCCGAACGCCCGCTCGAAATCGGGGTAGGCGCAGATGACGTGCGCGCTCCAGTGCCGGAGCTGTTTCCAGGAAAGTCCGAGAGAGCGGTACAGCTGGGTCTCTTCATGACTCATGCGTTTCCCGTAGGGAGGATTCGTGATGATGTGTCCGTATGGATAGGGTGAAACGAGGTCTTTCACGTCACGACGGAGGAAAGCAAGATCGGGCATGCCTACGGCTCTGGCGTGATAACGCGCCATGGAAAGCGCGTTCTCGTCTATATCAGATCCCAGGATCTCCAAGGCGAGACGGGGATTTTCCAGATCATGGGCTTCCGCGCGCGCCTGTTTCCAAACGTCGGCAGGAATGAGCCCCCAGGTTTCGGCACCGAAATTGCGCCGGCTTCCCGGAGCGATGTTTCTGGCCTTCATCGCCGCTTCGATGATGATGGTTCCGGTCCCGCAGAAAGGATCGATCAACGCCCGGTCTTCTTTCCAGTGGGAGAGCTCTACCATCGCTGCCGCGAGCGTCTCACGTATCGCCGCCGGACCGTTCAGTTTCCTGTATCCGCGTTTGTGGAGCGGTTCTCCTGATGTGTCCAGTGACAGAGTGGCTTCATCTTTGAAAATATGAAGTTCGACAGGATATTCACATCCCGTTTCCGGAAGACGGCCGAGCCCATATACCGTGCAGAGCCTGTCAGCTATTGCCTTTTTGACGATACGCTGACAGTCGGAAAGGCTCATGAGAGCGGATGACACGCAGCGGGCGGTCACGGGGATCTTTGCATCTTTCGGCAGATAATCCTCCCAGGCTGTGCTGCGGGTCCTTTCATACAGTTCGTCAAAGGTCGCAGAACGGAACGTGCCGGCGATCAGACGAACGCGTCCCGCGGTGCGAAGGAACAGATTGGACCTGGCAAGCGCCGATTCATCTCCGTAGAACTCGACACGTGATGTCTGGATCTCGCCCGTTTCATAGCCCAGATCCCGGACCTCTTTTGCCAGTACGCCTTCCAGGCCGTAAGCGGCCGTGGCGATGTATGCCAGTTGTTTGCTCATGGTTTAAGTATAAATGGAAACAGTCCTGTTGTCCATGGGAAAACATTGGGAAAACTGTCAGGTGCACGCAGGGACTTCCGCTGAAAGAGACCCGATTTGACGGAAGGCAGGAGTGCCGTTATAATGTACAATGTTAAAAAAGTATGAAATCCCCTGACCGGGGAGGGAGGGACTCCTTTGAAGAAAGCGATGCGCCTGTGTGCACTGATCCTTGCTTTGACTGCGGGGATTCTTTCCGGCTGCGCGTCTTTTCCCTGGACAGTTCCTGCAGAAACGCAGACACCGGCAGTGACGGCCAGCCCGACCGATACGCCGATCAGAGCGCTTACAGTCGCCTGTATCCAGGATGACGGAGTCGAACTGCTGAACGACTGGTGCGGGATCGCATCGGAACTCGGACTTGAACTGAAGGTCGAGCCCATGGACCTGCAGTCCTATTGGATGATGTCGGCGGAACAGAGACCCGCTGTTGTCTATTTCAACGGAAGAGAAGATCTGGCCAACCTCATGCATCTGGTGGAGGATGGGACCGTACGCCGTTTTTCCGCGAAAGACCTTGCAGGACACGAAGAACTCAGGGATCTTATGAGACACTATAAGCCCCTGTATAACGACGGCTATGGGTACTATGCTCTTCCGCGGGCGGCATGGGACTCTTCCGTGGGCATCCCGGACGGCAAAGTCCTGTATTACCGTTCTGACTGGATCCAGTCGGAGAAAGTCGATTTCAGCGATATCACCTGGGAAGCTTTCATCGAAATGATGACATATGCCGCATCCGGCGATCCGGACGGGAACAAGATCAAAGACACGAAGGCTATCGCGGTGGGCGAGGGGCTGGAATCCTGGTTCCTGGAACTGTTCGGCGTACGCTCCTGGGTACTTGAGGACGGACAGTATGTGCCCGGTATGGTTTCAGGCCGCGCCAGGGACGCCCTGGCCTGGGCAACGCAGATCCGCAAGGAGAATCAGCTGAGAGTCTGCGAGCATAAAAGCGAAGCCCTTGAATCCTTTGTCAAGGGAGAAGTCGCCATGCTGATCTGGGACGGGAACGCTGAAGGCGTGTCCCAGGTGGAATCCGCATGGTCGATGATCCATGAGACGGACGGTCTTCTGATCAGCGACTGCGTTTCGATCCTTCCTGAACCTTCGACGCCCTGGGGCACTCGCTACCTTCCCGTGACGGAGGCCAAGGATTTTGTCCTGATCGATTCCGGGGTGACAGACAAAGAACTGGAAGCGATTTTCTGCATCGCGGACAGGTCCCGCGAAGCGAGCAGGAGCCGTCTCGACAAGTATGAGCCGGAAAGCTATGCGGAAGGCGTACGTGACGAGATGTCCACGACCTGGTGGGCCAACGTGTGGAAAGGCCCCGTGTTTGCCGACGGTGTCTGGTCGGACGACAAGATCCTCCTCCAGGACGAGATCGACAAGGCTCTGCCCGAGCTTCTGGAAGAACTCGCACTCGTGAATTCCCGCTTCGATGAATCCTGGACGGACTGGGTGGCCCGGATCCATTCTCTGGAATCCTATGCGCCTGCCTGTGAAGCTGTCAACGGACAGGCTCAGGCACGCCGGTTCTTCATGGAAGAGTAAAAGGAAACGGATAATGGCTGCAGTCTGAGAACTGCAGCTTTTTTATTCTCTCACGAACCGGGAAGCACGGAGCGCTCGGGCTTTTGACTGGACTGCAGGGGAATTATCCTGTATAATTATGACACAACGACAGGAGGCTCGGAATGGATCGCGAATGGCTCATTAAGGGGCTTGAAAGCTATTACGGAGAATACAGCTGCGGGCTGGATTTCGGTACGCCCTACCAGCTTCTTGTGGCGACGATCCTTTCCGCTCAATGCACGGATGAAAGAGTCAACCAGGTCACGCCGGCCCTCTTCGGACGCTTTCCTGATGCGGAGGCACTTGCTTCCGTCACCCCCGGAGAACTGGAACCCTGGATCGCCTCCGTCAATTTCTATCACAACAAGGCGATCCACCTCGTTTCGGCTGCCAGAATGATCGTATCCGATTTCGGGGGGGAAGTCCCCGGTACCATGGAAGAGCTGACACGGCTTCCGGGTGTGGGAAGAAAGACGGCCAACGTGGTCCTGTCCAATGCCATGGGTGTTCCGGCCATCGCGGTGGATACCCACGTGTTCAGGGTAAGCCACAGGCTCGGGATCGCCAGCGGGAAGGATCCGGCGGAAACGGAGCAGGAGCTCATGCTTTTCTTCCCGAAAGACAAATGGTCCGCTGCGCATCACTGGCTGATCTGGCATGGGAGAAAGATCTGCAAAGCACGCAAACCTCTGTGTGCGGAATGCCCTTTTCTGAGCCAATGCCCCTATGAAGATAAGGTATAGTCTATGAACGAATGGATGGATCAGGCCCGGATCACAGTCAAATCGGGCAACGGAGGAAACGGAGCCGTCTCTTTCCACCGTGAGAAATATGTTCCCAAAGGCGGACCGGACGGCGGAGACGGAGGCGTCGGCGGCGCAATCATCCTGACAGCTGACAAATCCATGCGCACACTCCAGTATTTCCGTTATCAGCGCAGGTTTTTTGCGGCGGACGGAGAAGACGGGATGAGCGGACTCCGCGACGGAAAGGACGGCGAGGATCTGGAGATCCGTGTGCCTCTCGGAACGATCGTGAAACTCCAGGAAACGGGTGAAGTCCTTGCGGATATGAGCCGCGAAGGACTGACTGTGCGTCTCATCCGCGGGGGAAGAGGCGGATTCGGAAACGCGAAGATGGCGACGCCTACGAGACAGAAACCCGGGTTTGCCCTGCCGGGAGGGAAGACCCGGACCTATGAACTGGAACTGGAACTCAAATCCATCGCGGACGTAGGCTTCCTCGGGTTTCCGAACGCCGGCAAGTCGACTCTGCTCTCCGTGATCTCTGCGGCAAGGCCCAAGATCGCAGACTATCCTTTTACGACGCTGATTCCCAATTTCGGCGTCGTGGAACACAGAGGACGCACGTTCGTGGCCGCTGACATACCCGGCATCATCGAAAACGCCCATGAAGGAGTCGGCCTAGGGATCGATTTCCTTCGCCATGTGGAAAGAAGCCGGGTCCTTCTCCATCTGGTCGATATGAGCGGACTGGAAGGACGCGATCCCCTGGAAGACTATTCCAAGATCATCCGTGAACTGGAAGCCTACGGGTCTTCGGTCGCGGAGAAGCCCAGGATCCTCGTGGCCAATAAAATGGATCTTCCGGATTCGGAAGAGAATCTGAAGCGCCTCAGAAAACTGGTCGGAACGGAAACGGAGATCTTCCCCATTTCGGCGGCGACGCATCAGGGACTGGCGCCCCTTCTGGACCGTGTGACACGGGTGCTGGACGATCTTCCGCCTGAGTCGGATGAGAACGGCATGGGGCTTTTCCGGGAACTGGATCCCTATCCTCCTCAGGAGTGGTTCGTGAAGGAAGAAGACGGGATCTACTATGTGACAGGCGCGCTGGCGGAGCGGCTGCTCGATTCGGTAAACCTGGAAGACGGCGCGTCAGTGCGGAACTTCCAGAAACAGCTGAGACGGCTGGGGATCGTGGACGCTCTGCGGGAAGCGGGAGCCGTCACGGGAGATACCGTGGACTTCTGCGGTACACAGTTTGATTTTATGGAGTAGACATGAACAGCAAACAGAGAGCGCTCCTGCGGAGCATGGCAAATGCGCTGGATCCCATTTTCCAGGTGGGCAAGGGCGGAGTGAACGAGAATCTGATCAAACAGGTGGATGAGGCGCTCGAGAAACGCGAACTGATCAAGATTTCGATCCTTCAGAACAGTGAATACACAGCGGGCGAAGCCTCGGAGGCCCTTGCGGAAGCAACAGGAGCCGAGAGCGTCCAGATCATCGGGAGCCGTTTTGTGCTCTACAGAGTTTCCAGGGAACATCCCAGGATCGTTCTGGAACGCGGGACGGTAGTCGTCAGAGAGAAGGAGACCCCTCCTGCTGCGGCCCGTCCGGTGCGTGAACCCGAAGTCCCCTATAAAAACCGGGGACAGAGACCCGTGAGGCCGGGCAGCAGGACGAAGCCTAAGCACAAAGGCTGACGGACAGCCGTCAGGATGGAAGAGACGGAAAGACAGGAAACCATGGATGCCTTGAGGAAAGAGAATGCGTTCGCCGGGAGGAAGCTCAGAGAGCTTGCCGATCTTTCGGCTTATGAAGGACGCAGCCTCGCTCTCTACGGCGGTACATGGGACCCTATCCATCGCGGGCATCTGGAGATCGCACGCGAAGCGGCACAGGAAATGGGCTGGGAACGTCTGGTCCTGATGGTTGCCGGCACTCCGCCGCATAAGCGCGGAAGAGAGATGACATCCGCTTCGGATCGCCTGATGATGACAAGGATCGCGGCGGATCCCTATCCTGAACTGTCAGTCTCGGATTGGGAAGTCAGAAGAGACAGTTATGCATACACGGCGGAGACGCTGGAACTGCTGAAAAAGGAATTTGGGATCCGTGAGATCTGTTTTCTGATCGGCGGAGATTCCCTGATGTATCTGGACGAATGGTATCATGCAGAACGGATCATGGCCGAAGGACGGATTTTCGTAGCTGCCCGGGCCGGATCCGCTACGCGCAGGCAGATGCAGGCCAAAGCGCGGAACCTCAGAAAGAAATACGGAGCTGACATCACGCTGCTGAAAGCAGATGGTCCTGATCTCTCCGCTACGGAGATCCGCGAGAAACTCAATCGCCGGGAATGGCCTGAAGGAGATCTGTCTGAAGATCTGCGGGAATACATGATACAGAATCATTTGTATGGATGGGCGGTGAATGCCGATGCGTGAGGAAGAGTGGCTCGGGATTCTGAGCCGTTATGTGAAGCCCGCGAGGGTCACACACAGTCTTGGTGTCGCTCAGACGGCGAGAAGTATGGCGGAGCGTTTCGGTGCGGATCCTGAGAAAGCGTACTGGGCTGGACTCGTACACGACGTGGGAAAAGGTTTTTCTCCGCCCCTGCTCCTGGAATACGCGTCGCGCCTGCATCTGGACAAGGATCCGGTCTACCGGAGAGTACCTTCTCTTCTGCATGGTCCTGCAGGTTCTCTCTGGCTCAGGGAGGAAGGCTTCTTTTCCGATCCCGAACTCCTGCATGCGGTGTATGCTCATACGATACCGGATCTGCCCATGAGCCGGCTGGACCGGATCCTGTTCACAGCCGACATGATCGAACCGAACCGCAAGGCATATCCGGGACTGACAGAACTCAGGGATCTTTCCGGAAAAGATCTCGATAAACTCTATTTCAGAGCATTGCAGCAGACTCTGTCCTATGCGATATCCCGCGGACAGGTCGTGCATCCCGGGACACTGATTGCTTTCAACGACGAATTGATCCGAACGAAAACAGGAATGGAGGTTGACTGATGGAAAAAAGGTGGAAAGAACTTGCTGACGTCGCTGCTGCGGCTCTTCTGGATCGCCGTGCACAGGATGTGACTCTGCTGGATACGGAACAGATGACGACCGTATGCGACGGATTTCTTCTGGCGAGCGGACGTTCGACTCTTCAGGTCCGTGCTCTTGCCGATGCGGTGGAGGAAAAAGTAGGCGAAACTCTCAGGATCGCTCCGCTGCGCAAGGAAGGCTATGCCGCCGGACGCTGGATCGTATTGGATTATTCGGGGCTGATGGTTCACATCTTCCATACGGAAGACCGGGCTTTCTATAATCTGGAGAGACTCTGGGACCGCACCGAAAACCGTTATGACTACAAAGAAGAGAACGGGGGAGCGGAATGAAAAAGACAGTCAACGCCTTTGATTATGCCGACCATCTGACGCAAACGCTGAATCCCAGATTTCTTCTGAATACGAAAGCGGACAAGTTCAACAGTATGGTGATCGGGTGGGGGAACATCGGAGTCATCTGGGGCCTTCCCGCCGTGACGGTCTATGTCCGTCAAAGCCGTTATACCAAAGGCCAGATCGATGCTTCCGGAGAATTCACGCTGTCCCTGCCGCTGGAGGGAAGCCTGAGCGCGGACGTGATGCGGGTCTGCGGATCCCAGTCCGGTCGCGATGTGGACAAGGAAAAGCTGTTCACGCTGGCTGCGCCTAGAACCAATCATACGCCGGGCGTCTTGGAATACCCGCTGACGCTCGAGTGCCGCGTCCTGTATGCGCAGGATCAGGATCTTGAGAAGATCCCGGCAGAAATCCGGGAGCGTTTCTACGGGAAAGGCGCGGATGCAGGCGATTTCCATACCGCCTATATCGCTCAGATCGTGGATGCCTACATCCTCGGTGCAGACGACTGATCGATGGAAAACGATACAGATACGGGTCTCCGATCGGAGACCTTTTTTTGTCTCGGATCCGGAATCACAGTTGACACCGTATATAAAAGGAACTATAATACAGTCAACATATGAATAAATGTTCACATGATGATGTGAACGAAGGAGGCTTCTATGAGCGAATGGATCGGTCAGTCTTCCGAAGAACACGCGGAACAGATCGAACGCATCCGGGAACGGATGCCGGATGAAGAGACTCTGTACGATCTGGCTGAACTGTTCAAGGTGTTCGGCGATACGACACGGGTTCGTATCATGTGCGCTCTGTTCGACGAGGAACTCAGTGTTTCAGATATCGCTGATCTTCTGGGAATGGCGCCTTCTGCGATCTCACATCAGCTGCGCCTTCTCCGTGCGGCAAGACTCGTAAGGAGCCGCCGCGACGGAAAGAATGCTTACTATGCCCTGGACGATGATCATGTGAGACAGATATTCGACAAAGGACTGTCTCATATCGAGGAGCGATAAACAGATGATCCGCAGACATTATGAAGTGTATGATCTTGACTGTGCCAACTGTGCACAGAAAGTAGAGGATGCGGTCGCTTCACTGCCCGGCGTCAGGGAAGCCCATCTGAACTTCATGACACGTGCACTGGATGTGACGGTCGAAGAAGGTTCTGAAGAAAACCTGGAAGACAGGATCCGGAAGGCCATCGACAGGACGGAACCCGATGCCTATCTGGTGGTTCCGGGAGAAGATGGACATGCCCAAGAGCGTCATGAGCATGAACACCATGAACATGCGCATCATTCTCATGAGCATGAACACGATGAACATGAGCATGAACATGATGAGCATGAACATCATCATGATAAAGAAGAAGGATCGGACGCAAAACGCTACGTCTTCATCGCTCTGGCAGTCGTGTGTTTTGCCGCCGGACTGATTATGTCCCGCATGGGAGCGGCCGTATGGGTACAGGCTCTCGTTTTCGCTGCCGCGACGATACTCGGCGGATATGAAACGATGATCAAGGGATTCAAAAACCTGACCAGGCTGAACATCGACGAAACCCTGCTCATGACGATCGCCGTGATCGCTGCGTTCGCGCTGAAGGAATTCCCGGAAGCGGCCGGCGTGGCCATCCTGTTTACCATAGGCGAACTGCTGGAAGACAAGGCTGTAGACCGGTCCAGAGAACAGATCGAAGCTCTTGCCAATATCCGGGCCGAAGAAGCCGAGTTGCTGGGAGAAGACGAAGAAAGCCGTACTGTTCCCGCAGATACGGTCCATATCGGCGACAGGATCCTGATCGCTCCGTTTGAACGGATCCCGCTGGACGGAATCGTGGAGGAAGGAGAATCTGCGCTCGATACGTCGGCTCTGACGGGGGAATCGATTCCTCAGACGGCCGGTCCCGGTTCGGAAGTGATGTCCGGTATGGTGAACGGAGACTCGGTACTCAAAGTCCGTGTGACACATGAGTTTGAAGATTCCGCTGCATCGCGGATCCTATCCATGGTTCAGGAGTCGGCTTCCAGAAAAGGACAGTCGGAAAGATTCATCACCCGGTTTGCCAGGATATATACGCCTGTGGTCGTGATCGGAGCGGTGCTTCTGATGGCAATCCCCCCGCTGCTTGGGCTCGGCGCGTTTTCCGAATGGCTGCACCGCGCACTCGTATTCATGGTTGCGTCCTGTCCCTGTGCTCTCGTGATCTCCGTGCCTCTCGGTTTCTTCGCGGGGATCGGAGCGGCATCCAGAAAAGGAATCCTTGTCAAGGGCGGGAAGTACGTGGAGCTTCTTGCAGAGGCTTCCATCGCCGCGTTCGACAAAACAGGTACGCTGACGAAAGGCAGTCTGAAGGTCGCGCAGACCCTGCCCCTTGGAGACGCTTCCGAGTCTTCCGGAGATCTCCTGGCGCTTGCAGCAGCAGCGGAACGCTTTTCTGCGCATCCTATGGCCAAGGCAATCTGTGAAGCTGCCGGTTCGGAAATCGAGGCAGCGGAAGATATCCGTGAGAGGCCTGGACACGGCGTTATGGCTGTTGTGAACGGAAGGGAGGTCAGTGTGGGCTCCCGCAGAATGCTGGAAGACATGGGCATTCCTACGGACGCGCTCCCGGATGCACAGGTCTATATGACTGTCAACGGCCGTCCGGCCGCCGCTTTCAGAATGCAGGATGCGGTCAGAGAAGACGTCCCGGAACTCATTTCTGGGCTGATCAGTCTCGGTGTACGCAGATGCGTGATGCTGACAGGCGATTCTGCACGGGCTGCGGAAGAGACTGCTGTAGAGACAGGCATTTCGGACTATTATGCGGAACTCCTGCCTGAGCAGAAAGTGGAGAGGATGAAGGATCTCAGCAGGGAGGGAAAGGTCTTCTTCGTTGGTGACGGTATCAACGATGCGCCGGTCCTCGCTGAGGCGGACGTAGGCGTGGCAATGGGGCTCGGGTCGGACGCTGCGATCGAAACCGCGGACATCGTCCTTGTGGACAGCCGGCCGTCCCGTCTTCTGGATGCGATCCGTCTGTTCCGAAGAGTCATGGGCGTTGTGCGGTTCAATATCGCGTTTGCCCTGACCGTCAAAGCTCTGGTGCTCATCCTCGCCGTCTTCGGGCTGGCGCCCATGTGGGCTGCGGTCCTTGCGGATACAGGTGTGGCTCTGGCGGCGGTGCTGAACTCCGTCAGACTGCTGCGGGCTTAAAACAGCCGATATCAGAAGAGATCCCGAATCAGATTCGGGATCTCCTTTTTTATGGATGGATAAGCAATGGGATCAGAAACGTCCGCTGTGGCCACCATGGCTGGTGCCGCTGGAGGAAGTGTGCGTGCTGCTTCCGCCTCCGCTGTGGCCGCTTCCGCGGGAACTGCTTTCCGTCTGGATCCGCGTGCGGGTCGTAGTCGAATAGAGGAAGAGGTTGTCACAGACCTGAAGCTTCAGTCCCTGTTCGTCTCTGTACTGGTTGGCGGCACTCTGCATGTGGATGGATTTGAGTTTGGATTTCTGGCTGCTCACAAAGATCAGGGATACCACGAACCCGATGAGCAGGAAAGGAAGAAGATGCCGGAGACAGATCTTGAGGTAGTACAGAGCTTTCGCCGAGGCATCCATCCGATCGAACTGGTAGTCTTCATAACTGTAGTTCACATCGATCGGTCTGCCGTTCTTTGCGACTTCCAGATACTGGCGGACCAGATCCAGGAAGGTGGAGAATCCTCCGGAATAATTGCCGTTGGAAAGATAGGAAACGAACCTGTCCGCCATCTGATCCATACCGTAATCAGTAAAGGCTTTGATGCCGAAGCCCGTGGTCGTGATGTGGTATTCTCTCTCATCCATGGCAAGGAGGAGAAGAACGCCGTCATGATCAGGACCGCAGCCGTACCCGTTGAAATCGTAATAGTCGTCCGCGAAAGCTTCCACTGTCGATCCGCCCAGTGTCTGGACCGTTACGATGACGGCTTCAAAATCATAATCATTTCGAATCGATTCCGCCTTGCTTGTCAAGGATGCGATCTCCTGACTTGTAAGGAGCCCCGCTTCATCTACGATCAGCGGATCTTTTGCGAATACGGGGAGGACAAGAGCCAGACAGAGAACCAGCGCTGTGATGAATGTTAGGAATCTTTTCATTTTACAGCACCCCCAGAAGATGAAGAATGAATTCTGCAGCAAACAGACCGAAACCGATTCCGGCTGTCAGAAGACCGTACCATTTCCACATCTTTTTCTTGTCAAGCGGCAGATCGCCCGCGAAACGTCCCGTCTGTCCGTTCATGATGAAAGTATAGACCTGATCTTCATACCGGGTGCTGAGGATCCAGACCGGGAACAGCGCGTACTGTACTTTGGTACCTTCTACGTTGAGCTGAGTGGACTGGGCGGATACACTGCTGAATTCCGACGTCGTTCCCGCAAATGCGGAAGTGACTGTGGCTTTGACCCGTTCTTCTGCCCGGCTCTGGCAGGTATCCTGAGGCATATCGTATTTGTCCGCATAGAATCCGGAGAGATAGGCCATGGAGAAGGGAACGGCCTGGGAACTGTCGAACGGCTCGATAGACTCCATGAAATCGTCTTTCATCTTGGAAGAGCCGTCTACGGGGACATGGTGGAAGGACATGGTGCCTTCCCGCTTGAGCAGGTAGTGGTCTGTCCTCGTGTACATATACTGAGAATCCGACCATGTGTGCATCTTGTTTCCGTTGTAGTTCACATTGCCTGTCGATTCGCAGTCATAGAGCCAGACAGGCACATACAGGCCTTTGATCTCCTCGATGTGATGCCTGTCGGAAAAGAGAGACGGGATCAGACGCTTGCCCTGGACGTGACGGTTCAGTGCGGCGACCGCGTCCTGCTTGGAAAGCCTGAACGGGATGATGAGATCCGGACGGAGCGCATTGGAGAACTGCTGCGGGATCACCGTAGGATTTCCGCAGTACAGGCACTGTGTCGCACCCATCTGAGCGTCACCCATGATCTGCGCACCGCAGGAAGGGCAGGAGTACAGAAGCATATCCTTGTATTCTTCGCCCATCCATTCGGCGCTTTCGGGTTTCTTGAAGGAAGTTTGCACCGAATCTGCAGTTTCTTTGGCCTTGTAATACTCTTCCAGTACGGATACGGGGAAAGTGTTTTCACAGTATTCGCAGACCATGATGGAACGGTCATCTCCTGAAAAGAGGAGAGGAGCGTTGCAGTTGGGACACTTGAAATTCAATACATCCATAGAGACGATCTCCTTTCTAGTTCAGATGATTGAGAAAAACGCGGATCCTTCGCAGGCTTTCCATGATGTTGTCCGTGGAGGCCGCATAGGAACAGCGGATATGACCTTCTCCGGCGTCTCCGAACGCGTTGCCGGGGACTGTTGCGACACGCCCTTCCTTCAGGAGCCGTTCACAGAACTGTTCCGACGTCATCCCGGTTTCCCGGATGGAAGGGAAGATATAGAAGGCGCCTCTCGGCTCAAAAACGGGAAGCCCCATGTCTTTGAAGCCTTCATAAATCAGGAGCCTGCGCCGGTTGTATGCGTTCCGCATAGCTCTGACCTGTGCGAAATCGGAGGACAGGGCGTCCTTGAGCGCTTCAATGCCAGCGGTCTGGGCCATGACAGGAGCGCAGAGCATGGTATACTGATGGATCTTGACCATCATGTCGATCAGCGGCTTGGGGCCGCAGGCATAGCCAAGACGCCAGCCGGTCATGGCAAAGGCTTTGGAAAAGCCGTTGATCAGGATCGTGCGGTCCTCCATGCCTTTGGCGAAGGACTCGTGCGTTCCGCCGTACGTGAGTTCGCTGTAGATTTCATCCGCGATCATGACGACGTCACGGCCCGACAGGACGCGGGTGACCGCATCGATCTGAGGGCGCGTCATGATGCCGCCGGTCGGATTGTTCGGATAGGGAAGGATGACGGCTTTTGTTCTTTCGTTGAGAAAGCTTTCTAGTACGTCCGCTCTGAGAGCATAAGCATCTTCTTCGTATGTGGGGACCGCAACGGGGATACCGTGGGCCAGCGTGACGCAAGGTGCATAGGATACGTAAGAAGGAGCCGGGATCAGGACTTCGTCTCCGGGATTCAGAAGAGCCCTGAAAGCCAGGTCCAGCGCTTCGCTGGCACCGACCGTCACGAGACAGCTGCTCAGATCATAACGGACGCCGTAACGGCGGGAAAGATATTCGCAGATCAGTTCCCTCAGTTCGGGCATGCCGTGATTGGATGTGTAATGCGTACGCCCGTGCTCGATGGAGTGGATCGACGCTTCCCGGATATTCCACGGGGTGACGAAATCAGGTTCGCCTACGCCCAGAGAGATAACGCCCTGCATCGTGGAGGCGACATCAAAGAAGCGCCGGATCCCCGACGGGGGAATCGACACGACCGGAGATGCAAGGACCTTATCATAATTCATGGGGTGATGACCAGCCTTTCGGGAACCTCGTCTTCAACGAGGATCGTACCGTTCTCTTTGTATTTCCGCATGATGAAAAGGGTAGCGGTCCCGGTGACTCCGTCAAGGACGGCGAGCTTTTCCCATACAAAGGCGGAAATAGCCTGCATCGTGGGAGCCTGGATCTTGACTGCAAGATCATAGGCGCCGCTCATAAGAAAAACGGATTCGACTTCCGGGAATTTATAGATCCTGCGGGCGATGTCGTTGTAACCGAGATCGCGCTGAGGGGATACCTTGACTTCGATCATGGCTTCTACCGTCGGTATCGGGGATTTTTCCGTGTTGATCCGGATCGTATACCCGAGGATCACGCCTTCGTCACGAAGCCGTTCTATCTCGGCTCGTACGGTCTCTTCATCACTGCCCGTCATCTGAGCAATGGCTTTGGGAGATAATGTCGAGTCCTGCTGCAGAAGCGTCAGGATTTCCTGTGTGAGCTGCATTGCATCCTCCTTGCACGATCGATTGGGTTTAGTATATCATATCCGAGGCATTTCATCCAGTTATCTTGAAGTTTGCACCTGTTCGTTGTATTATTCTTAAGAGAACGGAGGGGAACCATGAAGGCTTTGGAAGATAAGATCCGCGCGCAGGGGATCGTAAAAGCGGGCAATGTCCTGAAAGTAGACTGTTTTCTGAACCATCAGCTGGATGTATCGCTTTTCAGAGAGATGGGAAAGGAATGGAGGCGTCTGTTTGCCGACAGACCGATCAACAAAATCCTGACGATCGAAGCGTCCGGCATCGCGATCGCATGCCTTGCAGCGGAAGCGTTCGGAGACTGTCCCGTCGTCTTTGCCAAAAAGGCACAGAGCGTCAATGTAGATGGGGATATCTACAGCGTCAAGATCGAATCCTTCACTCACAAACGTGTTTACGACGTATTTGTCAGCCAGAAATATCTGGGGCCAGGCGATCATGTGCTGATCATCGATGATTTCCTTGCGAACGGTATGGCACTGGAGGGGCTGACAGAGATCGTGCGCATGTCCGGAGCGACTCTGGAAGGCATCGGAGTCGCGATCGAGAAAGCCTATCAGGGAGGAGGAGACATGATCCGCTCCAAGGGGATCAAGGTCGAATCTCTTGCCCGGATCGCCTCCATGAACGATGAAACAGGCGAAATCGAATTTCTGTAGGCCATAAGGGACCGGAAACAGGGCATGGCGCAGACCATGCTCTTTTTTTGGATCATCTATATCGACAGAGGTACAGATATTGAAAACCAAAACGGTATTTTTCGATCTGGACGGCACGCTGCTGCCGATGGATCAGGATGTTTTCACGACAGGCTATTTCCGCTTTCTTGCTCAGAAACTGGGCCCTTACGGATATGAGCCCAAGACCCTTGTCCGTTCCATCTGGGCCGGCACGGCCGCTATGGCTGCCAATGACGGCTCCAGAACGAACGAAGAAGCTTTCTGGAAGCGCATGGAGGAGATCTACGGAGAGAAGGTCCTGAACCACAAAGTCCTTTTCGAGGAATTCTACAGGGACGATTTCCAGTGTGCCCGCCAGTTCTGCGGATTCCAGCCTCTGGCTGCAGAGGTTGTGAGGAGTCTTCGCCGCAGGGGCATCTCCACTGTGCTCGCGACCAATCCGATCTTCCCTTCCTATGCGACGGAGAGCCGTGTCCGGTGGGCCGGTCTCGAACCTTCCGATTTCGATGAGATCACTGTCTTCGAGACGAGCAGATTTGCAAAACCGAACCCCGTCTACTATACGGATCTCATGGAAAGACGTGGTCTGCGTCCCGAAGAATGTGTTATGGTGGGAAACGATGTGGGGGAAGACATGATCCCCGCTTCATCTCTGGGACTGTCCGTGTTTCTGGTAACGGACTGCCTGATCGAGAAAGACGGAACCGACAGGTCGGTGTTCCCTCAGGGGGACTTCACGGCACTGAAGGAATACCTGGAGCGGCTTCAATAGAAAGGAAACGGTACATGGTCGGATCGATGGCGGTCAGGGGCTTCCTGGAAGAGATGACATATGCATACGTGGACGAAAAAGGGTGCGGTTTTCTCATCGATCCCGGTGCGGAACCGGACAGGGTGGCTGAATGGATCGGTGAAAAAGGCTGGACCATCGATGCGATCCTTCTGACACACGGCCATTTCGATCATATCGGCGCCGTGGAGGCATTGAGGTCCAGGCTTTGTGCGCCTGTATGGGCATACGAGGATGGGCCGCGGTATCTGGAGGATCCGCGCATGAATCTTTCCGCCTATTACGGTGTTCCGCTCAGGCTGTCTGCCGACAGGCTCCTGTCGGACGGATGCGTTGTGGAAAACAGGTCAGGTACGCTTTCCCTGCAGGTTGTTTCCACACCCGGCCATACGCAGGATTCCGTCGTCTATTACGGGAAGGAGGACGGGATCGCGTTCGTGGGCGATACGGTGTTTGCAGGGGCAGTCGGCCGTACTGATTTTCCGGGCGGCAGCCTCAGGGACCTTCGTGCCAGCCTGATAGATCGCGTCTTTGTCCTTCCGCCGGAAACGATCCTTTATTCCGGACATTCGGAACCGACGACAGTCGGCATGGAACGGACACGCTGCCCGATACTGTAAAAAACCGGAGACCAGTTGATCAGGTCTCCGGTTTTTTCAGGATATCCAGAAGATCGGAAAAGCGATCCATGTTGTAATCCCCTGCTCCGGCGCGGGACGCGTCAGAGATGCAGGCCGCTTTCATTCCTCCGCGGTGTGCGGCCTCGACGCCGGGCACTGCATCCTCCACGACCAGACAGCGCTCCGGAGGAAGCGCAAGACGGGAGGCTGCGAGAAGAAACACCTCCGGGTCGGGTTTTGCCCTGTGTATGTCATTCCCGTCGCAGACGGCGTCGAACATGTCCCAGAGACCTGTTTGTTTCAGAATGAAAACTCCGTTCTGAGATGAGGAACCTACAGCCAGCATATAACCGCGGTCGTGGAGAAGAGCCAGTGTCGTTCTGACTTCTTCCGTCGGATCTGACGGAGACATCTCATACAGAAGTTTCTGATACAGATCGTTTTTCTCCGCAGATAGAGCTGTTTTCTGATTATCATTCAGACAGGCGCCCGTTTCTTTCAGCACCACTTCGAGACTGGCCGTGCGGGACAGCCCGCGGAGATGTCTGTGGATGCTTCGCGTCAGATCCAGTCCGTAGCGGGCTGCGGTGATCCGCCAGGCTTCATAATCATACCGATCCGTATCGACGAGCACTCCGTTCAGATCAAAGATCGCAGCGCTGAATTCCGGCATGGTTCTGCCTCCTTTTCATTTTACGTTTATGATAAGAACAATCCTTTGTGCTGTCAATCAATGATAACGATCTGAAGGGAAGAGCGGCCGGCCGCATGACGGAATCTTCATTCTGTGACTTTGCACGGACACGGGCAGATGATATCATTAATATGCAAGATTACCAGGAAAGGAAGGACCATTTATGTCATTCGATAAATTGAGCCAGTATGTGGATTCGCTGCCCGCAGCGGGCGTTCCGGGCTGTGATCTGATCGTTTACAGGGATCATGAAGTCGTGTTCCGCCGCCAGGCTGGATTCCGGGACGACGCGAAGACCAAACCCATGCAGGGCGATGAGACCTACTCTCTCTATTCCTGTTCCAAAGTCTTCACGACCTGCGCCGTGATGCAGCTGATAGAAGCCGGAAAGATCGCGCTGGACGATCCCGTTGCCAAGTTTCTGCCTGCTTTTTCGTCGATGAAAGTCAAGGACGGAGACGGTACGAAACCCGCCGAACGCGTCATGACGATCCGTCATCTGATGAGCATGCAGGGCGGTCTGGACTACAACATGGACACAGAAGCGATCCGTGAGACACTGAAGCGTACGGACAACCGGGCGACGACCAGGGAACTGATCGACGCCAAAGCTCAGGATGCACTCCAGTTCGAACCGGGGACCGACTTCCTCTACAGTCTGTGCCATGACGTTCTGGGAGCTGTGATCGAAGTCGTTTCCGGACAGTCGTTCTCTCAGTATCTGAAGGAACATATCTTCATGCCTCTCGGACTGGATACGATCGGTTTCAGACTGAAAGAGGAAGACATGGCGAAAGAATGCGCGCAGTATCAGTTTCATCCTGAAGAGAAGCGCTATGAGCTCTGTCCTCCCATGCAGAACCATTACCGTCTGAGTCCGAACTATGAGAGCGGCGGCGCGGGTCTTGCCAGCAACGTGAGGGACTGCGCTCTGTTTGCTGACGCGCTTGCATGCGGGGGAAAAGGCGCCGACGGGGCCAGGATCCTCTCTCCCGAGATGATCCAGCTCTGGAGCGCGAACCAGCTCGGACCGAGATCCAGGGCGAGCTTCGACGCATGGAACCGGCTCGGCTATTCCTACGCTCTGGGCGTCCGTACCCGCGTGACACTGGAAAAGGGGATCCGCGGAGGCATCGGAGAGTTCGGGTGGGACGGGGCTGCCGGTGCCTGGATGATGATCGATCCGCACAAGCATGTGTCTGCGTTCTATGCCATGCACGTACGCAACTTCGGTGATTCCTATTACGTCATTCATCCCAATATCCGCGCGCTGATTTATGAGGCGCTGGATATCTGACCATAGCAAGAAGCCCGGAAGAAGTGCTCAGCACTCTTCCGGGCTTTTTTGTCAGGATTACTCTGCAAGAGAGAGTTCGGCATCTCCGCGGCTGGAACCGTCTATGCTGTAAAACGCGGAATAGTAGCCGGGCGGCAGAGGACGCAGGTCGACTCTGGATTCGATTGACACGGCTTTTCCCGTCTCGGCCGATTCTGTCATGCCGAAGAGGATCTCCATGGAATGGAGTCCATAGGATCCGCCCAGACGGGCGGGACGGCCTTTCCGGACAGACCATGCCAGTTCCGCAGCGCCGATCCCTCTGTGTCCGTACACGGTTTCCCACGGTGTCGGATCAGGCAGTACAGGCGTGCCGTCGTACCCGTGTGTCAGAGGGAGAACGCAGGACTGCCCGTTGGCGCGGACCAGTGTGACGGGACCGCGGAAGGTGTTCGGATCTCCGAGCTCGATCCTTCCTTCGGTGCCGTAGACTGTGAGGATGGGTTTTTCCGGGTTGGCGCTGCTGCCGTTCAGATGGATGCTGCCGAGGACGCCGGATGCAAACCGAAGCCCGCCCGTCATGACGGCAGGCCCGGGGATCGTGAAGCTGTCCTTGGAATCACCGCGGTACAGATTGCGCGGCGTGTGGGGCAGAGCGGGGGAAGCGAAAGCCTGAACCGCTTCCACGCTGCCCAGCAGCATGAGCATGGCGGAAAGATAATATCCGCCCATGTCGAACGGGAGAGCGCCGCCTTTCTGCTGAAGAAAACGGAAGCTTTCCGCCAGAAGACTCTGGTCCCGGTTCAGCGAGATCAGGCATGAGGTCGGCTGTCCGATCAGACCTTTGTCCACAGCGTACCGTGCGGTTTGAACGCCTGCACCGAGAGAGGTATCCGGTGCACAGCCAAGCTGGAGACCGAGTTCGGCAGCGAGTGCCGTGAGTTCGCGTGCGTCCTGCAGGTCTTCCGTCAGCATTTTTTCGCTGAATACATGTTTTCCGGCTTTCAGCATCCTGCGGATCACGGAAGCGTGTCCGGGTACGGGGGTCAAGCATACCGCCAGCTCGATGTCCGGGTCTTCCGCGATCTCATCCAGCGTCATGACACGGGGGATGCCGTACAGGGCCGCTTTTTCTTTTGCTGTTTCGGGA
Organism: Bacillota bacterium; assembly: GCA_016281935.1. Lineage (GTDB taxonomy): Bacteria > Bacillota > Clostridia > Christensenellales > UMGS416 > JAEEJN01. Next base: position 54,635 of record JAEEJN010000078.1, on the reverse strand, counting down.
TTCAGATCGCAGAGCGCAACAAGGTCGATGATGGAGAACAGTTTGGAGAGATTGCGGATATAGATATTGCTGATCGTACCGCAGCCGATGACGGCAGTGCGGACCTTTTCATACTGCATGAGACTTCCTTTCTTCTGTCCGTCTCATCGATTGCAGGATATATGCTCCCGACCGATCCGGGCAATCCTTTAAAAGCCCGCATGCGTGCGGGCTTTTCAATGGTACGGTTTATTTGTTATAGAACTGTCTCTGAGGCGAATTGGGATCCAGCTGCATGAGTTCGATACGGATGCCGTTGGGATCTGTGACCCAAGCCTGCCAATTGCCGTCAGCACCCTGCTTGGGACCGTTTGTAACGGCATAACCGGCATCCTGGACCTTCTTGGAGGTTTCGAAGATATCGTCCACCTCAAGGCAGAGGTGATTGAAGCCGATCAGTTTGCCGTTCCAGGGGTTGTCCTGCGTGCCGCCGTAGAAGAGTTCGATGAACTGTCCGCCGCCTACGGCGATATACTCAATCCAGGGCTCGCCTGTCTTGGGTTCCGGGATGGAGAAGGCTTTCTGGAAGCCAAGTCCGCCGACATAAAAAGCCAGAGATTCGTCCATGTTCTTGACGGTGATCGCGGTGTGTGCAATGCCTTTAATCATGGGTATCCTCCTTAGTCTTTGGATTCTGGTTTCAACATACCCCCCCTTGACAGGGGTTGTCAAGCCGCATGGTCAAAAAGCGAACTGTTTGCCGAAACTGTCATCCCGTCTCTGCTTGAAACGGGATGATTCCGGTTGACACTCGGGAGAAATAGGGCATATAGTAAAATCAAAGATCAATCGTTCCTGCATTGTGGGAAGAAGAGGAGGAATCATCATGATTTGGTATGTAAACGGCTCATTTGCCGGACATGGCAACGGCAGCAAAGCCCAGCCTTTCCGTACGATCAGCGAAGCGGCGAAAGCCGCCTGTCCCGGAGACGAAGTCATCGTGGCTCCCGGCATCTACAGGGAATGGGTGAATCCGCTGCGCGGCGGAACAGAAGATGCCCGTATCGTATACCGTTCCGAGGCCCCTCTTGCTGCGGTCATCACCGGGGCGGAGGAAGTGAAGAACTGGACGAAATATGAAGGACAGACATGGGTCGCGAAGATCTCCAACGGACTGTTTGGCGGCGATAATCCCTATACGGACCTCGTCAAGGGTGACTGGTACCGTCCGGTCATGAAGGCACACAGAGGCGAAGTCTATCTGAACGGGAAGTCCCTCTATGAAACGGAAACGCTGGACGGTGTCACGAATCCTGTTAAGAACATGCGGTCCTGGGATCCGGAGGGAACTCTTCTGACCTGGTATACGGAACAGGACGGAGAAGGATATACCCTGATTTACGCTAATTTTGCGGGGAAGGATCCCAATCAGGAGAATGTGGAGATCAACGTGAGAAGGAACTGTTTCTATCCCGACCGTACGGGACTCGGGTATATCACGCTCTCCGGATTCACCGTCAGGCAAGCTGCGACGAACTGGGCACCGCCTACCGCCTATCAGGAAGGCATGGTCGGTCCGCACTGGTCCAAGGGATGGATCATCGAGGACTGTGAGATCTCTCATTCCAAATGCTCCGGCATTTCTCTGGGAAAATACCTGCAGCCCAACAACGAGAACAAGTGGACGACCAAATACTTCAAGGACGGTACGCAGAACGAGCGTGATGCGATCTGCCAGGCTCAGTATGAAGGATGGACGAAGGAGCGGATCGGAAGCCACATCGTACGACGCTGCAATATCCATGACTGCGGACAGACCGGTATCGTCGGACATCTGGGAGGTGTGTTCTCCGTAATCGAGGACAACGATATCCATCACATCAACAATAAGCAGAACCTCGCAGGAGCCGAGATCGGCGGCATCAAGATGCACGCGGCGATCGACGTCGTCATCCGCAGAAACCACATCCACCACTGCTCACGCGGTCTCTGGCTGGACTGGCAGGCACAGGGGACCCGTGTGAGCCAGAACCTTTTCCACGACAATGAACCTCCGCGCGGAACGGAACTCATGAGTGCCATGGCGGTGGGCGAGGATCTCTTTGTGGAAGTCTCTCACGGACCTACACTGATCGACAACAACCTGTTCCTGTCCACGATCTCCGCGCGTCTCTGCACGCAGGGCCTGGCCTTCGTGCACAACCTCATCGCAGGCGCGTTCGTCGGTGTGGGCATGGGGACTGACAACAGCGGACAGACGCTCCATTCCCGCCGGTATACGCCTTATCATATCCCCCACAGGACGGAAGTAGCGGGCTTTATGACGATCCAGCACGGCGATGCGCGTTTCTACAACAATATCTTTGTTCAGAAACCTCTGCGGGAAGATGCGAAAGCCAAACTCGGTGAGGGACCGCGCCCCGTTACTGAAGCGTATTTTACCTGCGGGACCAAACCTTATGACGGCTATCCTACGGAAGAATGGTATGCCGCGCAGTTCAGCTACGAATCTTCCCAGGACCGCATGATGAAAGATATCTACTATATGCATCTTCCTGTTTACAGCGGAGGCAACGTTTACTTCAACGGAGCCAAACCCTATGACGGCGAAGTCAATTACCGTGAGGTGGAAACTCCGGTGCGGTTGGATCTTAAGGAAACGGACGGTTCCGTGCGGCTGGATACGGATCTGTTCGATCTTCTGCCCGAATTCGATACGCCGTTCGTTTACACGGACATGCTCGGCATCGCGTTCGAGCCGGAACAGAAATTCGAAGCGGCCGACTGTTCGCCGATCCTGTTCGATACCGACTTCCTTGGATGCCATCGCGGGAGCCGTGCTCTTTCGGGACCTTTCGCCCGCAAGGACGAAGCGGGAGAGATCCTGGCATAAAACCTGAAAAGACACTCACAGGCGAAGCCGTTCGGCTTCGCCTTTATTTGACGGGGAAGTATCTATGCGCAAACAGCTGTTGCCAGCGGATGCGGGAATTGGTATAGTACAGTCAGACTGACGTATACGGGAGGAAAAAGTCATGCCTCTTCAGATCGTTCGAAACGATGTGACAAAAATGAAAGTGGACGCCATCGTCAACGCTGCGAATTCTTCTCTTCTTGGAGGTGGAGGCGTCGACGGGATGATCCATGCGGCAGCGGGGCCGGAACTTCTGGAAGCGTGCAGGAAACTGAATGGGTGCATGCCCGGTGAAGCCAAGATCACGCCGGGATACCGTCTGCCGGCGCGTTATGTGATCCACACGGTGGGACCTGTCTGGCAGGGCGGAAGTTCCGGAGAAGCGGAAACGCTTGCGGACTGTTATCGGCATTCCCTGCAGCTCGCTGCAGACCGCAAACTGCGCAGCGTGGCTTTCCCGCTCATATCGACGGGAGCCTATGGGTATCCGAAGAGCGAGGCTCTGAAGATCGCTGTCGATACGATCGCTGAATGGCTTCTGAAATCAGGGGAGATGACTGTCTATCTCGTCGTCTTCAGCAAAGACGCCTATGAAGTCAGCAGCAGGCTGTTCTCTGACGTGAAACCTCTGATCGATGAAGCATACGTGCGCGAACACGAAGACCGCATGGAAAGCTCGAGAAGACGGGATGCGATGAATGCAGGGGCGGGTTTCGCTTCCGTGAAGGCAGCGCGTCCCAGGGTATCGGAGCCGATGCCGTATGCTTCCTCCGAGAAGACAGGCATATCCGATGATAAACAGCCTTTTGACTGGTCTCAACTCGTCCTCAAGGGAGACGAAGGATTTTCCGGCATGCTGCTGCGCAAAATCGACGAGTCGGGGCTCACGGATGTCGAATGCTACAGGAAGGCGAACATCGACAGGCGCGTTTTCAGCAAGATACGAAGCAATCCGCTGTATAAACCCAGCAAGCCCACCGTATGTGCCTTTGCTCTGGCACTGGAGCTGCCAAGAAAAGATGCGGACGAGATGCTTGCCAAAGCGGGCTTTGCCCTTTCGCCCGCACAGCCCTTCGATATCATTCTGGGTTACTGTCTGGATCACGGTATCTACAATGTTCATGAGGTGAACGAGGTCTTGTTCCAATATGATCAGCCCCTGCTGGGCGGCTGATTCACATTTGTCGCCTGACAGGCGACCAAATCCTTCCTTCTTTCTGTTAGGCTGTGACTGCGGAAAAAAACAGACCGCGGAAATCAGTGAGGAGGATTTGAAAATGAAAAAAGATCTGACTGAACTTGTATTCATCCTGGACTGCAGCGGGTCCATGTCTGGCCTTGAGGCGGATTCCGTCGGAGGCTTCAACTCCATGATCCGGAGACAGAAAGACGAAAAGGGGGAAGCCCTGATCTCCGCTGTCCTGTTCTCAGGAGACAGCCGGGTCCTTTATGACCGGGTCCCTCTGGACCGGATCGAACCCATGACTTTGGATAACTACCGTGTCGGCGGAAGTACCGCGCTTCTCGATGCAGTCGGCGGAGCAATCCATCATATCGGGAACGTACACAAGTATGCGCGGTCTGAGGATGTACCCGAGCACACGGTGTTCGTCATCATGACGGATGGCATGGAAAATGCGAGCCGCTACTACGGTGAGAAGAAAGTCAGGGAGATGATCGAACGGCAGAAGACACGCTATGGATGGGAATTCCTGTTCCTTGCCGCCAACCTGGACGCTGTAGAGACCGCCGGCCATTACGGCATCGATGCAGATCGGGCGGTCAATTATCATGCGGATGAAACAGGGACTCAGCTGAACTATAAAGCGGTAGGCGAGGCGATCGCTTCGGTCCGATCTGCAGGTGTCATGAATCCTTCCTGGAGACGGACCATAGACGAAGACTTTGAGAACAGACAAGGAAACAGGTGACGGAAGAAATCGCTGTTCCGCTGATTTTTTCGGTGCGATTGCGCTTCAGACGGACGAACGGCATGGCTGCAGCCATGCCGTTCGGTCGTTTTCTGCCGCAGGGCAGGATGGTGTCTGTCAGTAACAGGCTATATTGCTGTCCGTACGGGACTCAGTGCCGCCCACGAGAACACCGTTTTCCAGCCGAATGATCATCTGTCCTCTGCCGAAAGAGGGGGTCGCCAGATCTGTCGTGACTTTGTGGCCTCTCCGTTGCAGGGCCCGTGCCATTTCGGGATCGAAGCGCGATTCCACAGTCACGGATCCGTCGCGCATCCACTGCCAGCGAGGAGCATCCAGAGCCTGCTGGGGATCCATGCCGAAATCGACAGCGTTCATGACTACCTGGACATGGCCCTGAGGCTGCATATAGCCTCCCATGACGCCGAAGGGGCCGACCGGTTTCCCGTCTTTCATCAGGAAACCGGGGATGATCGTATGGTATGTCCTCTTTCCGGGCATGAGGCAGTTCGCGGCCAAAGGGTCGAGAGAGAAATCAGCACCCCTGTTCTGAAGGGCGATACCTGTTCCGTCGATGACGATACCCGAGCCGAATCCGTTGTAGTTTGACTGGATATAGGAGATCATGTTTCCCTCTCCGTCCGCGCAGGCCAGATAGACCGTGCCTGATTTCGGAGGAATGCAGGGACTGAAGACCTGAGCATGTTCCGTGATCTTCGCTGCTCCGGCGGCTCCGTAGGCGGGATCGAGGAATAAACGGTAATCCACGGTCATCCGGGAAGGATCCGTCACGCTTGCAAGAGCGTCCGCAAAAGCGATCTTAACAGCCTCAAGCTGTCTGTGATATGTCTCGACACATTCCTTCTCGCGGAATTCGAATTCCTTGAGAATATTCAGGGCCATGAGTGCAACGATGCCCTGACCGTTCGGGGGGATCTCACAGACTTCATAGCCGCGGTAGTTCATGCGGATAGGCTCTGTCCAGACGGGCTCATAGGCTGCCAGATCCTCAGCGCGAAGGTATCCCCCTGCAGCCCGGCTCTGCGCGTCGATTTTTTCTGCCAGGCTGCCTTTGTAGAAGGCGTCGGCATTCGTCTGCCCGATGGCTTCCAGTGTGGCCGCATGGTCCGGGAGCCGGATCATTTCTCCGGCTTCATATCCCCTTCCGAGAGGAGCGAAAGTCGAAAACCAGGGGGTGAAGACGTCGCCTTTCATCCTGGCCTTATAGGATGCGAAAGCTTTTTTCCAGGAGTCGGACAGGTTGGGAGAACAGGGGTAGCCGTCTCTTGCGTAGCGGACAGCGGGCTCCAGGTTCTCGCTCAGACTTCTTCTGCCGAACCTTTTCGTCAGCTCCGCCCATGCTTTGGGTGCTCCGGGGACTGTGACAGGAGTCCAGCCGAGGACGGGCATTTTTCCATCCGCATCGTTCCCGTCCGAAAGAACACGGTCGATCGACGCAAGCATAGGTGCGGGTCCGGATGAGTTCAGACCGTAGAGTCTTCCGTCTCTTACGGACCAGAGGATCGCAAAAGCATCTGATCCGATGCCGTTTGCCGTCGGTTCCGTTACGGTGAGCGCGGCAGCAGCCGCAACAGCGGCGTCTATGGCGTTGCCTCCGCTTCGGAGAGCTTCCAGCCCGGCAGCGGCAGCCTGGGGACTGGAGCAGTTGACCATGCCTCCGCGGGCATATATGGGAAAGCGCTGAGACGGATACCGCTGTGCCAGAGGATCAAAATCCAGGGACATCGTTTTCTCCTTTTCATAACAGTCAGGGCTGAGTGCGGTTTTGTCGTAAAAAGAATACTACGGTATGGATTTGGATGCAATATATCAAAACAGGGAAAGCGTCTGCTTTCCCTGTTTTGGTAAATATGATCCCGTTCTATTTCAGGAATCCGCTGATGATCTGTTCTTCGGCTTCGGATTCCGTGAGACCCAGAGTCATAAGCTTGATCAGCTGATCGCCCGCGATCTTTCCGATCGCGGCCTCGTGGATCAGTTCTGCATTCAGATCGTTGGCCTCCAGCTGGGGCACGGCAAGGATCCTGCCCTCGTCCATGATGATCGAGTCACACTCCGTATGACCGTGGCAGGGAGCGTTGCCGGTGATGCAGGCATCGAATTTCTGGAAAGAACGGTCACGAGCCACGGAGCGGGAGACTATATCGGCGCTGGAATCTTTGCCGTTCAGTTCCGCGCGGATCGTGGAGACCGCGTGCTGTTCGCCGTGCGTCATGAGACGTTCCTTGATGACGAGATGCGCGCCTTCGGCCAGCACTGCTTTCGTCATCCTCTCGGTGGAATCCACACCCCGGATCTGTACCATCTCCATCTCGGCCCAGCTTCCTTCTTCCATGTAGACTTCCGTTCCGGGATTCAGGATGCGTTTTCCTGTGCCGTCTCCTTCTCCGTAATGTTTTTCCACATAACGGACGCGGGCGTTTTTTCCCACATAGAAGCGGTGAATACCGTCGTGCTCGGAATCTTCGGCTCCGGAATTGTGGATGCCGCATCCCGCTACGATCAGGACGTCGCTGTCCTCACCGATGAAGAAATCATTGTAGACCGTTTCCTGAAGACCGCTCATACTCAGTACGACGGGAATGTGGACGGATTCGTTTTTCGTTCCGGGAGCGATCCGGACGTCGATTCCAGCCCCCTCCGGTTTGGAAGTGATCTCGATATGGGCGGTACTGCGCCTGGCCGTGCTGACGCCGTTCGCGCGGATATTGAAGGCTCCTTCGGGGATCTCGTGAAGGTCGGCCACCTCCATCAGCATCCTCTGCTGAATCGTATCTATCTGTGCCATGTCAGTTCCTTTCTAGCATATCGCAGCTGCCAAGAGCCGAAGAAGTGCCGATGAGTCCGGGGAGGATATCCTCTCTGGGACCGGCCTGGCTGATCTGACCGTCGGCTACGACAATGATCTCGTCCGCGATCTCAAGGATCCTTTCCTGATGGGAAATGACGAGGATGGAGCTGTCCTGGATCGATTCGCGCATGGACTCGAATACGCGGATGAGGTTCTGGAAGCTCCACAGATCGATGCCTGCTTCCGGTTCGTCGAATACGGAGAGCTGGGAACCTCGCGCCAGAACCGTCGCGATCTCGATGCGTTTCAGTTCGCCTCCGGACAGACTTGAATTGACTTCACGGTAAATATAGTCTCTGGCGCAGAGACCGACTCTGGACAGATAATCACAGGAAGCGGATACGCTCAGAGGCTTTCCCGCTGCAATTCGGAGAAGGTCGATGACTTCGATCCCCTTGAACCGTACGGGCTGCTGAAGGGCGTAGCTGATGCCGAGTTTGGCGCGCTCGGTGATGCTCATATCCGTGATATCCTGTCCGTTGAACAGGATTCTGCCGTCGGTGGGTTTCTGTACGCCGGATATAATCTTGGCGATTGTGGATTTGCCGCCTCCATTAGGTCCGGTGATGACGACGAAACAGCGTTCGGGAACCTTGAAGCTCACGTCTTTCAGGATTTCCACATGCCCTGCATCGTCATGGACGTGAAACGATACATGCTGAAGTTCAAGCATGAAATGACTCCTTTCGGGAAAACGCTGCCGAATCACACGGCGGCGTGACTGTATTCAGATCGATATCAGGACGGACAGATGTCTGCTCCTTTAATCATGACTATTTTAATCGGAATTAAACCGGAAGTCAAGACTCAATCCGCGCTTTGTATCAAATATATCTGCAGGGCTGTTTTCAGGCCGGAGCGGATCAGCATCCGAACAGTTCTGCGGCTTTTTCCATGCGATCCGCGACGGGAACGTCAAAGGGGCAGCGAGATTCGCAGGATCTGCATCCGATGCAGGCGGCCGCGGTCGGTACCAGCGACGCATAATGAGCGCGTACGCTTTCGGGCACAGTTTCCTGTTCCGACGCAAGATCGTAGAATTTGCTGACCATCGCGATGTCGATGCCCATGGGGCAGGGACTGCAGTGACCGCAGTAGGTGCACTGTCCTCGGTAGGCATGAAGCGGTGCAGAGGCGATCACGGAAGCGTAGTTTTTTTCGCTTTCACGCGCGGTCTCATAGGCGACTGCCGCGTCGATCTGTTCCGGCGTGTCATATCCGCAGAGAACGGAAGCGACTGCAGGACGGGTCAGCGAGTAATGGATGAGCTGGACTGGAGTGAAAGCGGCTCCGAAGGGGGATGTTTCGGCTTTGAGGAGCCTGCCTCCGAAAAAGCCTTTCATGACAGTCAGGCCGACATCATGGCTCTCGCAGAAACGGTACAGTTCAGCTCGCTCCGGATCCGCGCCACCTGTCAGAGCATCATAATCCGCGAAGAGGGTGTCGATGTTTTCGCTGGCAGGTTTCAGATCGAAAGCGGGATTGATGGAGAACAGGATCATCTCGATTTCGCCGGTCAGGACGGCCTGGCGGGCGATACGCGGGTTGTGAGTCGAAAGGCCGATATGACGGATCTGTCCCTCGCGGCGGAGCTTTCTCACATATTCGATGAATTCACCGTTCATACTCCGGTCCCAGTCTTCCTGAGAATCGATATAGTGGATCATGCCCAGATCGATATAGCCCCCGCCGATGCGTTCGAGAAGATCTTCGAAGGCTGGTCTGACCTGAGACATGTCACGGGTCCGCACATACTGTCCGTTCTGCCAGGTAGAGCCGATGTGACCCTGGACATACCATTGATCCCGGCAGTCGGCAATCGCTCGGCCGATGATGCTTCTGGACTTCGGATCCGCCATCCAGCAGTCGATGATATTGATACCTTTCGTATGTGCATATCGGATCAGTTCGACGGATTCGTCTTCGGGGTGCCGTTCCAGCCATTCTCCTCCGAAACCGATTTCGCTGACCATAAGATCGGTTTTTCCAAGCCTTCTTGTTTTCATGAATTGCTCTCTCCCGTTGTGGCAGAACGTTTTTGCGTATAAGATGCCGCGTATATTGAGTATAGTGGATTCCGTCCGTATTTTCAATTCCCCGCCGGGATATTTGGCAGAGAATTCCGGGGTATACGGGATCAAAGAAAACCTGACAATTTCAGTCAGTTTCTACATGGCAATCCTTGACTTCGTGTGTTATACTGTTATGCGCAAGGCAAAGAACAGGAGGACTCCATATCGTGACGAAAGTCGATATTTTTTCCGGATTTCTCGGAGCAGGGAAAACCACTCTGATTAAAAAGCTCATCAAGGAAGCCTATAAGGGCGAAATGCTGGTCGTGATCGAAAACGAATTCGGCCAGATCGGCATCGACGGCGGATTTCTGAAGGAGGCTGGGATACAGATCACCGAAATGAATTCCGGCTGCATCTGCTGCAGTCTCGTGGGCGATTTCGGGGAAGCGCTGAAAAAGGTCAAAGCCGATTATAATCCCGACCGGATTGTGATCGAGCCTTCCGGAGTGGGCAAACTGAGCGATGTGATCCGTGCCGTGCAGGGAGCCGAGATCGAAGGGCTCACCCTGAATGCGTTTACTACCGTCATCGACGCTTCCAAGTGCAAGATGTACATGAAGAACTTTGCGGAATTCTACCGCAATCAGATCGAATTCGCATCGACCATCATACTTTCCCGTACTGCAGGTCTGAAGGACAGCAAACTGAACGAAGCGATCGAACTGATCCGGGGCGTCAACACGACGGCCTCCCTGATCACTACTCCCTGGGACGAACTCGACGGACGTCTGATCCTGAAGACGATGGAAGACGGGAACACCGTGGACGCCGAACTCGCTCATCTTCTGGAAGAGGAAAAATCGAAAGACGTACACCATCATCACCATCATGACGATGAGGAAGTGGAGCGTGACGATCCCTACGGAGAACTGGATGAAGAGGAGCATCACCATCATCATGACGATGATGACGATGAGGATGAGCATGAACATCATCACCACCATCACGACGATGACGATGAGGATGAACATGAGCACCATCATCACCATCATGACGACGATGACGATGAGGATGAGCATGAACACCATCATCACCATCATCATGACGACGACGATGATCACGATGCGGATGAAGTGTTCTCCAGCTGGGGGATCGAAACGACCCGCATGTATGAACCCTCCACGATCGAGGACTGCCTGGATGAACTGGTGACCGGCCGCTTCGGCATGGTCCTCCGTGCCAAGGGCATGGTAAGAGCGTCGGACGGTCAGTGGATCCATTTCGACTATGTGCCCGGTGAAAAGGAAGTGCGTTTCGGCTCTGCCGACGTGATCGGAAAGATCTGCGTCATCGGCGCCGAACTGAATAAGGCCGAACTGCGCGAACTGTTCTGCCCGAAACTGTAAGCGAACGGAACCGAGGAGAGATCATGGATATTCCCGTATATCTTATGACCGGATTTCTGGAAGCCGGCAAGACCCGTTTCATTCAGGAAACGCTGGAAGACAAGGGCTTTTTCCAGAAGGGGCAGGACAGGACGCTCGTGCTTCTGTGTGAAGAAGGGGAAGAGGAACTCGATCCCGAAACTTTCGCGTCCCGCAATATCTTCATAGAGATCCTGGACAGTGAACGCCAGGTGAACACGGATAAGCTTGGCGCGCTTCTGCGCAAACATCGGGCGAACCGTGTCATGATCGAATACAACGGCATGTGGCCGATCGCCAGCCTGATCCAGGCGATGCCGGAGGAATGGTTCATCTATCAGGAGATCCTGTTCGTAGATGCGACCACGATCATGGTCTACAATACGAATATGCGCGCACTCGTCGTGGACAAACTCAACAGTGCGGATCTGGTCGTGTTCAACCGCTGCGAAGAGGATACAGATGTCCAGGAGCTCCATAAACTGGTCCGCGGAGTCAGCAGGCGTGCTGAGATCATCTATGAAGCGAAAGACGGATCGCTGGCAAGGGACAATATCGAAGATCCCCTGCCGTTCGATATCGAAGCTCCCATCATTGAGATCGGTGACGGTGATTACGCCCTGTTCTACCGTGATATCGCGGATGAGATGGACAAGTATGACGGCAAGTTCGTTTCATTTCTCGGCCTGGTCAACGCCAATGAAAAACTGCCCAAGGGCGGGTTCATCGTAGGAAGGCCCATCATGACCTGCTGTGTCGAGGATATCACCTACAGCGGTCTGTTCTGTGAGGATGGCGCCGACCGCGTAAAGGACGGAGAATGGATCCGCATCACGGCCCGCATCCGTGTCAAGCAGAGCCGTGTTTACGGACGAAAAGGCCCGGTGCTGCAGATCGTCGAAGCCAAGCCCGATCAGGAACCGGAAGATCCTGTGGCAACTTTCTACTGATCATCAGAATAATGGGAAAGACCGGTCTTCAGACCGGCCTTTTCTGCTGAAAATCCGAACTGCGCGGTGATCCGCGCAGTTCTTTTTATTCGGATATCAGATCGCTTTCCCGGAACTGGAGGGAATACAGCTTGCTGTATGTCCCGCCCTTCTCCATCAGTTCCTCATGTGTACCGCGTTCCGTGATCTTTCCATTGATCACGACGGCGATCTCATCCGCATTGCGGATCGTGGACAGCCGATGGGCGACCACGAGGGTCGTGCGGCCGCGGCACAGTTCATCCAACGCCTGCTGGATCAGGACTTCCGTCGTGTTGTCCAAGGCGCTCGTCGCTTCGTCGAGGATAAGGATCGCCGGATCCTTGAGGAAAACACGTGCGATGCTCAGACGCTGTTTCTGTCCGCCGGACAGCTTGACGCCACGTTCGCCGATCTCCGTGTCATATCCTTTTTCCAGCGTCATGATATAGTCGTGGATATTAGCCCGTTTGGCGGCCTCGACGACTTCTTCTTCCGAGGCGTCGGGACGACCGTAGAGGATGTTCTCCCGGATCGTTCCCACGAAGAGGAACACGTCCTGCTGCACGATTCCGATGCTTCGTCTGACGGATTCCAGTGTCAATGACCGGATGTCCTTTCCGTCGATCAAAATCGATCCTTCGCCGTCCTGCAGCCTGTAGAAATTGGGAAGCAGGTGACAGAGCGTGGTCTTGCCTCCTCCGGAGGGCCCGACAAGCGCGATCTTCTGACCTTTGGGGATCTTGAGGCTGACATGAGACAGGACACCTTTGCTCTCGTCGTATGAGTAGGAGACGTCCCGGAACTCGATATCCCCTTTTACGTCTTTCAGTTCCTCTGCACCGGCAGAGTCCGCTTCGGGTTCTTCATCCATGATCTCGAGGAAACGCTTGAATCCGGAGACACCGTTCTGATACTGTTCCATGAAGTTGATCAGGGTGTTGACCGGATTGATGAACAGATTGACGGATACGATGAACGTGGAATAGTCGCCGAAAGTGATCCGTCCGGAGTACAGGAACAGGCCGCCTGCAATCAGGATGACCACATTGAAGACATCCGTGACGAAAGCGGTGGAAGAGGAGAAACGAGCCATCGCGTGATAGGCATGACGGGAGGCTTCCACGAACTGACTGTCTCCTTTGGAGAATTTCTCCACTTCCCTCTCGGAATTGGTAAAGGCTTTGGTAACTCGGATGCCAGTGACGGAGCTCTCCACAGCGGCATTGATCGTGGCATTGCTTACACGGCGTTCGTCGAACGCGAGGCTCATGTCTTTCCTCAGATGCAGTGTGACGGCGACCAGGATCGGGACACAGGCGAAGATGATGAGCGTCAATATCCAGTCGATGCTGCACAGATAGGAGAAGGAAAGGATGATCATGATACTGGAGATCAGGATGTTCTCGGGGCCGTGATGCGCCAACTCACAGACCTCGAAGAGATCACTCGTGATCCGGGTCATGATGCGCCCTGTCTCGTGGTTGTCATAGAAGGAAAAGGGCAGCCTTTCCAAATGGGCAAAGAGATCCTGCCGCATCTGCGACTGCATCCTGACGCCGATCATATGCCCATAATACTGGACGAAATAACGGAGCAGCATACGGAGAAGATAAAGCCCCAGAACAGTGATGCCGGACAGGATGATCGTGGAATACATGCGGTTCGGGATGTACTGGTTCAGCATGCGGTTCGTGACGACAGGATAGACCATGCCGATCACGGAGATCAGCAGAGCTGCGAGCATATCCAGCGCGAGCATTTTCCTGTGAGGTTTGTAATAGGCAATGAAACGCTTGAACATGAGTTGTCTCCTTTATCTAATCCATCATAGAAAAGAAAAGGGAAAAAGTCAATGAACTAAAAAATCTCCCCGTGTAACAAGGGAGGACGGGCGGGGCTTCAGTCCAGTATTTTTTCCGGTCTCCACTGCAGGTAATCTCCCGATACAAGCCGGTAGAGTATGCCGTTGTGGTCACCGAGGAGACTGTCGTGAAAACGGGATTGCCCGTGACAGTGTGCATAGACGACCTGTTCCGCACCATAGTCCTCAGCCATACGGGTGAAAACGCTTTCCTGCTCCAGAATGTTGGTCGGCGGGTAATGGAGGAAGACGATGAACCGGCTGTATCCGTCGGCTTTTGCGGAGGCAAAGGATGCCTCCAGCCTTTCCGCTTCCCGTTCGACGAGCTGCTGAGCATGAACTGCCTTCTCCTCGTCCCATCCGATGATCCGTCTGTGTCTGTCCAGATAGAACGGTCCTTCGAAGGTGAAACCTTTTGTTCCTACCAGGGCATAGTCACGGTAGGGGTAATAGTTGTTCTGAAGGAAAAAGAGCCTTCCTTCATAGCGCCGGTTGAGTGCGGCGGTCTTCTTGGCATCCCAAAAGCTGTCATGGTTGCCTCTCAGGAGAACCTTGCGTCCGGGAAGACTGCATATGTATTCCAGATCAGGCTCCCATTCCGTGTTCCTGCGCCCCCAGCTGTGGTCGCCTGCTAGAAGAAGGACGTCATCAGGCCCGACCAGTTTTCTGCAAAAGGTCTCGAAACGGATCTCATGGCCTTTCCAGACCGGGTCGTTCGTCTGGACCGGTATGCGGGTCTCGCTCGCAAAATGGAGATGCAGGTCTCCGAGTGCGTACAGACTCATGACGCAGCCTCCTTCGGTTTTCCCTGATGCTTTTTCCAGAGAAAGAAACGATAGTATATCCACAGGAGCGCAAAAGCCACCGCCCATCCGACGGGCCAGGCGGCCCACATGGCGTGATAACTGATCCGGGACAGGAACAGGACGGCGAGCAGTTTGCCAGCAAGTTCCGTAAAGCTTCCGGCCATGGGGATGGTGATCTCGCCCATGCCACGCATGGCGCCAAGATAGATATACATACAGCATCCGATCATATAGAAAGGCGATACTGTGCGGAAGAACCCTGAAGCTACGGCGATTGCTTCCTTTTCTTCTCCCGATACGAACATCCGCACCAGAGTGCTGCCGCATCCGAACAGGATCAGGCCGAAAGCCAGGGCGATCGCCAGCCCGACGATCCATCCAGCGCGGATGCCTTCCCTCACCCGGTCGGGCCGGCCTGCTCCGATATTCTGCCCGGCATAGGTGGACATGGCGTTGCTCAGGGAATTCATGCCCGAGATTGCCAGCTGGTCCAGCTTGTTGGCGGCCGTATAGCCTGCGACGACGGTCGTTCCGTAACTGTTGATCCTGCTCTGTACGAATACGCCGCCTATAGAAGCGCAGAGGTTGCTGACGGCCATCGGCATCCCGTATTTCAGGATATCCCTGACGATCAGACCGTGGAGACGTATGTTGGAACGACGGCAGCTGTATTGAGGATACCGGCGGAAAATGCATAGGATGCAGAAAATCCCCGACAGGATCTGGGAGACGGCTGTAGCGATCGCGACGCCCGCGACGCTCCAGTGAAAAGCCAGAACGAACAGCAGATCCAGAAGAATGTTCAGGACGGATGAGATGATCAAAGCGTAGAGCGGGGTCCTGCTGTCACCATAGGAACGCAGAATGTTGGAGAACATGTTGTAGGAGATAGGACCGATACAGGTTGCAAAGTTGCATACGAGATAGGTCCGGGCATCTCCAAGGATCTCGTCAGGTGTATGCAGAAATTTAAGCACGTGTCCGGCAAAGGTCGTGCCTGCAGCCGCCATGCCCGCAGACAGCAGCAGACAGAGGACGAAGGTGGTCCCCAGGATGTCCCGGACGCGTTCTTCGTTCTTCGCACCGACCTGCTGCGCAGTCGTGATGGCGATGCCCATCGTGAATCCGATGATCACGACGATCATGACGGAAAGCACGGGCATCGTGGCACCGAGCGCGGCAAACTGCGCCTTGCCTACGAACCGGCCGATGATGACGGAATCCGCCATGCTGTACAGCTGCTGGACGATGTTCCCGATGAGCATCGGAAGGATGAAGGATGCAAGGAGCGGAAGAGGGCGCCCCTCTGTCAGGTCTCTAGCGGAAGTACGTGCCATGGAGTCTCCTTTGATTTTGGATCGAATCAGTCGATGTGGGCGATCTCGTCATCAGCGGCAACGTGGATGTCGGGTTTCGTGTAGATGTTTGCTGCGTACAGAACGCTGCCCTTTTCATTTCCAACGGCAAAGGGAAACACGGGCAGCGTGGTCGCGGCTCCGAATTCGCCATCGGGAGACAGCGCGATCATACTGATGTTTTCCGGAGATTCTCCCAGTTCGCCCAGACGTCCCGCCAAATGGGCCAGAGCTTCACGGCATGCGGCTTCGGGTGAAGCGCCAAGCCGCATGAGCGACACTGCTTCATAGGAAAGACAGCCGCGCATGATGTCCTCACCGAGTCCGGTGGCGGCTGCCGCACCGTAGCGGGCGTCAGCATAGAAACCGGAGCCGATCAGCGGCGTGTCCCCGACCCGTCCGGGCTCCTTCATAAAGAGACCGGAGGTAGACGTCCCGACGGCCATGCGGCCGTCACCGTCCAGAGCAAGCACGCAGACCGTATCGTGTCCGCGGTAAGCGCCTGCGGCGAAAGATTCTTCCGCGACGGTATCCCGCCAGCGCTTCATTGAGGATTCGGTTCTCATGTCCCGCATAGGAAGACCCTGAGCTACCGCAAAACGTTCCGCACCGTGGCCGGCAAGGATGCAGTCTGTCTTCCTGCCGCAGAGGAGACGGGCTGCAAGGATAGGGTTGGCGATGTTTTCGGCGGACAGGACTGCACCGACGCGGAGCGTGTTCCCGTCCATATAGGCCGCGTCCAGAAAAACGCGCCCTTCCCGATCCGGAAGACCTCCGTAGCCGACGGACGACAGTTCAGGATCGTCTTCCACACGTCTGACCGTATGTACGACGGCATCGCCCGCACAGACGCCTTCCTTCAGCATCCGGGCCGCTTCTTCAAGTCCGGGATAGACCATTTTCCATGTTCCGATGATCGTATACATCAGTTAAGCCTCCCTCTGACGGCTGCGACGTAATCCCGGTCGATGAGGTCGAAGCGGTCTTCCGGAGGATACAGAGCCCCCCCGTAATAGATCTGCCGGTTGTTCGTGACCGAGAGGTCGGGAACGGACCTGTGACAGGCCAGATGGACCTGCGTGCATCCGGTGACGGCAGCCACCTTTTCCGCATTTTCCAGAGTGATCCCCGCCCCGGGCATGACTTCGATGCGTCCGGAAGCGTATTCGATCATTTCCCGGACGGTGTCCAGTGCGAAGAAAACGTCGCTTCGCTGTCCGCTGGTCAGCACCCGTGTGACGCCGAGTGAGATCAGACTGTCCAGTGCTGATTTCCAGTCCGGCACCACATCCAATGCTCTGTGGAAGACACAGGGTTTCCCCCCGGCGATACGGATCATTGCTTCCGTACGTTCAAGATCGACGGTGCCGTCTTCATGAAGAAAACCGAAGACCAGTCCGTCTGCTCCGTGTTCCAGAAGGAGACGTGCATCTTCACAGGCAACTTCGAATTCCGTGTCCGTGTAGGCGAAACCGCCCGCACGGGGACGAACCATGGCCATGACCGGTACACTGCAGTGCTTTTTGACGACATCCAGTGTTCCGAGACTGGGTGTGAGTCCGCCCAGAAAAAGACTGCTGCTCAGTTCTACACGGTCGGCTCCGCCGCTGGCGGCTTCCAAAACGTCTTCTGCGGAACCGCAGCAGATTTCCAGCAGGATATGAGACATGAGGCATGACCTCCTTTGATTCTTGGCATCAGTCGGCCGGGAAAAAGAAAAGAGCGCCGGAGACTATCAGTCCTCCCGCTCTTTGTCTTCCGCGCGGTGCAGTACTTTCTTCATCCGCTTTTCAAAAAGAAGACGGTCCATCATGACGACGCGTCCGCAGCCGCAGCAGCGCAGTTTGATGTCGGCGCCGGTACGGACGATGTCCCATGCGTCGCTCCCGCAGGGATGGGTCTTGCGCATCTGCACGGTATCTCCCAGTTGAAAATCCATCCTGTGCCTCCTTACCGGCTATTGTATCATTTCCCAATTTTGCATGCAAGAAGGGCGTTTTCGTTGCCTGTTTTCCCGATCTGTGATACAATTCATGGCATGCGGGAGCTGCCGGTATCCTACGGGAGCCGGATGGCATGATCCGCTGTATTCTTTTATTCGATCAGCATCCCCTGATGGGAGCTGGAACGGAGGTATTTCATGGAACAGAATCGTTCACGCCAACTTCGCCGCATGGTGCGGCTTGCACTCTACTCAGCCATTCTGCTCGCGCTCGGTCTGCCGAATTCTCCTCTGCATTTTCTGGGATTTCCGGCCTATGGGCCTTTCAATGCCACGACACTGCATATGATCGTCATATTGACGGCGGTTCTGGAAGGACCGACCAGCGGAGCTATCCTGGGCCTTGTCATGGGGCTCCTCAGCATGTTCACGGCATTTACCGGAGCGTCCGTCACTGCGCCTGCCTTCATGAACCCGCTGATCTCCGTCCTGCCGCGCGTGCTCGTCGGTTTCCTGTCCGGACTTCTGTTTCATGTCCTCCGCCGCAGCAGGGCTGCATGGGTGCCGGCCGTCGTCGGCGCGTTCGGCGCAGTTGTAAACACTGTGCTCGTGCTCGGCGGCATCTTCCTGTTTGGACTGATGATCGAGTCGATCGGCGCTGTCTCCCAGATTATGAAGGCTGCGATCAGCACGACGATTCTTTTCAACGCATTGCCTGAAGCAGCTCTGTCTGCCGTGGTGGTCCTGGCGATCACGAAAGCCCTGGCTCCGCTCTACCGCCGTTCGGGCATGGATATTTACCGTAAGGAGAGAACGATATGGGATTGATTCTGACCCTTGATGCCGGCAACACGTCCATCAAGATGGGGTATTACAACGATCAGGGACATCTGATCCAGTATGCCCGTGTGGCAACGGATGAGAACAAGACTTCGGACGAATACGGTCTGTTCACGATGAGCGTTCTGCAGTATGCGGGCCTTTCCCGTGACGACGTGGTCGGTGTGATCATTTCCTCCGTCGTCCCGTCTCTCAATTCCACGCTTGAGAACATGTGCCACACGTTCTATCATCTGGATCCGCTTTTCGTGGGGCCCGGTGTCAAAACGGGGATGGATATCAAATACGACAATCCCAAAGAAGTGGGTTCCGACCGTATCGCGACGGCTGTAGGCGCCTTCACGAAGTACGGCGGTCCCTGCATAGTCATTGATTTCGGTACTGCGACGACGCTGGCGGCGATCACCGAAAAAGGTGAATTCCTCGGAGGAGCCATCCTGCCCGGCGTCCGTACGTCGCTGTCTTCCCTTGTCCATCAGACGGCCAAACTGCCGACGATCGAACTGCGGAAGCCTCCGCGTGCCATCGGAAAGAATACGGTGGAGAATATGCAGTCCGGTCTGATCCATGGCTATATCGGTTCCATAACCCGACTGGTCAGCAAGATCCGCGAAGAAATGAACGAACCCGAAGCCCGCGTGATCGCGACCGGAGGACTCAGCCGTGTGCTGGATACCCCGGTGCTGCAGATCATCGACAGCTATCTCACCCTTGACGGTCTCTATGCGATCTATCAGCGCAATCAGGAGGGCAAATGAAAACGATCCATACCGCATTTTTAGGGCTGGGCAACGTCGGCTGCGGTGTCTACCGCCTGCTGGACATGCAGAAGGAAGCGTTTGCCTCCCGTTCGGATCTGGCGTTCTCAGTGGACAGGATCCTTGTCCGCGATCTGGACCGGCCCAGACGGGTCAAGGTCAGCCGTGACAGACTGACTGTGGATGTTGACGAAATCGTGAACGATCCCGATATCACGCTGGTCGCGGAATTCATGGGCGGCATCGAGCCTGCCGCGACCTACATGGAACGCATGCTGCTCGCTGGAAAATCAGTTGTGACCGCCAACAAGCAGGCTTTGGCCAACGCCTGGCCGAGACTGTCAGCAGCGGCAATGAAGACCGGCGCAGGGCTGTATTTCGAAGCTTCCGTCTGCGGCGGCATCCCCGTGATCGAGACGCTCCTGTCTTCTCTTCAGAGCAACAGGGTCGAGTCCATCATGGGCATCATCAACGGTACCTGCAACTATATCCTGAGCCGCATGAGCGAAGGGATGGAATATGAAGACGCACTCGCGGAAGCGCAGGAAAAAGGTCTTGCCGAACCCGATCCCACTGCTGACGTGGAAGGTGCGGACGCCACCTGCAAACTTGCTATCCTGTCCACCCTGGCTTTCGGAAAATCCGTGACTGTGGATGACGTATACTGTGAAGGCATCTCTTCCCTGACGAGGGAAGCGCTGCAGTTCGGCGCCGATATGGGCTACACCCTGAAATCACTGGCCGTGGCAAAGGAAAAGGACGGACGGCTCCAGCTTCACGTGCATCCCGCGTTTCTTCCCAACAGACACCCCATTGCTTCTGTTTCGGGTGCCTATAATGCAGTTTATATCCGCGGCAACGCCGTGGAGGACATCATGCTTTCCGGAAAAGGCGCGGGAGATATGCCGACCGCATCTTCCGTCGTGAGCGACATGGTGAAAGTCGCTACGAGGCAGGTCCATCCCGCGGTGGATTTCCAGGAAAGCAACAGGCCGTATCTGGATGAGGACTGGATCTGCGGCAACTTCCTCTGCCTGCACGTGGAAGACAAATCCGGCGTCATGGCGAAGCTGTTCGGGATTTTGTCACACTACGGTCTGTCGGCTGCATCCGTGACACAGCCCCGAAGGGCCGAGAAAGCGGAGCGGGTGCCGGTCATCGTCACGACCTATCCCTGCAGGGAGCAGGCCATGCGCGCGGCCCTTGTGGATATCCGGGCACTGCCGGAAGTAGGAAGTGTCTTGAGAATCCGGATGGAAGAAATGGAATAAAGTGATTTGCGGACGGACTCAGTTCCGTCCTTTGAATAGGAGGTAGAAAATGAAAATCCGGAAAGATGCGATGCGCACACAGTATAATGAGCACATGCGCGGCGGAGAAGGAACGGTCACGCTGCTCCATCTTCAGGAGGGGGAAACTCTGCCGCCTCATTGC
The DNA here is from genome assembly GCA_016281935.1 of Bacillota bacterium. Classification (GTDB taxonomy): domain Bacteria; phylum Bacillota; class Clostridia; order Christensenellales; family UMGS416; genus JAEEJN01. The sequence continues at coordinate 33,533 of JAEEJN010000078.1, read as the reverse complement.
CGTCTGCACGCTCAGATCACCGTTCCCGCGGGAGCTTCGATCGGCTATCATGTGCACGAAGGAGAAACGGAAGTTTTTCATTTCATTGCAGGGTGCGGTCATGTGGATGACAACGGCACGATGACTGCTGTGGAACCGGGAGATATCATCTCGACGCCCTCCGGCTGCGGACACGCGGTCTTCGCGGATGAAGGCGTGGATCTCACATTCGATGCGGTCATCAATCTCAACGAATAGGAAGTGAATCTCAATGGATCGTGAAAACGGTCGTATCTCAATCAACAGTGAAAATATTTTCCCCATCATCAAGCGGTGGCTGTATTCGGATCAGGATATCTTCATCCGGGAACTGGTCTCCAACTGCATGGATGCAATCACCAAATGCAGACGTCTGGTCTCGCTCGGAGAGATCCCGGCGGAAGAGATTGATTACCGGGTGGACGTGACGATCGACAAAGACAAGGGTACGATTGCTTTTGCCGACAACGGCATCGGCATGTCGGCCGATGAAGTGCGCACTTATATCAATCAGGTCGCATTTTCTTCCGCTGCCGCATTCCTGGAGAAGTACCAGGAAGGAGAAGGGCAGGGGATCATCGGCCATTTCGGCATGGGATTCTATTCCGCGTTCATGGCGGCTGACAAGGTGGAGATCGAGACGCTTTCCTGCGTACCGGATTCCGTTCCCGTGTTCTGGCGCTGCGAAGGCGATACGGACTATGAAATGGAAGACGGAACCCGCTCCGAACACGGCACGACGGTGACCCTGTATCTGAACGAGGAATCCAAGAAGTATCTGACAAAGTACGAAACGCTGGAAGTCTTGGACAAATACTGTGCTTTCCTGCCTTATCCGATCTATCTGAAGGACGGATCTGAGAAACCGGATGAGGAAGAGAAACCCATCAACGACGTCAGGCCCCTGTGGATGCGGCCTGCCTCTGAATGTACGGAGGAAGACTATCGTGATTTCTATCATAAAGTCTTCCGTGATTTCAACGAGCCCCTGTTCTGGGTCCATCTGAATGCGGATTATCCTCTCCGCCTCCAGGGCATCCTGTATTTCCCGAAGATCTCTCATACGGCCCAGACACTTGAGGGCACGATCAAACTGTACAATTCGCAGGTGTTCGTCGCGGACAACGTCCAGGAGGTCATTCCGGATTATCTCATGATGCTCAAGGGCGTCGTGGACTGTCCGGATCTGCCTCTTAACGTCTCCCGTTCCGCGCTGCAGAAAGACCGGGACGTCGCTCGTATCCCCGATTTCATCGCCAGGAAAGTTGCTGACCGTCTGATCTCCATGGAGAAGAACGACCGCGAAGCCTATGAGAAATACTGGAACGATATCCGGCCGTTCATCGAATACGGATGTCTGCGGGATCAGAAGTTCTACGACCGCATGCGTGAGCACCTGATCTTCCCTCTGGCCGGCGGCGGCTTCACTACGCTGCAGGATTATCTGACAAAAGCGATCGATGCCGGACATGAGAAGGAAGTCTATTACGCGCAGGACGGTGAAGCCCAGGCCGGCTACGTGAGCCTGTATCAGAAAGAAGGCATGCAGGTCCTTCTGATGGATATCGCCTTGGACGTGCCTTTCATGCAGTTCCTGGAGGAGAAGAACGAAGGCGTCACGTTTTCCCGTGTGGACGCTAAACTCCCTCAGAAGCTCAAAAGTGAAGGAGAAATCGATCTGTCCGATCAGAATGCGCTCGAGACTGCTTTCCGCAGAGCTGTCGGACGCGACAGCCTGAAAGTCGATCTTCAGCCTCTTCGCGAAGAGGAAGTGCCCGCGGTCGTGCAGCTGGATGAGGAAGCGAGGCGTTTCCAGGAGATGAGCGTGGCCCGGGGATGGTCTTCCGGAATGGAGGATTTCACTCTGGGACAGATGCGCCTTTGCCTGAACGCGGCTAGCCCTGTGATCCGCAGGATCGCAGAACTTGAGCGGGAAGGGAAGGAACAGGACGAGCTGTGCAGACAGATCTATGATCTGGCCAGGCTTTCCGCAGGACTTATGGAACGCAAAGACATGGCTGAGTTCCTTGCACGCAGCCAGCGACTGCTGAGCCATCAGCTTCCGGAGGAATCATGATCGGACTGATCCGTAAGCTTTGGGAAAAAGAGGGGATAAGGTATCTGTTCTTCGGTGGCTGCACCACGGTCATTTCCACGGTCGTCTTCTGGCTTGGCCTGCAGATGAAGATCCCGTATCTCATTTCGCAGATCATCTCATGGATCGCAGCTGTTCTGTTCGCTTTCTTTACGAACAAGGCATGGGTGTTCCGTTCGAACGTATGGGAACCGAAAGTCCTGCTCAGGGAACTTGTTTCCTTTGTGGCATCCAGGCTATTCACGCTCGTTCTCGGCACCGGGATCCTGTATGCCTGTGTGGAATGGCTGCATCTGCCCGAAATGGCGGGAAAGATCCTGTCTCAGATCGTGGAGATCGCAGCGAACTATATCCTCAGCAAGCTTCTGGTCTTCGTAAAGAAAAAATAGAGTCCTCAGGGGTTTTTTCCTTGACAGAGTTATTCTGTGAAGTTATCATGGAAATAGATTGAATTGTAGAGGTGTATACCTATGGCATATCAATGCGACATCCGTATTTCGGATCATGCGATCCGGATCCAGTCCCCGCAGGGACGCATTATTCCGGGACGTCTCATTCGTTCCATCGTGCACAATCTGGAAGTGCAGTATCAGCTGTACGAGTTTTCCATGATCCGCGGCGCCAAACAGCTGCAGGAGCTCGAAGACGTCGTCGACGTCGTGAATCTCAAGCGTGGTTATCAGTGCGTGATCCAGAAGCTCCATCCTTCTCTGTATGATGAGAGCGTGATCCGCTTGACTGCGGAAGAACTGGATGAATTTGCCGCGACGGTGCCTTCGGATGAGCAGATGGTCGTGGCCGATTATACCGTTTCCATGCCTGCGGAGTATTTCATCCTCGTGACGGACAATATCCAGCGCTTCGTCACTTTTGCCAATCATCTGAAACTCGACGGGTTCCCGGCCATGCGCGAATGCGCTGCGCGTCTCGGTGATGCTGCGATCTCCATTTTTGACGAGGACGATATGATTATCGAGTATCAGGACGAAAAGCTTCCCGATATCCTGATGCAGGATCTTGAACCCTGGCTGAAAACGCCTCTCCATGTCAAAGATCTGGATCTGAACTGACGATCTCTCTTTCGGCCTTCGAATCGGGCCGTTGATTCAGAAAGCCTCCAAGTGTCTGCTTGGAGGCTTTCTCTGTTTCTGAAAACTTGCATACGGGAGATGAGGGACATCGGAAGATCGTTTGGAGTCGTATCGTTATCCGTCCGTACGCATCCGCTTCGCCTTCAGGACATTGTAGACAAGGACCGTGACGATGACGAGAAAAGCGCCTGCAATGGCCAGGGGACTGAGCTTTTCGGAAGGGAAGACCATCATGACCAGTATGGGGGAAAGAATCGGTTCAATTCCCGTAATGAGGGACGATGTGACGGGAGATACCGATTTCAGGCCGTGACATAGCAGAATGTAAGCCAGAGCCATCTGGAACATACCCAGAAGAGCGATCCATAGAAGCGTGCTCGGACTGAAATCCGTTTCGTGAAGAATGGAAGGCAGGCCGATCACGGCGCAGAGGCCGTGGCCGATGATAACGGATGAGATGGGATGAGCTCCTGGAAGACGGTTCAGCATGAAGACCCCGGCATAGCTCATCCCCGCAACAAGCGCAATCAGGTCGCCTGCGTAATGGCCTGTACTCAGACTGTCAAGGAAAAACAGGACGATCCCTGCAAAAACCAGGATGCAGGTCAGTATATCGAGCCCTCCGGGTTTCTCGCGGAAGAACAAGGCCATGAACAGGATCAGAAAAACGGGTGCCGTATACTGGAGGATGATCGCATTGGCAGCTGTCGTCATCTTGTTGGCCAGTATGAACAGAGAACAAGTGAGGAAAGTGGCGACCGCCCCGAGAACGATGCCCGGCGAAAACCGGATCTTCTGTTTTGTGGTCCAAAGATATAGCCCGATCAGGATCGTGGAAATGAGGCTTCGGGCTCCGTTGATCGCCATGGCAGACCATGGGATCAGTTTGATCAGGAGACCGCCGGTACTGAAAAGGACTGCTGCGCACAGAACGGACAGAACGCCGGATCGAGTGCTTTTCATAGGTTCCTCCGTTTCAGAAGACTGTCTTGTATACTATCACGATTGAGTCTCCCGTGCAAGAAGGACGGCTGACGGGATGCTGTGGACGGCGAGTGCCTGCATGCTTGCTTCGTTTATGGCATGCGATTATAATACCAAAGGATTTTCTTTGAAAAGAGGTTTGTAATGAAAAATATAACGTCGAGAGCACAGATTGTCTGGCCGATCGTGAAACGTCTTGCACTCTGGCTCGCTCTGTCTGTCCTGATCGGCGCGCTGTCCGGGATCATCGGGACGGCTTTCCATATCGGCGTGGAAAAGGTGACTGAGCTCCGTCTTGCTCATTCGTGGATCCTGTGGCTGCTCCCCGTGATAGGCCTTGGGATTGTTGCGATCTATCAGTATACAAAGACGCAGGGCAAGGGGACCAATGACGTCGTGGAAGAACTTCTGCACGGCAAAGGACTGCCCCTGGCGCTCCTTCCTGCAATCTTTGTTTCCACGGTCCTTACGCATCTGGGCGGCGGATCGGCAGGACGTGAAGGCGCGGCTCTTCAGATGGGAGGAAGTCTGGGCTTTCATACAGGCCGGCTTTTCAGACTGGATGAGGAGGACAGAAAAAGCACGACCATGGTAGGAATGGCCGCGTTCTTTTCCGCTTTGTTCGGGACTCCCGTCGGTGCCACTTTTTTTGCGCTCGGCATCGCCTCCGTAGGAGAAGTCCGGCACAGAGAACTGCTTCCGGCTCTGGTCGCATCCTATACTGCTTATGGCGTTTCCATGCTTTGCGGTGTGGAGCCGACCCGCTTCCGGGTGACGGTGCCTTCATTCGACTGGTTCCTGCTGATCCGCGTCGCGGTCCTCGGGATCCTCTGTGCGATTCTGTCCGTTCTCTTTGTGGAAACGATCCACTTCACTGAACACCGGCTGGCAGGGAGAATCACCAATCCCTATTTTCGCATCGCGCTTGGGGGGCTGATGATTGCCGGATTGACCTTTCTTCTCGGAACGCAGGATTACAACGGCGCAGGCATGGGAGTGATCGCTGCAGCGATCGAGGAAGGCAGAGCTTTTTCCTGCGCGTTCCTTTTGAAACTCCTGTTTACGGCTTTGACGCTCGGAACGGGCTTTAAGGGTGGTGAGGTCGTTCCTTCCTTTTTCGTTGGAGCAACGTTTGGGTGTGTTGCAGGTCCGATCCTCGGGATTCCTGCGGGTTGTGCGGCTGCTGTAGGGATGATCTCTGTGTTCTGCGGTGCCGTCAACAGTCCGCTGGCTTCCGTTATTCTTGCCCTTGAACTGTTCGGCGGAGAAGGACTTCCGTTTTATGCGCTCGCCTGTGCGTTGGCTTATGCGTTCTCGGGCTATTCCAGTCTGTATCCTTCGCAGCGAATCCTGTTCAGCAAGATCTTGGTGAATAAGACCGACCGGAACGGGGAAAAGGATGAAGGTGCGGAGCCTACGTCAGTGCAGGAATAAAAGAGAGAATGCGATCAGGAACTGCGCAGCATAATAGGTGAGGATGTTGGCGATTTGATCTGCCGGCCGGTTATGTCCTTTTCCGAAGAAAGATCTGCTCAGGATCAGATCGGATAGCACAAACAACACGGCGCCTCCGGAGAACAGATTGAGAGTAAGGCTTCGGAAACCATGCACCAACATGAGACTTCCGGTCGTGAAAAGCATGGCGAACAGAAGAAAGCCATAGATAAAGCAGACGATCCTCATCTGTCCGTAATCCAGCTGCATGGGTTTTTCTAGAAGCATGAATCCTGTAGATGCAAGAGCTGCGAGGATGAACGGAAGGATCAGGAATACAGGCCGCGAAGCGGAACCGAATCCCAGGATCAGTCCGATCATGAACAGGATATGTCCGACTGAGAAGGCACTGAAACCCGAGTAAAGGAATGTGGAATCTTCTTTTGGGATCACAGGTCTGAGTCCGAGCCAGATATCTCCGAGAAGACCGAAGATCAGTCCCGACAGAACAAGGATGTCTGCGGATGCCATTTTCACGGACCCGCTGCAGGCACAGATCCCGGTTATAACGAACAGGGTGGAAGCCAAAGATTTGAGGAGGACGGCTGCCGCGTAAGAGCGCCGGATAGATTGATGTAGGAAACATGCGGCAGAAATGAATCCGAAACAGATCAGAAGGATGCAGACCGACATGCTGGGACCTCTTTCCGAGACGGAGAACACCGGAATTCGCATGATGTTCGCTGCCTCTTTGTTATCTGAATAAATACATACGTCATTTACCTTTAACAGTGTAGCATCCGCTGACGGTGAGGTCAATTTAAAAGCGCCGTGTTTTAGGCATTTTTCCTGCATTTCGATATGCTGATGACATCCGGGTTTCGGCTTCTGCAGCCTGCACTGAGGAATTCACAGTTTGTTTACAACCTCATCGGGAAGATATGGTAGAATGAAATTTGTACAAAAGGAGGTATTTTTATGATCAAAGTGGACAATGTGACGAAGCGCTACGGCGACAAGACCGTGGTGGACGGAGTCACTTTTGAGGTGCAGGAAGGGGAAATCGTTGGTTTTCTCGGACGCAATGGCGCGGGCAAAACCACGACCATGAACATCCTCACGGGTTATATCTCGTCGACCTTCGGAACCTGCTCCGTGGATGGCTATGACATCCTGAAAGATCCCCTGGAAGTCAAGAAGAGAATCGGTTATCTTCCTGAACAGCCCCCGCTGTATATGGACATGACGATCCGTGAGTATCTCGGATTCGTCTGCAACCTGAAATCCATTCCCCGCAAGGAATGGAAGCGGCAGATGGATGAGGTCTGTGAACTCGTGGGCATTTCCGATATGCAGCCCCGCATGATCCGTAACCTGTCCAAAGGCTATAAACAGCGTGTGGGTCTCGCTCAAGCTCTTCTGGGAAATCCCGAGGTCCTGATCCTGGATGAACCCACTGTCGGTCTTGACCCCAGACAGATCATCGAGATCCGTCAGCTGGTTCGTCAGCTCGGACGCAGCCATACGATCATTCTTTCTTCCCATATCCTCAGTGAGGTTTCTGAGGTCTGCCAGCGTGTCGTGATCATCGAACAGGGACGTCTCGTGGCGCAGGACAGCCTTGAGAATCTGACCAAATCCACCGGAAACGTTTCCCGGATGGTGGTTCGCGTTCAGGGAGCCGATAATACGGTCCGCAAGGCGATCATGGATCTCCGCGGCGTCAAGTATGTGGAGACCAACGTGGGCAAGGAACCCAATACGATGGATTACATGATTGAATCGGACAAGGATGTGGACGTGCGTGAAGACGTGTTCCGCGCGATGGCCCGAATCAATAAACCGATCCTTCAGATGCGCCCGATGGATGTGACGCTGGAGGACGTGTTCATTCAGCTGACTTCCGGCGTAGGCGAGGAGGTATAAACTATGTGGGCAATCTATAAGCGTGAAATGCAGAACTACTTCAAGTCTCCTCAGGCTTATGTGTTCATGGCAGCGTTCATTCTGCTTTCCGGATTCATTTTCTCTGTATATAATCTTCTGACGCTGTCTTCGGATATGAGCTATACGTTCTCTTACATGAGTCTCGTGTACATCCTCATCATCCCGATTCTAACGATGCGTCTGATGAGTGAAGACCGCAAGAACAAAACGGATCAGCTCCTCCTGACCGCCCCCGTTACACTGTGGGACGTCGTCTTGGGCAAGTTCCTGGCGGCTGTGACTGTCCTGATGCTAACGCTTGCTGTGTCCCTGGTGTTCGTCGTCATCATCGGCATCTTCGGAATCCCCTCCTATGGAGAGATCTTTGCTGCCTATTTCGGATTTTTCCTTCTGGGAATGGCGCTTGTAGCGCTCGGCATCTTCCTGTCTTCTCTGACGGATTCCATGGTCACTGCAGCCGTGTCTACTTTCGCCATCGTGTTCCTGCTCTACCTTCTTGACAGCGTGGTCCGTTATATCGACGCTGAGTGGCTGTCTGTTCTGATCGGCTGGCTGTCTGCCTATACCCGTTTCCAGGACTTCGGGATGGGACTCCTCTCCCTCTCCGGAATCGTGTACTATTTCAGCTTCGCAGGAGTGTTCCTGTTCCTGACGGTTCAGACCCTGCAGAAGCGGCGCTGGAGTGAGGATTAAGCAAATGACTAATACTAAGAACAGCAAGAAAAAACAGGCTTCTCAGGAGCGCGTCGGTTTCATCTCGAAGAAATCACTGGTATACGGTGGTTATTCGTTGGCCATGGTCGTGATCGTCGTCGTGGCTGTGATCCTGGGCAACATCGCCATTTCTTATCTTGATACCGCCTTTTCTCTTCGTCTCGACGTAACCGCCACGAAGATCTATACGCTGACGGAAGAAACGAAGACCATCGTGGGCAATCTGGACGAGAACATTTATCTGTACACCCTGTTCAACACCGGTTCTGAAGACGATACGGTACAGGCGATCGTAAACCGTTATGCGGGACTTTCCATGAAAGTGCATGCGCAGAACGTAGATCCCGAACGCAACCCGGCATTCGTCAAGCAGTTCGATAAGAACAATCTCGGTATCCATACCGGTTCGATCGTCGTAACGAACGAAGATCAGTCGGCTTTCCGTGTCATAGATTATGAAAACCTCTATGTGCATGATTCGACCAGCGAAGAGAACCAGATCACGATGGTCAACGTGGAAAGCAAACTGACATCCGCCATCTATCATGTCCTTTCCGGACAGAGCCAGGAGATTATCCTGACCCAGGGCCATGGCGAACCTTCTTCGGATCAGCTGGCTGAACTCATCGGATTCCTGCAGGATGAGAATTATGATGTGACGATTTCCGCCCTGGATGCGCTCAGCGAGCCCCTGACGGATGAGATCGTGATGATCCTCAATCCTCTTGTGGATCTGACGGATGCGGAACAGGAAGCGCTGCGCACTTATCTGGATCGCGACGGCAAAGTGTTCCTTGCCATTTCCGGTCTGCGCGGTGACGTGCCCATGCCCAATGTGGATTCTCTGCTTTCCTATTACGGCATCTCCTATGTGGATGGCGCTGTGGTGGAGTCCGATGCGAATTTCTACCAGCCGCCTTATCCCATGTACCTTCTCCCGAACTACACCGATCATGAGATCGTGTCTCCTTTGAAGGAAACCGGTCTGCGCGTCGTCATGCCCAGTGCGGGCAGACTGTCCGTGCCTTCGGATATGAGTTCCGCACAGATGCATGTCGAGCCGCTCCTCTCTTCTTCCGTGACTTCGTTCTTCAAAACGACCATCCAGTCCGGAGCTGAGATTGAAAAAGAAGCGGGCGACGCTGAAGGCCCCTTTACGATTGCTGTGGCTGCATGGGCCGGGGATGAAGTGACTGTGAATTCCAAGATGCTCGTTTTCACGTGCGCTAAAGAAGGCCTGATTTATCCTGCTACCCTGTCTGCCTATGCGAATTCCGATCTTCTCGCCAACGGACTGGCTTGGATGAGAGGACAGACGGATGACATCTTCATTCGCGGTAAAAACGTGAATGCGAGCCGTCTGTATTTCGACAACTACAGTCAGGTCTATACCTGCATCGCGATCTGTGTCGCTGTGATCCCGCTGATCTTTATCGTGGTCGGCCTCGTGGTCTACATGCGGCGCAGACATCTGTAAGAGGAGGCCGCATGAGCAAACTGATGCGAAACCTGCTGTTCGGTGTGGTCGCCGTCCTCGTGATCGGCGCCCTGGCCGTATGGCTGGCTCCCATGATCCAGGAAAACCGTGCCGCAGCAGAAAAAACACCGGTTCCCAAATCGGTCTATATCACCAGCTACGGAGCGGAATGCAGCGTAGAGAGTTTCGAAGTGGTTCGCAGGGACTCCGATGAAGTGACTGCTTTGGAATCACGTCTGGATGAAGATACTGCTGCCCGAGTATGGAAGATGAAAGATTATCCTGATGCGGGCGTCAACAACTATAATATCGCTTCCACTACCGGATTGATGAAGAACCTCGGTTCTTCCGGCATCGCTGCCGAGGATCAGACCTACAAAGCCAATTTCGGACTGGATAATCCTGCATATACCGTCAGAATCCATTACACCAATGGCGCAGAGGAAACGATCTATATCGGCGATGAGAACCCCGGAAAAACCGGTTACTACGTGACGAAAGAAGGGGATGACAGGATATTCGTCGTGAATACGCTGAACATCCACTATCTTACGACCGAGTACTACGGGTATTGGGAGCTCCCCGCCTTTGTAGGCGCGGAGGAAACGATCACGGAAGTCTGTGTGGAGAGATTCAAGACGGATGAGATCGTTCACCTTCTCGTCGTTCCCTCCGGAACGTACGGCAATGTGAATACGGGACGGCTGATCAAACCGTATGACATCCAGGCCGATCTTGATGCTCAGGATGAATTCATCAAGCTGGTCGCTGATCAGATCAAAGGACCGAGCGGACTGGTGAATCCCGAACCTTCGGCCGCTGATCTGGAATCTTACGGATTGGCTGAACCGATCTACCGCCTGACGGTCAAAACAGCAGATGCATCGATCGTTCTGACGATTGGTGATCTGTTCGATACAGCTGTTTCTGTCAAAGACGCGTACCGCTACTGCAAAGTGAACGATGATACCGCAGTTTATCGTATCAATGCTGCGGACCTGAACGGAATCATCGATGTGGCCGCTTCTTCCCTGGCGGATCCGCTGCTGAACTATATCTCCCTTTCCTACCTCGAATCTCTTGATTTCACGGGAGGCGGGGTCCAGGTGCATGCGGATGTGGAACAGATCATCACGGATTCTGACGGCAACCCTGTTACGATCGAGGATTCAGTCGGTATGACCAATACCACGATCGAACAGAAGGTGACGGTCAACGGACGCGAACTGGACCGCCGGACTTTCGGTTCATGGTATACTCATGTGGTCGGACTCCGTGTATACGGTGAACTGCCTGACGATTATGTTCCGGAGGGCGAATGTGAAGCGGAATTGATCTGCCGTCTGAATGTCCGTTCTACAGGCATGAACCAGCGTACAATCCGATTCTTCGAGTATCGTCATGACTTCTATGCTCTGGAGATCGACGGCAAGTTCGATTTCTATGTGGATCACGCTGCTCTGCAGGATATCATCAGCAACGCATCGCTGGTACTTGAGTAATCCATTCTGATTTCAAGGGGCTGTCTCGAAAGAAGACAGCCTTTTCTTTGATTTATGACCTCTGGAAGATATGAAAAAGCGGGGAGCTTTATGCTCCCCGCTTCTTCTGTTCTTGGGATTGCCCGACTTCATCATTCGATCATGATGGTCTTTCTTTCAGGAAGTTTCTGGCTTTCCTTCTTCGGAATGTTCAGGCTCAGGACACCGTGCTCCAGTTTGGCACCGATATCCTCTTCTCTCAGAGCTTCACCAACATAGAAACTCCGCTGCAGAGTGCCGGCATAGCGCTCCTGACGGATTACTTTGCCAGCTTTGTCCTTGTTTTCCGTATTCAGCCCTTTTACAGCTGTGACCGTCAGATATCCGCTGTCAAGGGTGAGCGTGATTTCGTCCTTGGCAAAGCCCGGAAGATCGATATCCACTTCATAGTGATCGTCATGATCACGGACGTCGGTCTTCATTTCATGTGCTGCATTCTTGCCGTAGAGTTTTCGATCCGCCTCATTGAAACGAGGGAAATCGAACCAGTCATCGAACAAATTCTCAGCAAAGATACTCGGCATAAACATAACTCTTACCTCCTCGGGTGTTGGGCCGCTCTGGCGGCCACGCCATGTTTTTGCTTGAGCATCGGGACGGTGGTCTTTCTGATCGCTGCTCCTTTGTTCAATTCTTATTATACTCATATTAGCAGCACTGTCAAGAGGCGAGTGCTAATTTGCGGGCCATGATTCAGACACTTTGCGCTGAAAAGAGACCAAATCCATCCATTTGCCGAAAACAGTGTTCGGAAAGCCCGGTTGCCATCATGACCTTGACAGAGATACTGTTCTCTGTAATAATTCCATATTGGATTCTGCGAAGGGAGAGAAGACAGGATGAAGAAAAGGTTTTCCTCTGAACTTGCGTATTGTGTCGCACTGATTTGCCTTGCCATAGGCGTGACCCTGATGGAAAAATCGGATTTCGGTGTTTCCATGGTCGTAGCACCGGCTTATCTTCTCTATCGCTGGCTGAATCCGTTCTGGCCTGTGTTCTCTTTTGGAATGGCCGAATATACACTCCAGGCAGTACTTCTTCTTGCCATGATGATCCTCCTCAGGCGCTTTCGCTGGGGCTGGCTGTTTTCTTTTCTGACTGCTGTCGTCTATGGCTTTATACTGGATGGTTTCATGGCGCTTGGCGCTTTTTTGCCTGCTTATGCGTACTGGCAGAGGTTCATATGGTACTTTGCGGGCATGCTCTTCTGTTCTGCAGGCGTATCGCTCATGTTCCACACTTATATCTCACCCGAAGTCTATGAACTGTTTGTAAAGGAAGTCTCTTCAGCTTTCCGCTGTGATATCCACAAGTTCAAGACCGGCTATGATATCGTCAGCTGTCTTACGGGGCTTCTCATGAGTTTTGCGATCTTCGGATGGGGACATTTCGTGGGAGTGCGTTGGGGAACGATCCTGTGTGCTCTGATCAATGGGTTTATCATCAGTCTGTTTTCAAGATTCCTTGAGTCCCGGTTCGATTTCTATGATCTGTTCAGATGGAGGACTTTCTTCACGGATGACAGGAAATGATCCCGAGTCCGTCAGGTGTAAGTGAAATCAGCAGAAAAATACCGTTCCGATCGCTATACCATGGCTTTCGGAACGGTATCTTTGTTTCTGATTATCGGGAAGACTGCTGACTCGAAGTAGGATTGAAATAGGATGTTTTTGTCCTTGTGCCTCCCAGGATATCGGCTTCGGTAAATGACAGGACTTTGATTCCCTGACGATTCCTTGCGGCATAGGCAAGATGGAGCATGCCGCCTTTTCCCTGGATCAGGCAGGGGTATTCATAACGTCGGTTGCTGCTTCGGTTTTCTGATCCTGAAAACCCTTCTCCTCTTTCCATGATACGGATCAGGGGGAAACTCTGTCCTTCATCCTCGCTGAGGGCTACGGCGATCGGACAGCGCAGTCCGGGCCAGGACGCCTGTCCTCTTTGAACAGAGGGAGAACTTGTGGGATTGTAGGCGATGGCCAGCCGCCCGCTTTGAAGGATCAGTGCGGAGATCGAACTGTTGTTGTTCGGAAGGATCGTCGGAACAGGTACTGTCCAGGAATCTCCGTCATCCTGGGACTCACTCCGGTATATGAAATCGGCTTCCCGGCTGCGCATGAATGCAGTGAGGCGACCCGGACTGAATTCGACGATTTGTGCGTGGACACGGCCGCTGCTTTTTGGCATGTCGACCTGTCTCCAGGTCCGTCCCTGGTCATCTGAGATTTGAAACACCGTAGGATCTCCGGCCAGATGATCATCCCCGTCCGAACACAGCCACTGGGAAAAGATCCACCGTCCGGAAGAAAGGATCTGGATAGGCTGACGGCAGAAACTGCCGGAACGTGAAAACAGGATCTCAGGCTGACTCCAGCTCATTCCTCCGTCTGCACTGATCTGGCGACGGATCTGAGAAGTGAACTGCATATTGTCTTTTCCGGCCTCTTTGGCCAACTGAGCCGTATATACGGCCCACAGGTCTCCTGTGGGCGAACTGAAGAAGGAGGGGTTTTGTTCGCTGCGTTCCGGATCGTGGGCGAGAGAAACGGGTTCAGTCCAGCAACCGGCCCCGGGCTTGAGTCTTGACAGGACGATCCTGACATCGGGATTGCCTTCTGCGCTTCCGGCAAACCAGGCGCAGAGAAGAGTACTGTCCTGCAGTTCCGTCAGAGCCGGAGCGTGAGCGGATGCAAAGCCGCCTGTAGGAAGGAACGCCTCAAGGATCTCCATATCCGGGTCAAAATAGATCTTTCCATCCGGTTTGAGACCGGGAAGAATCAGGTAGGACATAAACTTCTCCTTTCCGTTTATGAATGGGTTTCATCCCCCACATGAAAAGAAAAATCCGCTGTTGCGCAAACAGCGGATTGTTCTGATTGTTTACAGAGACCTGGCTGCCTCCACGATCCACTTGATGCGTTCCCAGGGTAAGGTCGCATCGATCGTGCAGTCGCCGCCGAGCATCAGGCCGCGCTTACCGAAATCAAGGATCATGTTGCGTGTATAGGCCTGCAGGTCTTCCTTGGAAGCGGTGTAGATCATACCCTGATCATGGTGCTGTGCATCCCAGTGTGTCTCAAAGCCGCCAAGCGCTGTGCGGCCGTCGAAGAAGAAGCGGCCTTCCTGCAGATCCATGCCTTCTACGTGTACAGCCCAGTTCACGACCTTGGAGGGATAATCCTGCCAGACTTCCAACTGGTTCATATTGCCGGCCCAGCCGCAACAGTGGAGGATGTTGTTCTCGGAATAGCGGTTGGCGTGTTCGAGCACATACAGATCACTGGGGCTGATCCAATCCCAGTATTCTTCCATCGTGAAGCGTGTTTCCTCTGCGCTCTGCACGGGGTAATAGATGCCGTCAACACCGGATTCGGTGATCAGTTTCTCGCAGAGATAAGCTGCGGTCTGAGCAATCGCATCCAGACCTTTCATGACGGAAAGAGGATCTTCTTTGACGAAAGCCGTGATCTGATCGTCTTTATATCCCTGTGCTTCCAGAGCGAAACGAAGAGAGGAGAAAGGCGCGAAAACGTTATAGAAGACGCAGCGTTCTTTTCCAATCGCTTCCACGATGGCGCGGGCGCGTTCAAGCTGCTCCGTGATGTAGGGATGATCCTGCGGCAGAGGCTTGATGTTGGCGATGTCTTCTACCGTTTTGATCTCGGGGATCGGGAGAACAAAATATCCATCGCACATGACTTTAAGGAAATCCAGGTCGGTCTCCCGATAGTACTTCAGATGGGCTTGCACACAAGCGTCTCCCTTGGCTTCTTCACCACTGAAATGGAACCAGAAACCGACGGGCACATGGTCTACTGGATCTCCGTTCATTGCAGCAAGCACACGCGTTCTTTTATCCATGTTATCCTCCTTGTTATCAGTGATCCGATACCGGCCGTATGCCGGATCGGGATTATCCTTTCAGGATATGCATGAGAGATGCTGTATCCGTTCCCGGCAGGATCCGGGAAAGATGAGACAATACGCGATCTCTGGATTCCTCCGGTTCACGGACATATACCCTGTCTGTGAATGATGAGCCCATAAACCGTTCGGGAGTCGAGTACTCAGCAACCCCCCAGCCATACCGCCGTCCGAACTTGTCGGTCATGTAACGGAAATCGGAGATCAGTACATAACATCGGCTCTGCAGAGAAAGCATGACAGGGTCGAATCCCTTGTTCCCGCCTTTGCGGTAATTCCCCAGTGCTTTGAGGCTTTTGGAGAGGATAGGTGCGTTTTCGGAGATTAGCCCGTACATCACGTTCTCACGCTGTGTGGCAAGTCCTTCCTCATAGCGGGAATCAAAATCATATCCGTCTCTGCGGAAATTGGCAAAATCAGGGAAGAGCTCCGGACTGATGTAGACGGCCTTGTGTTCAAGGAACTTGCCGTACGCACATCCTGTTTGCCGAATGACGGGGCCTTTCCATTCCCAGGGACCGGGCTCATCTGTGAACCAGATATCGGGCGGGCAGTGCTCTTCGATGGAGAAACCGGGGATGGAATTCGAAAAAAAAGGCAGAAAGCCAAGATCCATGACTGCTTCCCGAAGATCTTTTTCCGTATGGATCGTAAAATCCAGTGTACTCATGGCTTTCCCCCTATTGCAGATTCATCTTATCACGACAGATGAAGATATTCAAGCGACGATTTCAGGCACGAGTTCATTCTTTACTTTTCCACTCTAAAGCGTTACAATGACAGGAGAAGGGATCATCTCAAATCATAAGGAGGCAGTGTATGGAACACCGTACTCATACCCATCCGGCACCCGAATCAGCTGAGCTTTTGTATCGCTGCGTTCTGTCTCTCAGGACAGAAGAAGACTGCGCCCGTTTTTTTGAAGACCTGTGCTCCGTATCCGAACTGCAGGCCATGGTTCAGCGGCTTCAGGTAGCGATGGCTCTGCGTGAAGGGAAGACCTATCAGGAGATCGTGAATGTCATCGGCGCATCCACTGTGACCATCAGCCGGGTGAACCGCTGTCTGCAGTACGGCGCAGACGGTTATGCTCTCGCGCTTGCTGCTCTGGAGGAGGAAAAAGGCTCTTGAACCATCCCTATCTGGAACGTCTCAATGATCGTCAGCGCCAGGCGGTACTACAGACCGAAGGCGCTGTCTTGATCTTGGCCGGAGCCGGCAGCGGAAAGACGTCGACACTGACTGCGAGGATCGCATATCTGATCGATGAAGGGAAAGCGGCTCCATGGGAGATCCTGGCGATCACTTTCACCAATAAGGCCGCAGGAGAAATGCGGTCCAGGATCGCTGCTGCGGTAGGCGAAGAGCGCGCATCCAAAATGTGGATCTATACATTCCATGCCTGCTGCGTACAGATCCTGCGCCGTCATATCGAAAGACTGCCGGGTTATACCAGGGGGTTTTCCATCTATGACGAGGACGACAGCCAGAATGTGATCCGTCAGATCCTCGGACGGATGAATCTGTCTGAAAAAGCATATGCCCCGAGAATGGTGGCGTCCGCAATCTCAGCGTGGAAAAACAAGCTGATGAGCCCGGAGGAGGCAGCCAACGATCCGTCTGTCGTTTCGGACAGACGTCTGGAGCCTCTTGTCCGTCTGTACCGCGGTTATGAGGATGCGCTCAAAGCAGCCAACGCGCTGGATTTCGATGATCTGATGATCCGCTGCCTTGAGCTGTTCGTCGAATGCCCGGATATCCTGGAGACCTACAGAAACCGTTTCCATTATATCCATGTAGACGAGTATCAGGACACGAATCTCGTGCAGTATGAATGGGTCAAGGCACTTTCCGGCGGGTGGGGCAATCTCTGCGTCGTCGGAGATGACGACCAGTCGATCTATGGCTGGAGAGGTGCCGATATCCGAAACATCCTGGAATTCGAAAAGGATTTCAAGGATGCCGTGGTGATCCGGCTGGAGCAGAATTACCGTTCCACGCAGCGGATACTGGATGCTGCGAATGCGATCATAGCCAACAATAAGGGACGCAAGGACAAGCATCTGTGGAGCGATCTTGGAGAAGGTGAGAAGCTCTGCTATACCGAATGCGAAAGCGACAGGGAAGAAGGCAAGAGCATCGCGTCGAAAATCAGCGACTGGGTCACGGAAGGCGGAAACTACGGTGACTGTGCGATCCTGTACCGCACGAATTCCCTGTCCCGTGTTCTGGAAGAAGCACTGATCGCTCACGGGATCCCCTATCGCATGGTGGGCGGCACGCGGTTCTATGACCGCAGAGAGATCAAGGATCTTACGGCTTATCTTCGGCTCGTTCTCAATCCGAGAGATGACATCTGCCTGAGAAGGATCATCAACGTTCCCCGCAGGGGGATCGGTGCAGTGACGATCGGGAGAATCACGGAAGCGGCCGCTGAGGCGGGAATGGCTGTCGGGGAATGGCTTGCGGATGAGGAAGCGGTCGAAACTGCTGTTCCCAGAGCGGCTGCGGCTCTCATTGCTTTTCAGAAAACACTTGAAAACTTCCGTGAAGAGTCGGCCAAGATGGATCTTGCCAGGTTTGTCCAGTTCGTACTGTCGGAATCCGGCCTTCAGGACCAGTATGTGAACGAGACGGACGAAGAGGCGCAGGCACGTCTGGAGAATCTTGGCGAGTATCTGTCTGCCGTACAGGAATACGCGGCTGCATCTGAAGAGGAAGCGACGCTCGAAGGATTCCTGGAGCAGGTCGCACTCGTGTCCGATCTGGATCAGACGCCTATCGAATCCGATGCCGTGACTCTGATGACGGTTCATTCTGCGAAGGGCCTGGAATTCCCCGTCGTGTTCCTGGCGGGGATGGAAGAAAATCTGTTTCCGCACATCCGCGCCGTAAACGAAGGGCCGGAACAGGTGGAAGAAGAACGCCGTCTCTGCTATGTGGCGGTCACAAGGGCGATGAAACGACTGTATCTCTCTTCTGCATCCAGCCGCATGACCTTCGGGCTCGTTCAGAGCAATGCCGTATCCCGTTTTCTTCGGGAGATCCCGGACGAACTGTTGGAGACTCCGATCCGTGAGCGGCGCCGTTCCTGGTATAGATGGGATGACGATGATGAAGACTATACGCCTGTAGTACGTCGGAACGTTTCCGTATCGAAGCCGGTCCAGAGGACCGTCGGAATTGCGGGAATGGCATCAAAACCGGGAGAAGTCCGTTTCGCAGGTTCCGGGAATGCCGGTAAAAAAGCAGAGACAGCTGGAACATCCGGAGGGTTTTCCGTGGGTGACAAGGTCTCCCATCCGACTTTCGGGAAGGGGACTATCATACAGATGACGGGAGATCCGGGGCGCCGTATCCTCTCCGTCGCTTTTGAAGGCAAGGGCATCAAAAAACTGTCAGAGGCAATGGCACCTCTGACACGAGTCCAATGATCCCGTAAGGAGGCATCATGAACCGTATGCAGGAACTGGTTGAACTTCTCAACCGTTATGCGTATCACTACTATACGCTGGACGACCCCCTTGTTTCCGACAGGGAGTATGACGTACTTTATGATGAGCTGCAGAAACTGGAACGCGAAACGGGGACTGTGCTTCCCGACTCCCCGACTCTGCGGGTTGGAGGTACGATCCTGTCACGGTTCGAGCCTTATACGCATGTCGCACGCCTGTATTCCATGGACAAGGCGCAGTCCTATGACGCACTGAGAGAATGGGATGAAAGAACCCGCCGTGCTGTCGATCAGTTCAGAGAAGACGGAGTGGATCTTCCTCCGCTTACTTATGCACTTGAATACAAATTTGACGGACTGACCGTCAATCTGACCTATGAGAACGGTCTCCTGACGCAGGCCGCGACACGAGGCAACGGAATCACCGGTGAGGCGATCCTTCCTCAGGTACGTACGATCGCTTCGGTGCCGCTTTCTATCCCGTTTAAGGGGCGCATGGAGGTGCAGGGCGAAGGACTCATGCCTCTTTCGGCTCTTGAGGCTTACAACAGAACTGCTGACGAGCCGCTGAAGAATGCGCGCAATGCCGCTGCTGGAGCACTGAGGAATTTGGATCCCGCAGTCACTGCAGCGAGACATCTGTCTATTTTCTGCTATAACGTCGGGTTTATTGAAGGTGCTTCCTTTGCAGACCAGAGAGATATGCTTGGCTTTCTGAGGGACAACCGTCTTCCTGTGTGTGATTATCTCAGGATCTGTCATTCCATTGAAAGTGTGATCGAGGAGATCGAAAACATCAAGGACAAAAGAGCCGGACTGGATTTCCTGACAGATGGCATGACGATCAAGGTGACTGATCTTCGGACCAGAGAACTTCTGGGCTATACTGCTCGTTTTCCCCGTTGGGCAGTAGCTTATAAATTCGAAGCGGAAGAGATGACTACGACTCTCCTGTCGGTGACCTGGCAGGTGGGCCGGACCGGGAAGCTGACGCCTGTCGCTGAACTCGAACCCGTGGAGCTGTCAGGTGCGACCGTACGAAGAGCGACGCTGAACAACTATGCGGATATCCAGAGAAAAGGTGTGGCCATCGGTGCGACCGTGTGGCTTCGTCGTTCGAATGAAGTGATACCCGAGATCACAGGGACTGTAGATGACGGGGCGGCTGTACGGCCCATTGAAAAGCCGACCGTATGCCCTGTCTGCGGAAGCCCCCTGGAAGAAGAAGGAGCGCATCTCTTCTGTCCCAACGTAGCAGCCTGCCCTCCCCAGGTGGTATCCAGGCTGACTCATTTCGCTGCCCGGGACGCCATGGACCTGGAGGGTTTTTCGGAGAAGACTGCGGAAGCCTTTGCGGATAAACTGGGTGTGAACGATGCGGCGGATCTCTACGCCGTGACACGGGAGCAGCTGCTCAGCCTGGAGGGCTTTGGAGAGAAAAAGGCTGACGCCTATCTTTCTGTCCTTCATGGAAAAAAGCAGCCGGAACTTTCCCGCTTCCTCTTTGCCCTGGGCATTCGCGGTGTGGGCATTAAAACGGCACGTGATCTGGAGTCCGTGTTCCCCAGTCTGGACGATATCAAAAACGCCTCCAGGGAGGCCATCCTCTCGGTTTCAGGCATCGGCCCCGTGGTGGCGGACGCCATCGCAGGTTTCTTTGCTTCCGAGGCCGGTCAGTCACTGCTGGCTCGACTCCATGCCGCGGGCATCGAGCCCAGAGCAGCTGAAAAGAGAACAGACAGTGCCGCATCAGGTAAAAAATTCGTACTGACGGGCACGCTCCCGAATCTTTCCCGAAAGGAAGCATCGGATCTTATCGTGGCTGCGGGAGGAATCGTAGCAGGCTCTGTCGGCAAAGCTGTCGATTACGTGGTCGCGGGTGAGGCCGCCGGAAGCAAACTGACCAAAGCTCAGTCTCTTGGGATCCCGATCCTGTCGGAGGACGACCTTCTGAAACTTCTGGAGGAGAAGGCATGATCCGGGAGATCTGCAAAGACCAATTCTTTCTTTCGATCCCGTCAGAAGATGCCGGACCTGAGGACATTCCTGCAGCACAGGACCTTGTGGATACGCTGATAGCGCACAGGGACAGCTGTGTGGGGATGGCGGCGAACATGATCGGAATCAGCCGTCGGATCATCGCCTTTGTGGATGGTAAAGATATCCGGATCATGTTCAACCCGTGCATTCTGAAATCGGAAGGACGGTATGAAGCGGAAGAAGGCTGTCTATCCCTGAACGGCACGCGCAGGACGATACGCTGGAAAAAGATCAAAGTAGAGTATCAGACAGAGGATTTTCGAAAGAGATGGAAAACCTATACGGACTACACGGCGGAGATTATCCAGCATGAGATCGATCACTGTGATGGAAAGATCATATAGAAAGAATCCCGGAACATTGCGGTCCGGGATTTCATTGTTCAAAGAACAGTGTTCTCAGCTTTTCAGGGAATTGGGGAGAGGATGAGAATGTGAGGCCGGAAAGTTCTGCGAGCGGACCTTCTGAATGATTTGGGAATGTGAGGGATTCTGCCCACAGACAGGGATAACGGACTTTCCAGATCCGGTTGAATTCCCGCTGCCCGTACAGATCGTCTCCCAGAAGGGGACATCCCCAGGAGGCGAAATGAGCGCGGATCTGATGTGTGCGTCCGGTCACAAGTTCGATTTCAGCAAAACTCAAACCTTCTTTTCGGCTGAGGATCTGATATCGGGTCTCGATCGGGAGAGCCCCGGGCCGGGAATGCTGAAGGATGATGCTTTTCCCACCCTGTCGGATAAGATACGCTTTTACGTCAGCTGAAGGGTTTTTCGGAGTGCCGATGCAGACAGCCAGGTATTTTTTGCGGAGTTCATGGGAAGAAAAGAGAATTCGCGCGGCCGATTCGGCCTGTTTTCCTCTGGCAAACAGCATGACTCCCCCGGTATGCGTATCAAGCCGGTGACAGGGAACCGCGTTTTCATATCCCATGAGGTGAAGCGTATCTTCCATGGTCAGAGCACCGGTCTCGGAATCGCAGACTTCGATGCCTCGGGGCTTCTCTACCACAAGATAATCCTGACCTTCGAAGAGTACGGGCACTTTGGGCAGGAAGGAGCGGGGCAGCCGCGCTTCCACTGCCATTCCGGGCTGCAGCGGCTGATCCTTTCGGGCAGGTGTTTCGTCTACGCGCACAAGGCCCTTTTCCATCAGGGCCTTGATGCGGTATTCAGGCAGAGGCAGCTGCCGTGCGAGGAAGGCACGAAGCGTCACACCGTCACATACAGTCCATTTCATGGCACCAGTCTAGCATGGCGCCTGTAAAAAAGCAAGGAAGCACTTTCCTGTACAATTCTCTAAGAATCTGGTATCATCTGTTCGAATCATAAACAGGCACTGAGAGATAAGAAAGGGGGAACTATCATGATCACACAGACAACAATCGATTCGGGCGAAATCAGGGGCGTGTCGTCCAGTGATCTCAACGTCACCATGTTCAGAGGGATACCTTATGCCCAACCGCCGGTCGGCGCGTTGAGATGGCGCGCACCGCAGCCGGTCGTCCCATGGAAGGGGGTCCGCGACTGCCTCGAGCCTGCCGCTGTCCCAATGAGGAACCAGGGCCGGCAGGATGCCAGAGACTGGGGTTACAATTCGATCCCGTGTCAGGAAGACTGCCTATATCTGAATGTGTGGACTCCGGCCAGGACAAAGGATGAAAGACTGCCTGTAATGGTATGGATTTTCGGCGGAGGCTTTACTGCTGGCGATTCTTATCAGCCGGTTTTTGAAGGAACCAAATTCGCAAGCAGGGGCGTGGTGTTTGTATCGTGCAATTATCGCCTGGATCTGTTCGGACTTTTTGCACATCCCGAGATCACGGCGCAGCACAAAGCAGACGGATGTACGAATTTCCTGTTCCTCGATCAGGCAGCGGTGCTGAACTGGGTCAAAAGGAACATCACGGCTTTTGGAGGAGATCCGAACAACGTCACGCTGTTCGGACATTCGGCGGGAGGCGCCAGTGTCATCAGCCAGATGGTCTCGCCGAAAACGGAGGGGCTGTTCCACAAAGCAATCGTCATGAGCGGCGGAGGTATCCCTGCTGCGGGAAAGATCTCCTACCCGACACTGGCTCAGCTGGAAGAAGTCGGCCTCGAGTTCCAGAAATGGCTCGGGTGCAGGAATCTGGACGAGATGCGGTCGATCCCCGGTCCTGAGCTCCTGGAGAAATCCCGTGCATTCTGCGCGCAGCGTCCGCCAATCACTTCGGGCCCGCCTCTTCGTCTCGGGATCCGTCCGACATTCCGATGGACGGGATGTACTGACGGCGATTTCATGCCGATGGCTCCTGCGGAAGCGATCCTGAAGCGAAAACAGAAGAACATACCGGTCATGACCGGACATGCACTGTGCGATTTCCTGATGCCGCCCAGAGCGGAGAATCTGGAAGATCTGAAGGCAGAGGCTGAAGAAAAGTTCGGTGAAAGAGCAGGGGAATATCTGAAAGCAATCGATTTTGCCTGCGGTGATATGGAGAAGATCCGGCAGAATGCGACGTATGCGAACCAGTGTGTGGCTGCCCTGAACTGGTGCCAGTGGGCAGACCGCTGTGGAGGTTTCGCTCCGATGTACGCTTACTGTCAGGATCAGCCCCGTCCTGAGGATCCGCTTGGGACTTCGCACGGCG
Source organism: Bacillota bacterium (assembly GCA_016281935.1). GTDB lineage: Bacteria > Bacillota > Clostridia > Christensenellales > UMGS416 > JAEEJN01. The sequence goes on along the minus strand of JAEEJN010000078.1, from coordinate 10,182 downwards.
TAGACGTGGATTACGCATTCGACAATCTGTACTATATGCGGAAGGCACATACAGGTGCAGATTACGACGTATCAAGGCAGGCGAATCTGTATTGGACCAATTTTGCCAAGTACGGGGATCCAAACGGACTGGATCATGACGGCACGCCGCTCCCCGTATGGACGCCCTACACGGCTGACAGCCCTCTTGAAATGCATTTCAGGGGAGGAGCGCACATGGAGGAATCTCAACCCGAACTGCTTCGTTTCCTCGTGGATTTCAATCTGGAGTGGCACAGCAAGAACAGCCTGTGAGAGAAACAAGTGCAGGAGCAAGCCGGAACAGGCAGACAGATTTGTGCTTGTGTCGGTAAATGCTCGTTCTGAGCATAAGAAAAGGCCCGGAAGACTGTCGGTTTTCAGTCTGCCGGGTCTGTTTTTATCTGGAAGATCAGCCGGCTTATTTTTCCAGACGGATCGAAACGATCTCGAAAGGTCTGACTTCGACCGCAATGGAACCGTCCGATTCGGGCGTGAGAGTTTCGAGCGGGTTTTCCATCAGGTCACAGAGAGCGGCGGCTTGGAACGGGATCAGTGTCCGGATGTTCGTTCTTGTTCTGCGTCCTTCCGAATCGTACAGACGGATGATCACAGCTTTCCCGTCTTCGCTTTCCTTGATGGCTTCGATCAGAATATTCTTCCTGTCGGCCGAAGCGATGGAAGCAATTTCCGGCAGATCGCCGTCCTGAGCTGAAATACCGATGAAGGAAACAGGCAGATTCAGCCTGGCGGCTTCAGCGACTGTGTTTCCTTCACGCCAGTCGCCCTCATGCGGGAAGAGACTGTAGGTGAACCGATGGATTTCGCGGTCCGCTTCCTCGTTCGGGAAGACTGCTGATTTGAGAAGGGTCAGCCGAAGTGTGGACCCGTGTACGTCATGGCCGTATTTGCAGTCATTCAGCAGGCTGACGCCGTATCCTGCCTCGGAAACGTCGGCCCATGCATGAGCGCAGGATTCGAAACGGGCTTTGTCCCAGGATGTGTTTTCGTGCGTCGGCCTGGAGACCGCACCGTACTGGATGGCAAAGGAAGCATGATCCGTTACAATGTCCACCGGGAACGCAGCTTTGACCATGATCTGTTTTTCATGCCAGTCGATCTCCGTCTCGAAATCGATCCGGGCGGAGTCTTCCCAGAGAATCACTTTCTGTTTCACTTCGGAAGAGAGGAACCGTCTTCGGATTCCGACGACAGTGCGGACCGGGCCCTGTTCGAGCAGACGGAATTCCGTGAGATCGTCGATCTCCCAGGACTTTTCCGCATAGAAGGGCTCCAGATCCCAGGCATCGTAATTCATGGGCTTGTCTTCGAATGCTGTCAGCACATTACCGCGGCAGCCTTTCTGAAGGACTTCTCTTCCCGTGCGTTTATCGAAAATGGAGTCCAGTGTCCCATCTTCGGCGAAGGTCAGCCGCAGACAGCTGTTTTCCAGCTGTACGGGTTTTTCCTGGAGGCAGGGAGAAAAGCTGTCTTCAGCAGCTGCGGCAGTTACTGCACGGTATCCGTTTTCGGGGATCTCGGGAAGCCGTGTCCAGGTGCCCTCTTCCGTGATCTGGGAGGGAAGCTCTTTGCCGTCTGCTGTCAGACTGACGTGAACTCCCGGGATCAGAATGGCATCGCTTCGGGAAACGGGCGCGGGATTGAAAAGGACGAAACCGTTTTTATCGGTCCGGATCCTGTGTGCAAGGAGTTCCTGTGCTTTTGCAAAGAGGGCGCTTCCCTCTGCCAGGAGGGCTTCGTACTGTTCTCTGCTGTCTTCATACACTTCGCGGATGGAAGAACCGGGAAGGATATCGTGGAACTGGTTCAGAAGGACGGTCCGCCAGAGGCCTCGCAGTTCTTCCGCAGGATACTGGGGAAGAAGAGCCCAGAACTTCTCCGTTTTCTGGAGAAGCTGTTCGCTCCTGCGATTGTATTTCTTGTTCCGCGCCATGGAGGTGTAGGTGCCGCGGTGATACTCGAGGTACAGTTCTCCGACCCATGTCGGAAGATCCTTTTTTCCTGATACTCGCTTTTCAAGGCTCCGGAAATAATCGAGGACTTTTCCATGGCGTACTTTGGGGATGCCAGGGATACCGTATGCAAGCCTTTCAGCCCGTTCCAGATCTTCACGCACCGGTCCGCCGCCCCCGTCTCCGTAACCGTAGCAGAGGAGAAGATGGTCGTTCAGATCTTTGTTCTGATAACGGATCCAGCTGCCCAGTACGGAATCCGCATCGACTTTTCCGTTGTAGGTGGTCTGACGGTCTCCGCGGTCATACTGGCTCTTCGGTATCGTCGTGATATAGTGGGTCAGGACTTCTGTACCGTCGATGCCTCGCCACATGAAAGTATCGAACGGCATCTGATTATACTGGTTCCAGGTGATCTTTGTCGTCATGAAATAGTCTACGCCGGATTTTCTGAGGATCTGAGGCAGAGCGGCCGAATAACCGAAAACGTCAGGAAGCCAGAGCACACGGTTCTCGACACCGTATTCCTGCCTGAAGAAAGCTTTTCCGAGCAGGATCTGACGGACAAGAGCTTCACCGCCCGTGATGTTGCAGTCGGCTTCCAGCCACATGGCGCCTTCCGGTTCCCATCGACCTTCGCGAACCTTTTCTGCAATCCTGCGGTAGAGCTCCGGTTCGTCCTCTTTGACATACTGATACAGCTGGGGCTGACTCATCATGAAGAGAAAATCTGGATACTGATCCATATTCTCAAGAACGGAGGCAAAGGAACGGGCCGCTTTTCTGCGCGTGTGCTTCAGGCGCCACTGCCAGGCCACATCGATGTGTGTCTGTCCGATCAGATCTACGACAGGACCGTCATCTTTGCCGCAGGCTTTTCCGTAGAATTCTTCTTCCAGATACCGATTCGCATCACGGACACTTGCGGAGAACTCCGGCCTTGAAGCGTCACGGAGATCGAGAAGATTGATGGCTGCGTTCAGGTGCTTTTCGATGACCGCGCGGTTGGCGTCGCCTTCATCCAGGATCTCTGCGGCTTCCCAGGGAGTGCGGATGTTCCAGACCAGTCGTTCAAGTTCCCGGTCGATTGCAAGAAGACGAAGAGACAGCCGGCTCTGACCGGGCTCCAGTCCTGCCCAAGCCTGCAGAAGGATGTCATACTCCGTTCCGGGAACGGCATGTTCTGCAAGAAGGATCTGACGGTGATTGGTATCCAGTCCCTGACGGAGCACTCCGTCCACATAGCATATGAATTGAGGATTCCTTGCATTCCACTGGGGCTCGCGCCCGGTCGAAACTTCCGCAACAGCTGCATAGCCTTCGCAGTCGGACGGTATCCTGATCTTGGCGCGGAACCAGGCCATTTCGTCTCTGGAACCCCAGAAACCTCCGGACGCGAACGGCTCCCCTTCGCTTTTCATGGCTTCCTCGGCGCTGAGGTCATCGGGAAGACGGTACAGTTCCGTGATGCTCCATTCGCCTCCTTCGGGGACCATGGGCCCGGTAAATTTGCCGTTTCTGTTCCTGTAGAGAATGGCTTCCAGTTCGTCCAGTATGCGTTTGATCCGCACGTGGGCAGATGCTTTCAGAGTCATGACAGCCTCCTTGGCCCCGTTCGGGGCAAAATGATGAAGATTCTATTCAACATAATTCTGTCTCAAACAGTCAAAATCCTGCAAAAAAACCGTCCGGGAATCATTCCCGGACGGAGTAAGATGATGTGAGTAGAATCGACTGGATCCGTTTGATCGTTTAGGATCAGAAACTGCTGTAGTTCGGAGCCTCTTTGACGATTTGGATGTCATGGGGATGGCTTTCCGCCAGGCCGGCGCCGGTGATGCGGATGAACTGCGCATCGCGGCGGAGTTCTTCGAGGTTCCTGCAGCCGCAGTAGCCCATGCCGGACCGCAGACCGCCGACCAGCTGGAAGATCGTATCGGACAGACTGCCCTTATATGGAACACGGCCTTCCACACCTTCGGGGACCAGTTTCGACTGGCCTTCCTGGAAATAACGGTCCTTGCTGCCCTGCGCCATTGCACCCATGGAACCCATGCCGCGATATACCTTGAAGGAGCGGCCCTGGAAGATCTCGGTCTCACCGGGAGATTCGTCTGTGCCAGCGAGGAGCGAACCCATCATGACGGCAAAACCGCCCGCCGCGAGAGCCTTGACTGCGTCGCCGGAATACTTGATGCCGCCGTCTGCGATGATCGTCCTGCCGAACTCATTCGCGACCTCAGCGCAGTCCATGACTGCGGTCAGCTGGGGTACGCCGATACCGGCGATGATGCGGGTCGTACAGATGGAACCGGGGCCGATGCCGACCTTGACGACATCCGCGCCGTGCTCAAACAGCGCACGGGCAGCTCCGGCCGTCGCCACGTTGCCGGCGATAAGGCAGATGTCCGGGAAAGCTTCCTTGACTTCCGCAACGCGGCGAAGCACGTTTTCACTGTGACCGTGAGCGGTATCCAGGCAGATCGCATCTACTTTTGCCTCGGCCAGCGCTTTGCAGCGGATGAGCGTGTCGTTCGTGACGCCGACGGCAGCGCCTGCGAGCAGACGTCCGTTGGCATCCTTTGCGGAGTTTGGATAAATGACAGCCTTTTCGATATCCTTGATCGTGATGAGGCCTTTGAGATTGAAATCGTCATCCACGATCGGGAGCTTTTCGATCCTGTGCTTGGCCAGGACGAGTTTGGCTTCTTCGAGAGTCGTTCCTTCCTTGACCGTGATCAGGTTTTCGGAGGTCATGACTTCGGAAATCGGACGATCGAAATTCGTTTCGAAACGAAGGTCACGGTTGGTAAGGATACCGACGAGACGGCCGTTGACCGTGATCGGAACGCCGGAAATGCGGTATTTGGCCATGAGAGCCAGAGCCTCGGTCACAGGCTGGTCCGGTGCGAGATAGAAAGGATCGGTGATGACGCCGTGTTCGGAACGCTTGACTTTATCGACCTGAGCTGCCTGTTCTTCGATGGACATGTTCTTGTGGATGATGCCCAGACCACCTTCACGGGCCATGGCGATCGCCATGCGGCTCTCGGTCACGGTATCCATAGCTGCGCTCAGGAACGGGATGTTCAGATGAATCGTCGGGGCGAGGGTTACGCGGAGATCCGCTTCACGGGGATGGAAATCCGTATAACGGGGAACCAGAAGGACATCGTCAAAGGTTAGGCCTTCTTTGAGAATCTTATCATTCATGGGACCGACCTCCTAATTCACTGAGTATTTTGATTAGTCTATCGCAGCCGCCCTTTGCTGTCAAGTTCTGCGGACAGATTCGGTGATTTGCATGAAAGCTTACGGCGAAATGTCCTGTACCTCATAATGAGGTCAGAGAACAGAACCCGTCTTGCATTCTGTTGTTTTGAGAAACCTGTCAGTATGCGATCATGGGGATGGATTCCGGCATATCCTCCGTAGGGGGAGTTTGACCGGATCTGACGCCCGGAAGCTCTTCTGAACAGAGACGTATGGCTTTGCGCATCTCAGGGTACGGACGCGACGTGATGTCGAGCAGCCCGATGTTGTAGTTTTCACCGTCAAAACGTCCGAGTGCGAACTGGTCATAGCACTGGAAGAAATGACATCCCACACCGTTCGGATGGGCCGCGACCTTTTCACAGTAATAGCGGTAAGCCGTACCTCTGTCTTTCTGCGTGCGCACGCCTTCCAGACCGGTCGCAGACGGTCCTGCGTCCAGAGCACCGAAATGGAATTCCCCGATCATGATGGGAAGATCTACACCGAGACGGACAGCGTTTTCGATAGCCGGAGTCGGATCTACTGCATAACAGTTGATGGAGAAGACGTCAAAATGATTCCAGCCCGTGACGAGATCCGGATCGGAGATCCAGGCCCAGCGCATCCCAAGGATCATATGATGCGGATCCACTGTGCGGCATGCTTCTGCAGGTATCTCCACATAGGCGTTCAGGAGCTTGCGGGAGAATTCTCTCAGATCTCTTTCCGCAGCGTGAGAGAATCCGGAAGCTTTCCCGATGGGCGTTTCCAGTTCTTCCCAGCCTTTCAACCCGCAGTTCCACTCCGCGTTCAGTTTTTCAATCGTACCGTATTTCTGCCGCAGATCTGCAATGAGGGCCCGGCGGCAGAAAGTGTCCTCTCCGGTACGCAGGACTTCGTCTGCAAGGATCAGGTTGTCTACAAAAGCCCATGACGGCTCGTTCCGAAGGAAATAGCCGATCATGTAAGGATCGTCCTTTCTCGGACTGAGGCCTTCCGCACAGATCCGTGCGTCCGCTTCGTATTCGGGACTGAGAACGTCCGGGAAATCCCGGAAGATCATTTTTTCCGTACGGGGAAACCGGGGAAGAGATGTGACGTAGGGCATGCCTGTGGTCCCGTACAGGGCGGGATCGCTCCAGTTGGCCAGTGTATTGAGTCCCATGCCTTTGAGCACTTTCACGACATAGTTCCGCCATTTGGATTCCCATCCGTCACCCCAGGCACGGTAGAGATTGGCACGGGGGAAGGAGAACATGATTGCTTTGCGCCTGTATTCTTCCGAACGTCTCGGCATTTCTCTGAACATGGCTGCATAGGCGGGATCGCTGCGGTCGGGGAGCCAGGTCATATAGGGCTCCACGCCGTCAACGCGGCAGTCCAGAGCGGCATTGACTCCGTCAGGTCCCTGGGAGAAAAAGGCATTGCCGTCAGGATCGACGAGATACCATCGTCCGTTCTTTTTGCTTTTCGTGAACCAGCCGGTCGCTTCGGTAAGAGGCATGCTCTTCCAGCCTCCCCAGCGGTCAAGATCGGGAAAGACGGTCTCTTCGGCTTCCCTTTCGGCATCGTTCAGTGCATCTTTCATATCCTGAGCAGTTCTGATCTTGCCCGGCCAGTCCTTATGAAGGCTCTGCCCCCATTCATCGACCAGTCTGAGACCGGGCACTGGTTTGAATTCGGGGTATTCATCTGTCAGGCAGATATCCCGGAGTTCAAGGGTGATGTCGTGATGACAGGGGAGTGCCTGCAGGTCGACTCGGAGAAGTTCCGATCGGTCTACCCGTCTGCCGTGACAGACCATTTTCAGGCTGCCCGGAACTGCTTCGGGGAAAAGGATGTGTGCGTCAAGCCATTGAAGATCGATGGCGATCTGCGTATCCACACCCGGAAGGACGCCGAAACGTACAAAAAAGGCAGGTTCATCGCCTGAATCCTTATCATAAAAGCGAAGATGGAAAGCCAGACTGTGATCTTCGAGGATCCTGACCCTGAAAGTGAGATAGCGTTCGCTGCAGTCGATCAGTTCCGGAAGAAGGATTCCTGCACCGGACCGGGCTAGATGGAGCACTTCATTTGAATAGCTGGCGCCGATTGTCAGACGGTCGGTATTGATGGTAAGTTTCTTCATGTCACACCTCCGTTCGCTATATGTCTCTGAAATCAGTATAGCATAAAGAACACCTGAAATACAGGCGCATCTTGCTGTGAGGGCTTCGGTTTGCTATACTCAAAGATGAAGACAGGAGGATGGAATGGCTCAGGAAAAAGTCAACAGTCTCGTGCTGCGATATGCGGATTATTCGGAATCATCAAGGATGCTGACGCTCTTCACACTGGAGCATGGAAAGATCTCGGCATCCGCGAAAGGCTGCAGACGCCCGAAATCCGCGCTTCGGTCTCTCACGGAACTCTATACGCTTTCGGAACTCCTGCTCTCGGGGCGAACAGGACGTTATACTCTTACAGGAGGGAGCCTTATCGATCCCTTCTATGATCTGCGTTTGGATTATGAAAGGCTCAATGCCGCGTCCGTCATGGCCCAGATCGCGAATACCGTGCTTCCTGAAGAAGATCCAAGGCCGGAACTGTTCGGACTGACAGCGCGCTGTCTGGGGCTTCTGGCCCATGAAAAGCTGTCTCCTTCACAGGTGCTGACTTATTATTCACTGCAGGTCCTTCATCTGGAAGGTTTTTCCCCGAATCTGGTGCATTGTTCCGTATGCGGCGGTACGGCGGACGAATCTCCTTTCTTTTCCCTTCGGGAGGGCGGACTGCTCTGCGGTGAATGTTCTCATACCGTCCCTGACGCGGAGAAGATCAGTCCAGGGCTGCTCAAAACGCTTCGTTATCTGGCGTCTGCAAAACCCGACGATCTCACTGTGTTCCATTTTTCACCGGGTATCGAGAACGATATTCTTGATATGACGGAAAACTGGCTCTATGCACAGCTGGACCGCAGGATCAGTCTGCGGGCTTAGGTTCTTCAGTGAGATAAGACAGACCGGATTCTCGAAAGCATCAAGGATGAATGAATCCAAAAGAAAAAGCACGGTCCGATCCCGCGATTTCATGGGAACGGACCGTGTTCTGTTGTGATCAGTTATTGATGATATCCGTGAGAAGCCTTATTCAGCTGCATCTTCACGGCTCTCCGTTTTGACTACCGCCTTGGTTTTCCAACGCCCGGAGAAGAAGCGTATGATGGCAAAAGCGGCACAGCCGATCCATCCGCATGGAAGTGAATAGGCAATCCCCATGAAACCCATGCCGAATCCGAGTGCGAAAACATAAGCCGCTATCGTGCGGACTCCCAGATCAAAGAACATGGCGATCATCGCGGCAACGGAATCGCCCGATCCTCTGAGGAAAGCGACTGTGGACTGAGCGAGAGCATGGAACAGAATAAAAGGAGCCCAGGTGCGCATGAAAGCGGCGCCTACCCGGATGACTTCCGCATCCGAATCATTGACGAAAAGATGCATGATGGCCGGTCCGAAGGCATAGATCACGGCTGCCATGACAGCTGACATCCCCATAGTGAAAGCGCTTGACTGGATCAGGCCTTTTCTGGCCCTTGAACGTTGGCCGGCCCCGATGTTCTGACCGACGAACAGGGAAATTGCCATGGATACGCCCATGACCGGGAGGTGAGAGAGCTGCTCCATCTTGTTTGCCGAGGTGTAGGCGGCGATGTTGATGGATCCGTAGGAATTGATCAGTCCCTGTACCATGACCATGCCCAGAGACGTGATACTCGCCTGCAGAGAGGAGGGAAGGCCGAGCCGCAGGATATCCCCGAAGAGAGAGCGGTCGAACAGAGGTTCCTCTTTCGAGAATTTGAAGTATTCGGAAGTGTGGCTGACATAGATGAAGCAGAGGACGACGGAGATCGCCTGTGCGATGACGGTGGCCCATGCGACACCTGCGACGCCCATATGCAGAGCAAGAACAAAGAACAGATCTCCTCCGATGTTCAGCAGAGACGAGATGATCAGGAAAATCAGAGGGGTCGTGCTGTCACCCAGTGCGCGCAGGAAGGAAGCGAAGAAATTGTACAACGCCATGAATACCATGCCGCCGATGAAAATGGAGAAATACGTTACCGTATCCTGATAGATGTTTTCCGGGACATTGACCCAGTGCATGATGTGCCGGGCAAGAGACAGCCCCAAAACAGTCAGAACAACCGCAAGACCGAGAATGAAAACAAGCGTAGTGGATATGGTCCTTCGGATCTTGTCTTTCTGACCGGCTCCCAGGAACTGCGCCGCCACTACGCTGGCGCCGGTGGGAAAGCCCATCATGATGCCTACGAGGAGCATGGAGATCGTTGCGGTGGAACCGACTGCCGCAAGCGCGTCAGCACTGACGTATTTTCCTACGATGATGCTGTCCACCATGCTGTAGAGCTGCTGGAAGACGCTGCCGAAAAAGATCGGAAGCGAGAATGAGATGATCCGCGGAAGGATCGAGCCGGAAAGCATATCGACTTTCCGAGGCTGTATCTGTTTCATCGGTTATCTTCTTTCCTTAAGGATTTCTTCAGTAAACAATATATCACAAAAACGGAGTTTGTGTAATAGGTTCACCGATCAACAGATCTGTCAACGATCCGGACAGAAATAAAAAGGGAACTGAATCGAGCCATCCGTGGATCATACAGTAAACACTGAAAGAAAAATGTTTTTCCGATGAAAAAAACTATTGACGAACTCTCTGCCTTTGCGTATAATGAACAGGCAACCGCAAGTGGGGGATTAGCTCAGTTGGCTAGAGCGCTTGACTGGCAGTCAAGAGGTCAGGGGTTCAAGTCCCCTATTCTCCACCAAAACGCCGATTCTTCGGCGTTTTTTTGTTATTCAAGCGAAAATGTTTACTTAAAGTATGACCGCTTGATTGAAGTTAATGTTTATAATAGTTAAGAGGTCTGGCAT
>JAEEJN010000077.1 GCA_016281935.1 Bacillota bacterium | reverse complement strand
TTTCCAAGGAACATACATATAGGCATAAGGCAAACCTATATTGCTTCAAGTATAGCAATCAAAAAAAGCGCTGTCAATACAACAGCGCATTTCTAGGCAGAAATTTACATTCTGTTTAATAAAGCCATCGTTTTATGTGCAGTATTGTTTATCCCCTGTGTTTTCAACATATGATTCCCTATTCACCTACTGCCTGAAAAAAGAAATGTTCAGACGATCATATGCCGTCACACAGAAACTGAAAAAGAGATCCCAGAGGATCAGGCCAGCTTCAGCCAAAGGGATCAGCCACCAATGCCAGTGCAGTGTCCCAATCCAGAGATGTCCGCATACAAGTACAGCCAGAAAAGCCTGAGCAGCGATCAGGCGGAAGACCCGCCCGGCTTTTTTTCTCTCCACAGAGACATACAGCAGAGAATACCAGGCAAAAAAGGCGGTATAATTCCACCATAAAGCCCGATTGATACAGAAAAAGAAGCCAAGGATCACGGCCGCCAGCAAGGCGACAGCCACCCCTCGGCATCCACTTCGCAGCCATATCCCCGGAATCAGAGACAGAACACAAACGGCTGCGATCCTGCCTGTAGGCAGATTCCCCGCGGCCCAAAGTCCGAATGTCAGAAGCGCCGTAAGAAGCGCGCAACGGCCCAGATCTTTCGAACTCATCAGAAACAGCTGCACAGGTCGCCGCCCATGCATTCACAGCAGCAGTCTGAACAGAGCAGGCACTGACAAAGCGTACACCAGTCGGGAGTCGCACCGCTCGAGTAAGTCCTCTGAGCATATCCGGAGGAACTCGATTCCAGCTGGTTCAGTACGGAAAGATACTCAGGGTTTGAGGGATCCATCTGCGTCGCAATGGTCAGTTCGGATCTGGCCTGTTCATACCATCCGCGTCTCAGATAACACATGCCCCGGAGAAAATGCCATTCAGCCGGCCGATGCGTCATGCGTTCCAGAAGGCTTTCCGCCATGCCGATCTGGCCTGCCTGGATCATCTGGCGCACATAATGGAAATTATGCTCCTCCTGGCTGTCGCTGTCCGTATAGGTGTTGGTATAGGACTGACCACTGCTGTAGGACTGTGTCCCGCTACCTGAAGAAGAGCCTGTATCAGTCAGGATATCATATGCCTCATTGATCTGGCGCATCTTTTCCGCAGCCAGTTCCTGCATCTCGGGAGCCGCGGACGCATAACGGTCCGGATGGTACTTTTTAGCCAGTTCACGATAGGCTTTCTTGATCTCTTCCGGCGTCGCGTTTCTCGATACGCCCAAAACAGCCCAAGGATCCATCATGCTTTTCCTTTCTTATATGCTGCAGGCATCCCGAACAGGATGAGGTTGCGCGGGATCTCCCCGCCCTCATGCCAGTCCATGAGATCATAGGCAGCCAGTGCCTGCGCGGCAGAATAATCCGCGCCTTCCTTTACTCTCTTTTTTGCCTCCTCTCTTCCCAGCGAAGACAGGAGTATCGGATTGTAACTGCCTTTTTCGGCATCTTCATCCGCATCGAGAAATGCATCCGTCAGATACAGCCAGCGCCCGAGATGATATCCCATCCAGGCAAGAGGCTCTTTCTGAGGAACGGGAACACCGTCATATTCGGAAAAGACGGCGCGAAGCATCCTTCCGGAAGTATCGGCTGTTTCATCCCAGGCAGAGCACTTATCCTTCTCCAGCCGGACCAGATCATTCTGGGCCGAGATCAGTTCCGAAAGAGTCTCCGGTTTCAGCATGCTCCTCGCTTTCCGAACGGCAGGTCCGAGGCCAGCAAGAGCCGCTTTCATGAGCACGGTGTTTTCACGGTCACGCACCGCGTCCTCGGCTTTGGATGCAGCAAGAACGACGCAGATCCGGCCTGCCTGTGAAAGCGCATCGGAATCCGTCAGCACCGCATGAGGCCGCAGCGGACGCGCGGCACATATCCTTCGCTCGACCGCAGGCCTCTCATCCGCAAGACTCATCCAGATCACGGCAAGCAGAGCCGCCTCATAACGCAGAGAGAAACGTGCGATATCTCCGAATTCTTTTTTCAGTTCACGGCAGACCCCGCAGTAGGCTGCCCTGTAATATTCAGCGTCCCGGACTTTGAGATCCGGGATATTGGGCTGCAGAAGTCCAAACACGGATCAGGATCGTTCCATCGGCAGGAAGCCGACTTTTTTCTGCACCTTGCGAAGTGTACGATAAGCCGTGCGCGCAGCGCGTTCCGCGGAGCGGTTCAGGATCGAACTGAGTTCCGCCTTATCGGACAGGATACGGGCGGCCTCCGCCTGAAGGGGCTCGAGTTTTTCGCACACAACATCCGCAACGCCGTCCTTGAGCTGACCGTATCCCATGCCCTTGAATGCAGACGCAGCTTCTTCAACACTCACTCCGTTCAGACCGGCATAGATGGACAGCAGATTCGATACACCGGGCTTGTTTTCCGGATCGTACCGGATCTCTCCGTCCAGATCTGTCACGGCTCTGCGGATCTTGCGGCGGATGACGTCCGGCGGATCCATGAGCGCGATGAAGCTGTTCGGCTCACCGGATTTGCTCATCTTGGCTTTGGGATCCGTCAGGCTCATGATACGTCCGCCTACTTTGGAGATATAGGGTTCGGGTACGGTGAACGTGGGGCTGTACAGATTGTTGAAGCGGATGGCGATATCCCTCGCAAGTTCAAGATGCTGTTTCTGATCTTCGCCGACCGGCACCAGATCGCTCTGATACAGGAGGATGTCGGAAGCCATGAGGACGGGATAGGTGAAAAGGCCGCACCCGATATTGGAGCCCTGTTTGGCGGATTTTTCCTTGAACTGGGTCATACGGGAGAGCTCACCCATATAGGAATGGCATTCAAGGATCCATGACAGTTCCGCATGGGCGCCAACATGGCTCTGCACAAAAAGAGTGCAGCGTTCCGGATCGACACCGGCGGCCAGATAGATTGCCGCAAGTTCCATCGTACGGCGGCGAAGATCCGCAGGATCCTGACGTACGGTAATCGCGTGCATATCCACCACACAGTAGTAGCACTCATATTCATGCTGGAGTGCCACGAAATTACGCAGCGCGCCGATATAGTTTCCCAGGGTCAGATTGCCGGAAGGCTGGATCCCGGAAAAAATCACCTTTCTCTTTTCTTCCATCTTTTTTCCCTTTCAAAAACCCCGAAACCTGCAGTTTCGGGGCGCAAATTTCTTTGTCATCTTAACACAGCGCTTCGGAGCCTGTCAATAAAACAGGGATCAGGACAGGCCGAGGAAACCGAACACGCTGTTCTTCATGTCTTCCTTGCGGATGACTTCCGTGAAACGGCGTTCCTTTCCGGCAAGCTCAGCAAGGGAAGCCGGTGCGGCAAGTCCGGACAGGGTTTCGAGTTCCTTCATCCAGACGAAAGGATCGTCCCCTTCAACCGCTTTTCCTGTAAGCGCAGGCAGAACGTCACTCAGGAACTTATAGGGACTCGCCGTCGAAACGAGGACAGTGCGCCGGGCATGCGTCCTGTCCTTTCTGAACACGGAATAACCGACGGCGGTATGGGGATCCATGACGTAATGCGCACGGACAAAAGCATCCCGGATCGCTTCCCGAGTCTCCTCCTCTCCTGCCCAGTCGGCAGCCAGGCCGCATCTGAGTGCCTGCATGACGTCGGGTTCAGGCGTATAACTGCCGTGCTCGGAAAGGCTCTTCATCCAGGATGCGACCCTGTTCCCGTCTCTTCCAGCCGCTTCGAACAGAAGACGTTCAAGATTCGAGGAAACAAGGATATCCATCGAAGGGGAAGACGTCGTATAGAAGGGCCTTACAGCCTGATAAGTACCGGTGCGGAAGAAATCCGTCAGAACATTGTTCCGGTTGCTGGCGCAAACGAGACGCCCGACGGGAAGGCCCATGCGGCGAGCGTATTCGCCGGCAAGGATATCGCCGAAATTACCGGTCGGCACGACGAAATCAATGGTTTCGTCCGGCCCGATTTCTCCGCGGGAATACAGATCGCACCATGCGGAGAAATAATAGACTACCTGCGGAGCGAGCCGGCCGAAATTGATCGAATTCGCAGAAGACAGGGAAATTTCTTCCTTTTTCAGTCTCTCCGCCGTATCCGGATCGGAGAAGATCCTTTTGACTCCGGTCTGGGCATCATCAAAAACGCCTTCCACACCGAACACGCCGACGTTTTCACCTTCCTGCGTCATCATCTGGAGTTTCTGCAGGAACGACACGCCTTCTGCCGGATAGTACACAAGGATCCTGACGCCTTCAGCGTCCCTGAAGCCCTCCAGCGCAGCTTTGCCCGTATCGCCAGATGTCGCTGTCAGAATGAGAGTCTCTTCCCGGATTCCTGCTTCTCTCTTGGACAGACGGAGCAGATGCGGCAGCAGCTGCAGCGCTACGTCCTTAAAAGCACAGGTCGGACCATGCCACAGTTCCAATACGGACAGTTCATCATCCAGACGGACAAGAGGTGCTGCGTTTCCTTCGGGAAATGAAGCATAAGCGGCATCCACAGCTTCTCTCAGATCCTTTTCAGGAAAAGTCTCCATCAAAGCCGACAGAACGGTCAATGCACGCCGGGCATAGTTTTCTCCCGCCATTTTCAGCCGGGTCTCCCGGGAAATACGGGGAAATGTCTCGGGTACATAAAGCCCACCGTCAGGTGCGAGACCGCGGGCGATTGCATGCGCAGCGGAAGGAGCAGGCTGCCCTCCTCGAGTGCTCAGAAACTGCATGATGATCCTCCTTTCGGATCTATCAGAAAAGGCTGCCTGCCTGAGGCAGACAGCCGGGGAATCTGTGGAATCAGATCAAATAAGGCTTCAGGAACTCCGGCACGTCGCCTTCACAGGCGGACATGGAGATAACGAGATCGACATCTCTTTCCTGGGTGACGCGGATGATGTCGTTCAAGAAGGCTTCCGTATCACGTGCAGACTCAAAACCCGCGATGGACGGCATAGCATCCAGGAAAACAGTCACGATATCGAAATTGGCTGCGAGCATGCCGCTGATGAACCCAAACAGCTTGTCCGAGGTACGAACGCCGTACTCAGAAGCATTCACATAGCGGATGTCATGCGGAAGAGTCAGCATGCAACGGTTGTCCTTTTCGATGAAGACCACATTGCCTTTGGATTTGTTCAGTTCTTCCCGGGCCATATCCATGATGCGTTTTGTTTTGCCAGAACCACGGAAACCGTAAATCACTTGAACCATTGTCTTGTGTCTCCTTTCGGGATTAGCACTTTTCCTGCCTTTATCATATCAGATTCCGGGAGGAAAAGAAAGTCCCAATTCGGAAAGAAGATTCAGGCTTCTCAGCCGTTCTTCTTATCCATGGCCTCCCTGCGCTGCTGTTCAGCCAGACGCGCACGGTAGCGCTGTGTGTAGTCGAGGATCTTCTTGCGGATGCGCAGGCTCCTGGGAGTGACTTCCAGAAGCTCGTCGTCGTCGATATATTCGATCGCCTGCTCGAGCGTAGGCACCCATGCAGGGGACAGGATGACGTTCTCATCTTTGGCGGCGGACCGCATGTTCGTCAGCTGTTTCTTCTTGCAGACATTGATCTCGATGTCTTCCGGCCGGTTGCACTGTCCGACGACCATGCCCGCGTAGACCTGTGTGTTCGGATTCACGAAGAGGGTCCCGCGGCTCTGCACAAGATGCAGAGCGTAAGGCGTCGTCTCGCCGTCATGGGATGCCACGAGGGATCCCATGGCACGGGATGAGATCGCACCTTTCATCGGCGCATAGCCTTCGAAAACGGACGTCATGTTGCCCTGTCCGTGGGTATCGGTCATGAGATCGGAACGATAGCCGAAAAGTCCGCGGGACGGGATGATGAATTCCGCGCGCACACGGCCTTCACGTCCGTTCATCGCGACCATCTCGCCTTTGCGCCGGGACAGCTTGTCTACGACTGCGCCTAGATACTCTTCAGGCACGTCGACGACGAGCCGTTCCATGGGCTCCTCGAGCCCGTCCGGCCCCTGTCTCAGGAGGACGTCGGGCTTGCTCACGGCAAATTCATATCCCTGCCGCCGCATCGTCTCGATCAGGATCGAAAGATGCAGTTCACCGCGTCCGTAGACTTTGAAGGCGTCTGTCCTGTCGGTATCTTCTACCTTCAGCGACACGTCCGTCTCCTGTTCACGGAACAGACGGGTCCTCAGATGTCTTGAGGTCACGTATTCCCCTTCCCTGCCGGCCAGCGGGCTGTCGTTGACCATGAACGTCATGACAACGGTGGGCGGAGAAATCTTGACGAAAGGCAGCGTCTCCACGGCATCGGGCGGACAGAGCGTGTCGCCGATCTCCAGATTCTCGATCCCTGAGAGGGCAACGATGTCTCCCATGCTCGCTTCCGTCACCGGAACACGGCGCAGACCTTCGAAGCGGTAAAGCGCAGTGACTTTCTGGGGAATGCCGACAGAACCGTCTTCCGAGTTGTAATTCGCAAGAACGACCGTATCGCCCACTTTGACCTGCCCGCGATTCACACGGCCGATTCCGATGCGGCCAAGATAATCGCTGTAATCGATCGTGGAAATGAGCATCTGAAGAGGCGCTTCGGGATCTCCCTCAGGCGCAGGCATCCATTCCACGATGGAATCGAGAAGCGGTTCCAGCGTATCCCCGTGTTCGTCGGGAGTCAGGCTTGCATAGCCGTCTCTCGCGGACACATACACGACAGGAGAATCCAGCTGATCGTCGCTGCATCCAAGCTCCATCAGCAGCATCCAGACATCATCCAGCACTTCCGCAGGCCTTGCGTCAGGACGGTCGATCTTGTTGATGACGATCATGAGCGCGAGATTCAGCTCAAGAGCTTTCTGCAGAACGAAACGGGTCTGGGGCATGGGGCCCTCGTAGGCATCCACAACCAGAAGAACTCCGGATACCATCTGCAGAACACGTTCCACTTCCCCGCCGAAATCGGCGTGTCCGGGCGTGTCCACGATGTTGATCTGGGTATCTTTCCAGTGGATGGATGTATTTTTCGCAAGGATCGTGATCCCGCGTTCTCTCTCAAGGTCGCCGGAATCCATCACCCGCTCGGCTACTTCCTGATTCTTGCGGAAAGTGCCGCTCTGACGCAGCATGCCGTCCACGAGCGTTGTCTTTCCGTGATCGACATGGGCAATGATCGCGATATTGCGCAGATCGCTGCGTTTGATATTAGTCATGAACTGCCTCGTGATTTCTGGAGGCCGTCTCTTTCAGGACAAGCCCCTCATTATTTTCAAGGGCCCAGCGTATGGACCACTCGTTTTCGAACAGGAGAACGATCTGTCCTTCCGAATCCTTAGCATAGCGCGTAGTAGATGTCAGGGATAGGCCGCTCGTCGGACCTTCCGAGATCCAGCGAACGAAATGGAAGGGCTGAGAATCCATTGTCAGATCCACACCGTACTCACTCTTCATGCGGACACGCAGCACATCAAGCTGCAGCATGCCGACAACGCCGACAATATGCTCTTCCCTGCCGATGTCCAGTCTGCGGAAGGTCTGGATCGCACCTTCCTCAGCCAGTTCGCTTATTCCTTTGACGAACTGTTTGCGTTTCATGGAATCTTCAGGTGCGACTCTGGAAAAGAACTCGGGAGCGAATACAGGGATTCCCTCATAAGAGAAGGCAGAACCTTCGGTCAGCGTATCTCCCAGATGATATACACCCGGATCGAAAAGGCCCAGGATATCGCCGGGATAAGCGATCTCCACGCTCTCGCGCTCATCGGCCATCATCTGCTGAGGCTGAGCCAGACGCAGCTTCTTGCCGGAAGGCACGTGGAAGGCTTCCATTCCTTTTCTGAACGTACCGGAACAGATCCGGATGAATGCGAGCCTGTCCCTGTGAGCGGGATTCATGTTCGCCTGGATCTTGAAGACGAATGCGGAGAACTCTTCGCTTGCGGGATCGATCAGGCCGTCGGTGCTCTCACGGCCGAAAGGCGCGGGAGAGAATTCAAGGAATTTGTCCAGAAAGGCTTCGACGCCGAAATTGTTCATTGCAGACCCAAAGAACATGGGAGTGAGCTCACCTCTGGCCACGCGGTCGAGGTCCAGTTCATCCCCCGCTCCGTCCAGAAGTTCGATCTCGTCTGCGAGATTGGATTTGTAATACTCGGACAAACGCGCCTGGATCTCAGGCGCATCCAGAGGGGCCCGAACAGACTCGACGATCTTCGCGCCATGGGACTCATCTGCCTCGAACAGCTCGACTTCACCGGTCTCCCTGTGATAAATGCCCTGAAAATCGCCTTCGGTCCCGATAGGCCAGTTCATCGGCCTGGCGGAGATCCCCAGCACGTCTTCGATCTCGGCCATAAGATCGAAGGGGTTCTTTGCAGCACGGTCCATCTTGTTCACAAAGGTAAAAATCGGGATACCGCGCATCCTGCAGACTTTGAAAAGCTGGATCGTCTGACGCTCCACACCTCTTGCACCGTCGATCAGCATGACAGCCGAGTCAGCCGCTACGAGCGTACGGTAAGTGTCTTCCGAGAAGTCCTGATGTCCGGGAGTATCCAGGATGTTCACATGGATGCCCCTGTAGGAGAACTGCAGTGCAGACGAGGTCACGGAGATACCGCGTTCCTTTTCGATCGCCATCCAATCTGAAGCAGCGTGCTTGTCTGCCTTTCGGCCTTTGACGGAACCGGCAAGATGGATCGCTCCACCGTAAAGAAGAAGCTTTTCCGTCAGCGTCGTCTTGCCCGCATCGGGATGGGATATGATGGCAAAGGTGCGGCGTGTAGCTACCTTGTCAGCAAGTTCTTTGGAAACCGGGCGCATGATGCCTCCGTCTTTGTGATTTTCCTTCCGTGAAAAGGGGATTTTCACGGACTGCAACTTATATATTATAATCCCTGTCAAAAAAATCCGTCAATTGGAGAATCGTGAAAAAGGAGCCCCTTTCCTCTCGTATAAACTGAATCCGGCATCAGCAACTTTGCATGGTTCCGGCTCAAAAAACTTCAAAAGATCCCGGCTCAGAGAGCCGGGATCCGGAGCGTTCTTCACATGTCGTACCGTGCTTATTCGAGATTGGCCGCAGCTTCCTGCAGGCGCGTGATGATCTCGATGTGCTGCGGACATACGGATTCACACTGACCGCAGGCGAGGCAGTCGCTGGCCTTGCCGCCGTCACGGGTCGCGAAGCCATAGTTGCGCTTTGCAGCATCGGTCGCGCCGTATACGAGCTGGGTATTCCTTGCGCTGAAGATGCCGGGGATGTTGATGGACATCGGGCAGCCCTTCACACAGTACTGGCAGGACGTGCAGGGAATGGCGGGAATGGCTGCAAGCGTCTGACGAGCTTTCTCGACAATGGCCTGTTCGTTCTCGTCCAGTTTCTTGAAATCTATGAAAGTCTTCAGGTTGTCATCCATCTGCTCTTCCAGGCTCATGCCGGACAGAACGGTAATGACACCTTCCAGAGAAGCCGCAAAGCGCAGTGCCCAGGAAGCGTAGGACACGTCGGGATTCGCATCGCGCAGCACCTTGGCGACAGGCTCCACGGGATTGGCCAGAAGACCGCCTTTGACGGGTTCCATGATGACGACGGGCTTGCCGTGCTTTCTTGCCGTCTCATAGCACAGACGGGACTGAACGGAAGGGCTCTCCCAGTCGGCGTAGTTGATCTGGAGCTGTACGAATTCCACTTCGGGATGCGCAGTCAGGATCGCATCCAGTTTATCTGCGGTATCATGGAAAGAAAAGCCGAGGTGCTTGATGATGCCCTTGTCCTTCATTTCATGCACATAGTCCCAGATGCCGAACTTATCGAACACTTCCGTACGGTTGGCGCCCATGTTGTGCAGCAGATAGAAATCGAAGTAGCCCGCCCCTGTACGCTTCAGGGACGTCGTCAGCATCGCCTTGGCTTCTTCGGCGGTTTTAGCGCCTGCCCATGCGGGAAGCTTGGTCGCGAGCGTGAAGGAATCGCGCGGATAGCGGTCCACCAGAGCAACTTTGATGCTCTCTTCAGATTTCCCGTTGATATAGCCGTATGCCGTATCAAAATAGGTAAAACCGGCAGCCATGAACTTATCGACCATGCGCTTTTCCTGCTCGATATCGACTTCATCGCCGATCATGGGCAGCCGCATGAGACCGAAGCCCAGTTTTTTGATGTTCTCGCCCAAATAAGCCATTGTTTCCTCCTTCGGACGGCTTCCTGCCGCCCTCAGCTTGAATCTTTGGTTATTTTCTCATAACGCCTGTAAAAAGACAAGCGTTTTCAGATCTGAAAACGGTCAAATTCATAACCTTGGAGATCCTTCCAAACAAACAGTCCGTTTTCAAGAAGCATATACCCGTGACGAGACCCATTCTTGGGGATAGAGACAGAACCCGGATTGAGGATCCGTATCCCTGAAGATTCCTTATTGTCCGGCACATGGGTATGCCCGTGAAGCAGTATATCCCCTTTCTGCAGGGGCGGAAGGGCTCCTTCTTTGAAATGATGTCCATGGGTCGCGAAGATGAGCCTGTCCCCGGCGGAGACAATAGCGTATTCCGCCATGATCGGGAAATCAAGGACCATCTGGTCGACTTCCGTATCACAGTTCCCGCGCACGCACAGGATCCTGTCTTTTACCGCATTGAGAGATGCCGCCACATTCCGGGGATCATAATCCTCCGGAAGATCGTTCCGCGGACCGTGATAAAGAAGGTCGCCAAGGAGCAGCATTCTGTCCGCGTGTTCCCTGTCGAATGCTTCCAGCAGTTTTCGGCACCAAAGAGCGGAA
Source organism: Bacillota bacterium (assembly GCA_016281935.1). Lineage (GTDB taxonomy): Bacteria > Bacillota > Clostridia > Christensenellales > UMGS416 > JAEEJN01. The sequence continues at coordinate 25,763 of JAEEJN010000077.1, read as the reverse complement.
CCGTGGATATCAGACGCGATCAGCCACTTCATGTATCCTTACCTCCTTCTCCTTTGTCTTCCAGAAGAAGAAGCTTTTCGGACAGAAGGCGTGCCAGCCCTCCTATGATCGCGGATCCCACGATAAGATCCTCCGAGCTTTCGGCCGAAATGGCCCCCCTTTCTTCATGCCCGAGGATCGGTGAAGCCGCCAGCCTCACCTGTTCCGTGAAATACCGGGCTGCCTGCGCGTGAAGTCCCGCACAGTCAGTGTAGCGTTTCTTCAGTTCATCCTCTGAAAGGTCGGAAGGAATCAGTTTCCGGATGAGGGCGATCGACAGACTCTGTTTCAGAGTCAGAATGAGGATCAGATAAGCGATATGGACTCGAAAGTAGCGCTTTCTGTCCGGTTTGGGCATGATCCTCGTACGGACGTAATTGTTAATCGTCGCCGCCGTCACGAACTGTTCTTCCTTGAGTTCCGGCGGAAGATAATCCAGGTATTGTCCGAGCAGGGTGATCACCTGATCCATGTACAGTCCGAAATCCGGTATCTCCTCCCATGGGGGCAGACGGTAGGAATCCAGATACTTTTCCCAGCGGCGGAGTTTCGCCGCAACGAGTGCCGTGTCGTATGTCATAGTTGCCTCTCTTTCTATATTAATCATATCACGGATCGAATCGCACAGGCAAGCATCATCTGGTCTAACATGCGCCTTGACATAATCTGAAATGCGTGTTAATCTAATATTGAAAATTAGATTGAAAGGAGTTCCCTATGGCCTATGTCCTCATGACGGATACCTCCGCCAATCTTCCCACACCTTACCTGCAGCAGCACGGCGTGGAAGTCCTCCCTTTCCACTATATTTATGAAGGTCAGGATCACGTCTGTACCGATACAGAATCCTTCGATGCCGAAGCGTATTATGATATGATGAAAAGGGGCGTCCGTGTCTCCACTTCCCAGATCTGCCCCCAGGCTTATAAAGACGCCATGGAGCCCCATCTGGCTGCAGGACGGGACGTACTGTATATCAGCATGTCCTCCGGGATCTCCAGTTCTTATGCAAGCAGCGAAACGACTGCTGCAGAACTCAGGACCCTGTATCCGGAGCGCACAATTCTCACTCTCGATACTCTCGGAGCATCACTCGGCGAAGGCATTCTCGTCATGAAAGCCGTTGATTACAGAGATCAGGGAATGGCGATCGGAGAAGTTTTTTCCAGACTTGAATCCATGCGTCACAGAATGTACCAGGTATTCATCGTGGACGATCTCATGCATCTTCGGCGGACCGGAAGGCTGTTCGCGGCAGCGGCGATCGTCGGCATGATGCTCAAGGTCAAGCCCATGCTCAAAGGCAACGAAGAGGGGCATATCGTAAGCTTCGCGAAGTTCCGCGGCCGCAGGAAAGCCCTGGATGCGCTGGCCGACAAATACAGGGACCTTGTTCGAAATGCAGCACAGCAGATCGTCGGCATCGCTCACGCAGGCTGTGAAGAGGACGCAAAGTATCTCGCGGATCTTCTGAAGTCCATCAATCCTGCACGCCAGATCCTTACTGTCTGCTACGAACCGGTCACGGGTGCCCATGTGGGCCCCGGAACGCTCGCGCTCTTTTTTGAAGGGGACACAGGGGTCCGAAGCCTCTGATTCAGACAGACATACACCGGAAAAGGCTCTGTTTAGAGCCTTTTTTCTTTTTTGCAGGTAATCGGTGAAGGAAAATTCAGATTCACAAGGAATACAATATACTGGGTTTGGTTTTATCAAAACGCCGCATTGGCAGAAAGGAATCATACATGTCTGCTCCCCAGCCTCAGCCTGCACCCGAAAAAGTCAGCGTAGGTGCCCGTGTCAAAGACACGATCCGCCGCCCCGCTACGATACGGCGCATTATCGTCTCTCTCATTCTTCTCGTAGCTTTTCTCATCGTGACCAATCCTGCGCTCATCCCCTTTCTTCCTGCTGAAACGAAGGAAAGCCTGAGCAAAACCTGGTCGAACGTGTTCGGAGACGTGACCCAGGTCGCCTCCAGGATCTCTCTGTCATGGGTCTCTATTTTTGAAGTGATAGCGATCATCTTGCTCATGGTCTTCATCACGGCCGTACTCGCCTTCATTCTTGAACACATCCCTGCGAAATCCGGGAAAGCCAAGAGCGCTGTATCGCTTCTTCGTTCCGCTCTTGCCTATGTGACCGCGATCATCGGCTTCTTCTGGTGCCTGGCTGCCCTGGGCGTGAACGTGGGCACGATCTTTGCCGGCATCGGACTTGTCGCTCTTATCGTAGGATTCGGAGCCCAGAGTCTCGTGGAGGATCTGGTGACAGGCATATTCCTTGTTTTTGAAGATGAATTCAATGTAGGAGATATCATCGAAGTCAACGGATCCCGCGGAACTGTCCGCTCCATCGGTATCCGCACCACAGTCATCGCCGAACCCGGAAACAATCTGAAGATCATCAACAACGGTGATCTGCGCAACATCCTGAACCGCTCCAACGAAAACAGTTTCGCGGGCACAAGCGTTTCCATCTCCTATGACACGGACATCGAATACGCCGAGAAGGTCCTGGAAGAACTCATGCCCGAGATCCAGGCCAAATATCCCGAAGTCTTCATCAACCCGCCCCGCTGCCTGGGTGTACAGGAACTCGGATCGAGCGGCGTGGAACTCAAGGTCATCGGCGAAGTCCACGACAAGGATATTTTCAGTGCTCCGCGCATCCTGAACCGCGAGATCAAGATCGCGTTCGACAAAGCCGGGATCGAGATCCCCTTCACTCAGGTCGTCGTTCACGAACCTAAAGGCAAATAAGGAGGGCCGGACATGCCCCGCGATTTGGACAGAAACCTGCGCGACGGCCCGGATGAGACCGGTCGGCCCATGCCGGAAAACATCCCCGCTCCCGAGTTTCAAGAGCCCGCTGAAGAGCGCTCCATGCCCCGAGCGCCGGAATTCACGCCTCCTCCCGACGAGTTCGATCCAAAGCCCGTCATCACGGAGAATGAACGGGAATACAGGCGTTACGACAGGCGCGGACGTATGGCTTTCGTTCGTACAGCCGTCATGGCTGTCATCGGTCTTGTCCTCCTGACCTCCGCCGTCAGAGCCGAAAACCAGGAGCACATCTCTCAGCCGTCAGAGCCGTCAGAGACTTCCGTTGTATCACAGACAGAGAAACCGGAAGTCGATCCCGGAGGCAAAGCCTATACACCCGGCCCCGGCGATCCTTCTCTCGTCATCGACTCCGCCGTTCTGGACGGAGACAGTCTTGTTTATACCTACAGCCTCGCCATGAATGAGACCGACTATCCTTTCACGCTCTATGCAAAGGCAGTCGACGGCTCAGGGCGAACTGCCGAACCCGCATCCGGCCCGGATGTCTGGGATGGTTCACGCGTCTCTTTCGATTACTCGCTGGATGTATCCGGACTTGAACTTCCCATGAAACTGATCCTGACCGGCACATTCTCCAGAGACGGTCAGGAAGGTTCCGTCACTGCGGAAAAAGAAGTCATCGCGATGCCTCTCGTAATCACTGAAGCGGAGTTGAGCGCCTCACCTGCCTCAGATGGTTCGACGATATTCTTCACAGGGCGCATCATCCCGCATTCCGGTACGAAAGCCATAGATGCCGAGACCGTTTCCTTCAATATGGTCTGGTATGACGCGAACGGAGAACGGATCGGCGGAACCGGTTCGATCGGCGGCGGTGTTCTTCCGGACGCCAAGTTCGACGATTTCACCAGGTTCTGGGAATACGCCTATTCGGGGTCCGCGGAAACGGATCTGGCTCCCGATGAAGCGGAATCGTTCAGCTGTGTCCTGACTGTCCGAGACAGGACGACCGGAGCCCAGATCCTTCTTGAACCGGAACCCGTCCCGATCCCCCGCGAAGAACCTATCCCCGTCCGCACGACACTGGTACAGATCGGTACATGGGGAAACAGCGCAGGCAGCTACTGTCATTTCAACTCGGACGGAACCGGCTGGGTCTATGACGGTAATTACTTTGGCTACCTGTCCTTCACGGGAGATGACGAATCGGTGAGTCTCTCCATTTCCCTGACGACACCCGGAGGTATGCTTACCGAATCGTCTGAGAAGAGCTCATGGCATGTTTACAGGAGTGTCCGCAGCAACGCCGTCATCACCGGGATGGATCTCATGAGGACTCCTGACGACAGTTTCGCTTTGAATCTTGACGATCCCTATTCCGAATCGGACTTCACTTCAGCACCCGGCCCATCGTCCTTCGACTACAGGCCCGCTTCACTGACCGTCAATACGGCGTTCCTTGACAGCCTGAGAGGCAAGACCGCCATGGAGGCCATCGCCGGCTACTCCTGGGGCATCAAGGAGGAATACAAGCCCTCCGATACCTACGGGTTCGGTCAGCCTTATGCGGAAGTCGTCTATCTCATGCCTGACGGAACGGGCGGAGCTTATATCAAGGACACGGTCGGAGCGACCTTTGGGAAAGAAGCCGAGATCAGCGCTGTTCCTGTCGACGAAACGGCTGAAAACTGGTTTGTTGTCAAGATCATCCTGGATGAACCCGGTTTCACGTATTCCTATTCCGAGGGAACATCCTCCTACAGCTTTACGCTTGAGAACTACGATTCTGAAGCAGCTCTCTGCATTCGGGAAGACGGTGTCGAGCTTGTGCTCACCGCACCTTACAGCGGCTACGCTGTCTATTTCCGTTATGAAGACTGAACCCTTTGCGGACTGAGACGTCCGACGATGCTCACAGACTGATCCCGTTATTCCGGATTTCGGAAAAACGGGATCTTTTTCTTAAGGATACGAGCTGTCGGATATAAAAAGCCGACGGCGCTGAGCCGTCGGCAGGACTGATAAGAACGAGCCTGTTCAGAACGTCAGCGACAGGCTTTGTAGATGGCTACGATGTCATCATAATCAAGCACCTTGAACGAACCGATCTTTCTCGTACGGTCATAGGTGCACTCCACTGCAAGTCTTTCGATCTCATCATCATCCGGCTCATGACCGAGAAGTTCAGTCAGAGAAAGCGGCATGCCGAGCTTTCTGAAGAACGCGTTCGTACGGAGGATCCCTTCTTCCGAAGCTTTTTCATCATCCGCTTCCGTGATGCCGTAGACTTTGCGGGCAAACTGAGCGAAACGTCCGATATTCGTTCCTCTCACATAACGGCACCATGCTGCCCATACGGCACTGAGCGTGGCCCCGTGCGTGGAGTCGTAGAGTGCGGAGATCGCCATGCCGAGCTGATGGCAAGCCCAGTCACCTTCCCTGGGCGTATCGCCCTGGGCGCCTATGCCTGTCAGGCCGACATGGGATACGCTGCCGCACCACATGATTTCACTCATAGCCTCATAGTCATTCGGATCCGCAACGCCTTTCGGTCCGTACTCGATGATGTCACGGAACAGACCTTCCGCGATCTCATCGGTCAGATGGTTGCCAAGGACCGCTGCAAAATAGCGCTCAGAAGTGTGCATGAAGATGTCCGCGGCTCCCGCACCGATCTGATACTTCGGCAGAGTCATCGTCAGTTCAGGATTCATGATCGCAAAACGGCAGCGGTTGAAATCGTTCGTGATGCCGCGCTTGGTGGGCGGTTCTTTCGTATCGTTGGTCAGCACAGCTGCATTGCTCGTTTCGCTGCCCGCTGCGGAAATAGTCAGGATCGTGCCGATAGGCAGGCTCTTCTCGACTTTGGTACCGGTCCAGTATTCCCAGATGTCATGAGAAGGATCAGCAGTTGCGTGGGCTACGCCTTTTGCGGTGTCAATGACACTTCCTCCGCCTACGGCCAGTATGAAATCCGCTTTGAAGGCAAGAGCTGCTTTGACCATCTCCCTCGCCGTAGAGATCACCGGATTGGGAACGACGCCGCCCATTGCCTCGGCGGCCAGTCCGCCCTCTTTCAGATTGTTCATCACACGGTCGAGCAGTCCGCTCTTCACGGCGGATCTACCGCCGTAGATCACGAACACGCGGCTCCCGCCGTATTTTTTCACGAGTTCTGCTGATTTCAGTTCCGTATCCTTTCCGAACACGATCTCCGTAGGCGCATGATATACGAATTTTTCCATAGTTTCCTCCTGCTTCTGCTGTTGTCATTTCCGTCTCAGCGGATCTATTCTTTCCGAGCAAATATACCACAAAAACCTGATTCCGTCAAAAACCGAACCACTGTTCCATTTGTTTTTAAAACTATCCGGATGTGAACATACCGAAAGAAAAAAGCAGCACAGCCCGAAAAGCTGTGCTGCCCCATACTCGAAGGATTTCTCTTACTTCTGTTCGGATTTCAGTTCGTTGATCCTACTCAGGATCATGTTCTCGTTGTACAGGAAGAAAAGGATCGCGCCTACAAGGCAGGTCACGGTCGCGATCACGGCCGTTTCCCGATAACTTGCAGCTGTTTCCGCTACGGTCACGGAAGTGAAAACGACAAGTGCAAGCGCCTGACCCATCTTGAAAGCAAAGGTCCGTGCCGCAAAGAACATGCCGCTGCGGTCCTCTCCCGTTTCCAGTCTGGACAGTTCCGCTACGTCTGCAACGCAGGCCTGCGGCAGAATGCCGAGGATCGCCATGGGGACCGCGGCGCACACGGCTACAATGAAGCCCCAGTACAGACCTTTTCCGCAGATCGAAGTGATGAGAAAGACAAGTGCATAGGCAAAGAAGCCTGTAATGATGAGCTTTTTCTTCCCCAGTTTCGGAGCCAGTTTATTGACTGCCGGATAGAGCAGCACAGAGATAAAGGTCATGGTCGCCGTCAGGGGGAAGGTCCATTTGTCTTCGATACCCATGAGTTTCGTCTCATAGAAGGCAAGACCGGTCTGGAACAGGGTAAGAGCGAAGAAGTAGATCACGTCGCTGTATACGAAACGGCGGAACTGCCTGTTCTGGAACGTCTTCAGTAGAGAACTGAACGCCTGCGTCTTGCTGGGCTTGCTGTCGATGTAGTCGCGTTCCTTGATATAGAAGGAAGGGATCAGCATCGCAATGCAGGCAAGTCCTGCCATGATGCCGACAGCCAGCCGGATGGAGCCTGCCTGCCCCACGGCACCTTCCAGCATGCCCGCGACGTTGGGGATCATGAAAGACAGGCTTTGGCCGGCGATAAAGGTAAAGGAGATGTAGGTGGATACGTTGATCCTGTGCTCCTGCGTGTCTCCGAGTTCAGCGATAAGCGCGTTGTAGGGCGTGCAGAAGATCGTCATGAACAGATAGAAGACCATGAGAAGGACGAACAGAAGCACGTCGTTCAGGACAATGCTCCCGGTCTGAGGTGCGCAGAAAAGCAGGACTGTCACGAGAGCAAAGGGAATGGCAATCGTCCGCATGAAAGGAATACGTCTGCCTCCCCTGTAGTTGCTGCCGTCCGACCATCCCGCGATCAGGGGATCCGTGACGGCGTCGAAGATACGTCCCACAGCCAGCACGAGGCCAAAGAGCGTCAATTTGAAGAGAATGGGATTCTGTGTGATCCCGGAAGCAAAAATACCGGTGTTCGGGTTCTGTGCATCCGGGCTGCCAGTATAGTAATACACCATCCAGTTGGAGACGACACCGGAAAGCAGACTCCAGCCGAACTGCCCGATTGCAAAGATCCACAGAAGCTTGTTCGTGATCTTTTTCATGGGGAAGACGGTCCTTTCATGTTAATCGATCTACAGGTCCGAACCTGCAGATCCGCGTATTTGTATCCTTTCTGATTATAATACAAACCCACCGCACTTACAAGGTACGCAAGTGCGTACAGCCACGGGCATCCCCAGAAAAAGCTTTGCAAAAGCAGTGCCCTGTGGTATAATACGCAGTGTTGCGCCCATAGCTCAGGGGATAGAGCGTTCGGCTCCGGACCGAAAGGCCGCAGGTTCGAATCCTGCTGGGCGCGCCACATCGATACGCCGGGCTCATCTGCAGAGAAAGAGTCCGGCATTATTTCTAAGAAGCAGTTACCTCCCCTCTTTCATTGACTGTCTCATGCCTCAGCAGTTATAATGCATTCAGATAAACAATCACCCTGTATCCATCCCGGGCTCAAAACGCCTGTCTTTCGGGACATATGACGATAAGGAAAACGCTATGATAAAGAACGGATCCCTGGGCAGAAAAATCCTGCTTTCAATGATCGCGATCGTAGTCGGCATGCTTCTTGCCGCCGGCATCATTTTCGCTTTCACGATGAACAGTGTATCAAGAACGCTGTTTTCCGCTCATGAGAGCCTGAGTGACACGATTGGCGAACAGTCTTCCGCTTATATGGCCAAACAGATGCAGAGCCGGATGCTTGAGCTTGCTGCGGGAAAAGCGGATACCGCAGACAACATCTTTGCCGATTTTGAGCAGGGCGTGCGAATCGTGGCATCTGTAGCGGAGCAGATCTATGCCAACCCTTCCCTTTATTCCGCCAGGCCCGTTTCCCTCCCCGATGCTGCCAATGACGGCAAACTCACGATGCAGGTCCTCTATTCTGCTCAGGCCGATCCCTCCGATCCCGCGATCCGCAGAGAACTCGAACTTATCGGAAACGTGCAGGATGTTCTCCTGGCCGTCAATGCAAACCAAGACAGCCTGGCTTCCATCTATGTCGCGACCGAATCCGGTTTCATGATTCAGGCGGACTACATCTCAGGCAGGAAATTCGATGAATCCGGGCACATCATGCCTCTGGAAGCAAAAAGCCGTCCCTGGTATCAGGGAGCCGCTGAGACAGACAGACCGTACTTCACAGCGGTTACAAAGGACGCGCACACGCCTCGTCTGGCTATCATGTGCGGTGTTCCCGTCCATCTGGGTGACCGGCTCATGGGCGTTGCCGGCGGCGGGATGTACCTGGACGATATGGAAGACCTGATTCGGAGCATCGAACTCGACAACAGCGGCAATGCCTGCATCCTCAACCGGAATGGACAGGTCCTGTTCTCTACCTATGAGTCCGGTACGCTTGCCGTAGTCGAGGATGCAGCCGACCTGAGGCTGAGCAAAGTCAACGGGCTGGCCGAACTTGCATCTGACGCAGTCGAAGGCGGTGCCGGCGTTGCGCTCCTGTCCATTGACGGCATCCCGACATATGCGGCTTATGCCCCGATGCGGACTGTAGGCTGGTCTATGGTCGTCTTTCTTTCACAGGAAGCTGTCGAGGCTCCAACGGAACAGCTCATAGCCAATATCGACACAATCACGGAACGCTCCACAAAAGCAACCTCGGATCTCAGGCGCAATACGTTTTATGTCCTGCTCGGTCTGTTCGCCACAGCTACGGCCATCGCAGCCGCCGTTTCACTGGCTCTTTCCCATCAGATCGCAAAGCCCATACGTCTGCTCACAGAAAAAGTCAGCGCACTGGAAGGCGACAGTCTGGATTTCACGTGGGATGTCGATTCACGCGACGAGACCCATACGCTGGCGAATGCTTTCCAGTCTCTGACTCAGCGGATGAAGACATATATCAGCGACATTGAAGCCATCACATCAGAAAGAGAGCGAATCAGCACGGAACTCACTCTTGCCAACCGCATCCAGGAAGATATGCTTCCCAACATCTTTCCTGCTTTCCCTGACCGCTTAGAATTCGACATCTATGCGAGCATGGATCCGGCCAAGGCTGTCGGCGGTGACTTCTATGACTTCTTCCTCATCGACGATGACCACCTGTGCATGGTAATGGCAGACGTCTCCGGAAAAGGGATCCCCGCCGCGCTGTTCATGATGATGTCAAAGATCATACTGGACAACAATGCCATGCTGGGCATGTCTCCCGGAAAGATCCTGACAGAGACGAACGCAGCCATATGCGACCACAACAAAGAAGACATGTTCGTGACTGTGTGGCTTGGAATCCTCGAGATCAGCACGGGGGCCGTAACGGCCGCCAATGCAGGTCATGAGTATCCCGTGATCGGTCATGCCAATGGGCGTTTTGAACTGATGAAGGACAAACACGGATTCGTCATCGGTGCAATGGACGGGCTCGTCTATAAAGAATACAGTTTCACACTGGAAAAGGGCGACAAACTGTTCCTCTACACGGACGGTGTACCTGAATCCGTCGATGCTGACGGAAACATGTTCGGTACGGACCGTCTTCTCACGGTACTGAACGAGCAATGCGACGCATCTCCCGAGATGCTGCTTCGAAACGTCCGGATCGCTGTGGACAGTTTCATCGGCCAGGAAGAGCAGTTTGATGATCTGACGATGCTGTGCATAGAGTATAAAGGACCTGTCAATACCGGCGGTGACGCATGATGTAAAACGCAGAACAGGCTGCCTGTGGGCAGTCTGTTTTTATGTACCAGGATTCCATCGGGGTATCAGAACACCCAGCCGGCAACCGAACATGCTCCTACAGATTTACCAAAAATGTGCATCTCTCACAGTCAGAAACAGAGAACATGCCCGATTCACTGTTCGTCGCCTTGATTACGGCCATATCCGCCCTGTATAATATAAGAACCGCAGAAAGGGTAAATAGGAGGAGACGGTTATGAGCACCGTAGCGCATCCCTTCGAACACGAACTCTTCGATTCGACCCCCGTGGCGCCTCTGGGAATCATCCCGCTGGAAGGGTGTATGGATCTGGCTGTTCAAGTCAACGACTACCTCTGCAAGTGGAAAGACCGCATCATGGAAGACGAAGACGGTCTTTGCGCTTATCCCGGCTATCAGCGCAGCAGTTTCCTGCTCTCCAGTGAAAGGCCGCGCTTCGGCACCGGCGAAGGCAAAGCTGTCATCCGAGAAACTGTACGCGGCTATGATCTGTACATCATGGTCGATGTATGCTCTCTCAGTGAATCCTTCAACCTCTATGGTCATAAAGTGCCCCTTACCGCCGACGACCACTTTCAGGATCTGATCCGCACAATCGGAGCGATTTCCGGCAAGGCTCACCGCATCACGGTCATCATGCCGTATCTGTATGAAGGTCGCCAGCACCGCCGCTCTTCACGCGAATCGCTGGACTGTGCCATCGCCCTGCAGGAACTGCAGCGCATGGGCGTGGACAATATCCTGACCTTCACAGCTCATGATCCCCGCGTCCAGAACGCAATCCCGCTCATGGGTTTTGACAACATCATCCCCTACTACCAGATGCTCAAAGCATTGGTCCGCAACGTACCCGACCTCATTCCCGACCGGGATCACATGTGCATCGTCTCTCCGGACGAAGGCGGCATCAATCACAATATCTATTACGCTTCCGTACTGGGACTTCCCCTTTACACCTTCTATAAGCGTCGCGATTACTCCAACCTCGTGAACGGCAGCAACCCGATCGTAGCCCATGAGTATCTGGGTGAAGACATCACAGGCAAAGACGTCTTCATTTCCGACGATATGATCTCAGGCGGCGATTCCCTGCTGGATGTCATGAAGGAGCTGAAGAACAGAGGCGCACACCGCATCTTCGCCGCTGTCACCTACTCTTTCTTCACGAAAGGGATTGACGAGTATCAGAAAGCTTATGACGAAGGCATATTCGATATGGTCTTCTCGACCAATCTGTCCTACCGTCCCAAAGAGCTGCTGGAATCTCCCTGGTACCGCAGCGTGAACATGAGCAAATACCTGGCCTATCTCATCGCGAGCCTGAACTACGATCATTCGATCGGCAAATTCGTGAATCCGATCTCCCGGATCGAACGTCTGATGGATAATCATTGGTCGTCACTGCGGGAAAAGGGACTGATCTGATCATCCCTTCCAGCTATCAAAACCGCCCCGAGGTCTCCTTCAATAAGAAGGTGCCGCGGGGCGGTTTTTTGATTCACGGCATGACTTATCATCCGTTTTTCTTATGAAGCTGTATGAACAAGATGAACTGATGCCAGTCCCATCGGGACAGGTGATGACCGCCGGGCCGAATGGCATAGCCGATTCGTCCCTCGGGGAAAACCTCCCCCGGTTCGGGCATGCGGTCAGGACTCTTCAGGCCGTCCGCCGCCTTACAGCTGAAGTAGGCATTGTCCGGGCAGGACCAGAGGTCGTCCTCCGCGGACGTCACGAAGACATAGCGAGGCGCCGCAGCACACAGCAGAAAATGCTGGTCGAAGGGCATCTCATCTTCCCGTCCGGCGAACTGTCCGTAGTTCGGACAGAACCAGTGCGGAAATGCTTTGGAGATGGCCTCCACTGTTTCTCCCGTATTGTTCCGGGCCAGAGAGACACCGGAGCATCCGGAATCGTTGACGAGCACAAAAGTGAAGCGTTCGTCAAGCGCCGCGGCCCAGAGAGCCGTCTTTCCCAGGCGTGAATGGCCGGCGACTGCAAGATTCTCCGTATCCAAATCGTCTCTCGCGCATAGTACGTCAGCGACACGGGAAGCTGCCCACGCCCACAGTGCGATCTTCCCCCAGCCGTTATCCGGCTGAGGTCCTTTGCGGAGCGCCCGGCAGACCGGATCCGCAAAACCGTCGTCCCGGTCGCAGGCAACGGGCGCATAGGGCAGCTGAGCTACCGCGATTCCCATATCCGAGAGTTCCTCGGCAGGATAGCAGCGATTGGGGATCGTCTCTTCGAAGTCGATAAGGATGATGGTCAGCGGACGCTTCACACCTTTGGGCACCGTCAGAACGAAGGGAAAAGACGCCTGATCCCCACTCTCCGTCTCGAACCACAGTGCATAGCGGGTCTGGAGAGCCTTGCCGCCGGACGCGTCCCTCTCCGAGACCGTTTCGGTCCAGATGCGGGCAGGTGTCTCCGGTGCATGGCCGTATTCCAGTTCAGACAGGATCTCCAGGGCTTTCTCACGCCCCGGATACTCGGGAAGATGCATGGACTGCAGGATCACATCGATCATGGAAGTTCCTCCTCTTCTTATCCGTACAGAAAAGAGACGGCTCCGACGAAGCGTCTCCTTCTTTCTGTCGTTATTCGAACATCTCCGCTGCCTTTTTCAGGTTTGCCCGGATTGCGATATGCTGCGGACAAGCCTGTTCACACTTTCCGCAGGCGATGCAGTCCGATGCACGATGCCCTTCAGAGACTGCCTTATCGTAGGCCGCCTTCGCCTCGGCTGCCTGGCCATTGCCGAGCTGCCGGTTCATGGCGGAGAACACCTCGGGGATGCTGATCTGCTTCGGGCAGCCTTCCACGCAGTAGCGGCAAGCCGTGCAGGGAACGGCAGAGGAATGACCAAGGATCCGCTGAGCTTCCCGGATGACGGCCTGTTCCTCTTCATCCAACGGCTTGAAGTCCCGCATGAAGGAGAGGTTGTCCTTCATCTGGCTGAGATCAGACATGCCCGAAAGAACCGTAACAATGCCGTCCAGGGATGCAGCGAAACGGATCGCCCAGGAAGCGTAGGACATATCAGGACGGCAGGCTTTGAACAGTTTCTTGACCGCTTCCGGCGGGTCAGCCAATTTTCCGCCCTTGACCGGTTCCATGACCGTGACAGACACACCGTGCTTTCGGGCGACTTCATAATTGGCCCGGGATGCGACAGAAGGATTCTCCCAGTCCGCATAGTTGATCTGGAGCTGGATGAAATCTACATCCGGATGGTCAGTAAGGAGCCTGTCCAAGAGTTCGGGCCCCGCATGATAGGAGAAGCCGAAATGCTTCACGAGGCCGGCGGCTTTCTTCTCCTTCACGAAATCCCAGATGCCGAAGCGGTCATATTTCTTCCAGTTGTTATCCATCAGGCAGTGGAGCAGATAATAGTCGAAGTAACCGGCTCCTGTGCGCTCAAGACTCGTCGTGAACTGCTGTTTTGCAGCCCTTTCCGTGGGTGCCATGCCTGCATTCAGTTTGGTGCACAGAGTATAGCTCTCTCTGGGATGCCTTTCCACGAGTGCTTTCTTCGTCGCCGACTCCGAACCGGGATACACATAAGCCGTATCAAAATAAGTGAACCCAGCGTCGAGAAAGAGATCCGTCATCCGGCTGAATTGCGGGATATCGATCCCCAAACCTCTTTTGGGAAGCCGCATAAGTCCGAAGCCGAGTTTGGGCACGTCTTTTCCGAAGTAATCTGACATGATCGTCTCCTTTTGTCCTTTGTTCCGGAAGGTCCGCCGATGCGGACGCGTCCTGTTTCATCGATACCAGAATTATAGTATAGAGTCTTTTGCGAATCAAGAATAGAGACCTTAAAGCCCTTATGCTCCCTCTCTGTCTGTATACAGTTGCTCTTCATTCCAGACCGATGATATGTCCGTCATACAGGAAAAGAGCCGGATTGCTCCGACTCTTTTCATGATTCTCCGCTTACAGACTCTGGAGGAAGGTGTACTGTGCCGTAGTGAGGTTATAGTACTCACCCTTCTGTTCCATCAGCTGTTCATGCGTACCGGATTCCACGATCCTGCCGAGGTTGACGACCATGATGTTATCCGCCTTGCGGATAGTGGAAAGACGGTGAGCGATGACGAAGCTCGTCCGATTCTCAAGGACCTTCTCCAACGCCTGTTGGATCAGGATCTCGGTGTGGGTGTCGATCGCAGCGGTGGCCTCGTCGAGAACGAGGATCCTCGGGTCAGCCAGGATGACACGGGCGAAAGCGATCAGCTGCTTCTGTCCTGTGGAAAGCCGGCTGCCGCGTTCATTCACCTCTGTGAAATAGCCGTTCTCCATCTGGGAGATGAAATCGTCTGCATATACGGCTTTGGCTGCTTCGATGCACTCTTCGTCCGTCGCGTCAAGCCTTCCGTAACGGATATTGTCCATGATCGTGCCGGAGAAGATGAAAGTCTCCTGCAGCATGATGCCGACCTGACGGCGCAGGCTGGGAAGCTGTACGTCGCGGATATCGATCCCGTCGATCTCGATCGCACCGGAACGGACATCGTAGAAACGTGAGAGCAGATTGATGACGGTGCTCTTTCCTGCTCCTGTGGGACCGACCAACGCGATCGTTTCGCCGGGATTGGCAGAGAAGGACACATGATCGAGTACGACCTGTTCGGGGTCGTATCCGAAGACGACGTCTTTGAATTCCACGCGGCCCTTGATTGCGGGCAGTTCAGGAGCGTTTTCCTTCTCCGTCACCTTGATGGGATAGTCCATGATGGCGAAGATACGTTCCAGAGAACTCATGGCGACGAGAAGCTGGTTGTACAGGTTCGACAGTGCGTTCAGCGGTCCCCAGAAGCGTCCCATATACCAGATCATGCTCATGAGTACGCCCAGGGAGAGGCCGGCGATTCCGTCGTTCATCCAGCGGACACCGAAGGAATAGATGAGGATGGTGCCTGCAGTGGATACCAGTTCGAATCCGGGCCAGAAAGCGTTGTTGACCATCGTAGCCCGAACCCACGAATCCCGGATATCCTGGTTCGTGTTGCGGAAGATCTCGGAGTTGCCGTCTTCACGGACAAACGCTTCCGTGACGCGGATGCCGGACAGGCACTCGTTCAGATAACCGTTCATGTTGGAGATCTTGGCACGGACCCTTCTCCATGTACGGGAGATATGAGGTTTCAGAATGAAAACCAGCAGGATCAGGAACGGCAGTACGGAGAAGCTCACGAGAGCGAGCTGCCAGTGAATGGAGACCATGATGATCGCGACGAGGACAAGAGTCATCAGATTGGTCAGAGCCGTGATGATACCGTTGTTGAAAAGGTTCAGAAGTCCGTTCACGTCATTAATGACACGGACCATGATCTTGCCGGCGGAGCGGGTATCGAAGAAGTCAAAAGACAGATCCTGGATATGATTGAACAGATCCTCGCGAAGAGTCGCCAGAGCCCGGCGTCCAGTAATATCCATCAGTTTGATCTTCCACCGTACGCACAGAGCGGATACGACGGATACGCCGAGCAGCGCAAGCGCGAGCCAGGGAATCATCGTGAAATCCTGAGGCACGATGCAGTCGTCAAGTGCCTTGCTCTGGATGAGCGGCTGACACAGACCGGCGACGGCTGCTACGATCATGATCAGGATGGATGCAATCAGTTTGCCCTTATAAGGGAGCAGATAACGGAACAGGCGCTGGATATACCGAGTGTTGATCGGGGCTTCCATAGCCTCATCCTGCGTTACACGCAGTCTCTTGCTTCTAGGCATTGACGGCTACCTCCTTTCCCATAATCGTCTGATAGTCTCTGTACTGGTCAAGGAATATGCCATAGTACAGGCCTTTCAGCGCCATCAGCGTGTCGTGGGTACCGCGTTCTGCGATGCGTCCGTGGTCCAGAACGATGATCTCGTCCGCATCCTTGACGGCTGAGATTCGATGGGAGATGATGAACGTCGTCCGATCTTTCAGAACTTCTTTCAGACCGGCCTGGATAGCGGATTCCGTTTCCAGATCGACAGCGGAAGTCGCATCGTCAAGAACCAGGATCTTGGGATCGATCACGATCGCGCGTGCGATGGCGACGCGCTGCTTCTGGCCGCCGGAGAGGCCCATGCCGCGTTCGCCGACGATCGTCTCATAACGTTCGTCCAGTGTATCGATGAATTCGCTGGCCTGAGCCACACGGGATGCGCGGTCGAGCGCTTCCTCTGTGGGATCCTCCAGCCCGAATCCGATGTTTTCTCCGAGGGATTCAGAGAACAGGAAGGTTTCCTGCATGACGTACCCGATGTTCTTTCGCAGAGCCTTCATAGGATACTGCTTGACGTCGATGCCGTCCACGGAGACGGTGCCCTTCTCGCATTCGTAGAAACGTCCGATCAGATTGACGATGGAGGTCTTCCCGGAACCTGTGGCACCCATGATCGCGAGCGTATGGCCAGCCGGCACGTCGAAATTGATGTCTTCCAGGACGGGCTCGTCCCCGTAGCTGAAGGTCACGTGGTCGAACTTCACATGTCCCTCGAACTTCTCGGGATACTTCGTGTGCTCTGCATCACGGAGTTCGGATCCGATGTCCATATAGTAGAAAACGCGCTCGCAGGATGATTCCGTAAAGGAGATCTGATTGATGATGTTGGCGAAGTTCCGCATGGGATCCGTGACCATCCACACATAGGAGAAGCAGGCCACGACATCGCCGGGGCTCATGCGTCCTTTGGAAGCAAGAAATCCGCCGATGAGAATCAGGATGACGGGGACGGTACCGGCAAGCATATCGATAATCGGGTGATAGTCCGCAACGATCGTCGAGATCCGGATGCCGCACTGCATGTTCTTCTGATTCTCCACACGGAAGCGTTCCTTTTCATAAGGCTCACGTGCATAGGCTTTGACGACACGGATGCCGGAGATGACTTCCTGCGTCAGTGTGTTCAGTACGGCTCCCTGCTCACGGTTCGCATCGAAAGCGGGACGGATATGGCGGTCGAAATTACGGCCGGCAACGGCAAGAAGCGGAGTGAACAGGAAAAGCACGAGAGCCAGCGGAATGGAAATGGAACCGATCATGATCAGGGAACCGAAATAAAAGAGAGATTCCTGGATGATCATGACCATGCCGCCGGCGAGAAAGTTACGGATGGATTCCACGTCACCTGTCAGGCGGGACATGATCTCGCCGATCCTGTGCTTGTCATAGAATCGGAACGGGAGTTCATGCAGGTGTTCAAAGCACTTCTGACGGATCTCATAGATCACGCTCATGGAAACGGTCTCAAGAAGATAGCCGCGCAGATAGATACACCCGGATGAAAGTACCGCCAGTCCGCCGAGGATGAACATCATTCTCGGCAGAAGGGTCACGTCCATGGTCGTGATCACGTCATCCGCGATCTTGCCGCTGATACGCGGCGAAACCATACGGATAGCGATTTGTGCCAGAATAAGGAGCACGCCGAAAAACACGCGCCATCTGTATCTCCATGCGAGTTTCAGTATTCTTTGGATATGATGCGTTTTGTATCCCTCCAATCCTGTTCAAACATTCTATTACTACTATATTTTACTCCTCTTTCCAGAGACTGAACAGGGAATAAAATGCCGAAAAATGTGGCTGTATATTCGTAAGAAAAGGGAAAAGTGCCCACCTGTGCAAACGGTATGCCTGCGCTGCAGCCCCGTTGATCCCGTGAGCATCGCGCACAGGTTGACAAGCGAGTGCCTGAAGGCTATTTTATGAGAGGAACTCCAAACACAAGCACCGTCTCCCCGAGATGCTTCGAAAGGAAAACATGACATGAGCAGAACTTCTGCAGTCCGCGTTTGGGAAGAAAACGTTACGATCCCCACTTATGAAACGGCCAGGCCCGACAGGAATCCTCTGTTTCTCGAAAAACGTGTCTATCAGGGCAGCAGCGGTAAGGTCTACCCTCATCCCGTGACAGATACCCTGTCCGATACGAAAACAGACAAAGTCTACCGCGCCTTGTTCCTCGAGAATGAGTATCTGAAAGTCATGATCCTCCCCGAGCTCGGCGGCAGGATCCAGCGCGCATTTGACAAAACGAGGAGCTACGATTTCGTTTACTACAATCACGTGATCAAGCCTGCTCTCGTTGGGCTCGCCGGCCCCTGGGTCTCCGGCGGTATCGAATTCAACTGGCCTCAGCACCACAGGCCCAGTACTTTCGATGAGGTGAACGCAGCATACCGTGAAAACCCTGATGGCAGCGCAACTATCGTCGTGAGTGAATACGAGAACATGTTCCACACGAAGGGTGAAACGGAATTCACTCTGTATCCGGACAAAGCCTGGATAGAGCTGAAAAACCATCTGTATAACCGCACCCCCATGCCTCAGACCTTCCTCTGGTGGGCAAATCCCGCGGTTTCCGTCAACAGCAACTACCGCAGCATCTTCCCCCCCGACGTAACAGCCGTTATGGATCATGGAAAAAGAGACGTGTCGACCTTCCCGATCGCCACGGGTACCTATTACAAAGTGGATTATTCCCGCGGAGTCGATATCTCCCGCTATGAAAACCTTCCTGTCCCTACTTCCTATATGGCTGCGAAAAGTGATTTCGATTTCGTCGGAGGATACGACGAAGGCGTCCGCGCCGGTCTCCTCCATGTAGCCGATCATCATATATCACCGGGGAAAAAGCAGTGGACCTGGGGAAGCGGAGATTTCGGAAAAGCCTGGGACAGGAACCTTACGGATGGAGACGGCCCCTATTTCGAGCTCATGACGGGATGCTTCACTGACAACCAGCCCGATTTCAGTTATATCGCTCCTTTCGAATCCCGGGACTTCACACAGTATTTCATGCCCTATCATGATCTCGGACAGGTCCATAACGCGTGCAGAGATCTTTCTCTTCATCTGGATGTAGGCGCGCAGATCCGGGTGCTCCTCTACTGCTCCGGCACGCTCGGAAACTGCGATGTCCTGATCAACGGCATCCAGTCGAAAATGCTGGATCTTCAGTGCGCACAGACGTATGAGGTCCTGTTGCCCAATGACGCAGGGTATTCTTTCGAAGACGTGAAGATCAGCATCGTCCGCAACGGCAGAGAGATCCTGTCCTTCGACGGGAACGTGAAAAAGCAGGAGATCCCCTCTCCCGCTGCAGCCGCTCCTCTTCCCGAAGAATGTAAAACCACAGAGGATCTGTATCTGTACGGCACCCATATCGAACAGTACCGTCATGCGACCCGCAGAGCCGAAGACTACTATCTGGAAGGTCTGCGACGGGATCCGACGGATATGCGTCTCAACGATGCCTATGGCCTGCTTCTCTTCAGAAAAGGTCAATTTGAAGCATCGGAATCCTGTTTCCGCAAAGCCGTCGAAAAGCAGATGAGGTCAAACCCAAATGGAAATACGGGCCGTTACTGCTATGACCTCGGGATCAGTCTGTTCTATCAGGGGAAACTGCAGGAAGCCTATGACGCTTTTTATAAAGCCGTATGGAATGCGGACACGAAAGCCGAAGCCTGGTACCACCTTGCATTGATCGAATCAAATCGCGGCAACAGGGAGAATGCCGTTGCCTTTGCGGATCAAGCGCTCGCCTCGAATGCACGGCTGTACAGCGCCATGAACCTGAAAGCACTGCTCACAGGTGAAAAGAGCGAAGCTGCCGGGTTCGACGATCTGAATCTTCTGGCTCTGTATTTAAACGGCGAAGACATCTCCGGCCACGTCGTCAATCCGAACATGCTGATCGACCTGGCGCTCGAGGCTGCAACGGCAGGCTTTACAGGCAGGGCTCTCGACCTTCTTTCCCTTGCGAAGAACGATTTCCCTCTCATATGGTACTACCGCGCTTTCTGGAGCGGAGACAGAAACTGTCTGGAACGGGCGGCGGAAGCGGATCCCTACTGCTGCTTCCCCAACCGGATTGAAGACATCAAGGTGCTCGAATATGCAATAAGGAACAATCCTGATGACTCCAGGGCACCGTATTACCTCGGCTGCCTCTATTATGACAGGGAGCGGCATGATGAAGCCGCTGCATGCTTCAGGGAATCCATCGAGCGGGGAGCGGATTTCGCCACACCGTACCGCAACTTTGCACTCCTTGCCTACAACATCAGTCGGGACGGGAGTTCCGCTCTGGAGCTCATGGAACGAGCCTTCAGTCTGGACCGGAGCGATGCCCGGATCCTCTATGAACTCGACCTCCTGAAGAAACGTCTGGGCATCTCCCCCGACGAACGCCTGGCTTTCCTTTCGGACTATCCGGAACTGGTAGACAGACGGGATGATTTGTCTCTCGAATTCATCACTCTGCTCAACCTTACCGGACGGCATGCCGAAGCGATGGATCGTCTCACTGCCAGAAGATTCCATCCCTGGGAAGGCGGTGAGGGCAAGGTGCCCGAGCAGTACGTTTTCTCCTGCATCGCCCTGGACAGGCCGGAAGACGCATTCACATATCCGGAGAACCTGGGCGAAGGCAAACTGTTCGGCGCGCAGGAAAACCGCCAGAACTACGCAATGGGTGTCAAGACAGGAGACGCATCCTATTTTGAAAAGGCTTCCAAGGGCATCTCCGAACCTTCTTCAGTCATGTATTACAACGACCAGCCGCCCGAAACGATCTTCTGGCAGGGCATGGCTCTGCGTAAACTCGGGAGAAACGCTGAAGCAGACGATCGCTTCAGCAGCCTGATCCGTTATGCGGATCAACATATGGAAGATACCGTCACGATCGACTACTTTGCCGTTTCCCTTCCCGATCTTCTGGTGTTCGAGGAAGATCTGAATGTGAAGAACCGGATCCACTGCCTGTTCATGAAAGCGTTAGGCTTGTATGGAATAGACAGCACAAACGAAAGTCGCGCCCTGTTCGATGAAGCGCTTATGATCAATCCGAACACCTTCCAGGTCGCGACGCACCGCCGCATGCTTTTCCCCCGCTGAGTCTGATCCGGATCATCAAAAAAGCTCCTCCGTCCCGAAAAGGGACAGAGGAGCAATTGTATATCGGCTCAATCGCTCAGATCCAGATCCAGCGTGACCGAAACGGTATATTCAGGATACAGTGCCTGAACGGCATCCACGATCTCCGTATACCGCGCATTTCGGTCTTTCAGTGCAAAATCCAGGACGATATCGAACTGGATCGTCTTCTTTTCCGTATCGGCATAAAACCCATGCATCTGCAGAACGCCGTCGAAAGCCATGACGCACTGACGGATATGCTCGTGCATCTGAGAAACTTCGTCCTCACCTTCGTGCTGGGCATAGACACTGATCCCGGCAAGGATGACCCTGTGCTCCTGAAAGACCTTCTGGGCAATCTCTCTCTGCAGGCGGTCCAACTCGAGTGCATTCAGCGTCTCGGGCACTTCTATATGAACCGATCCTATCCAGGTCTCCGGGCCGTAGTTGTGCAGGATCAGGTCATAGGCGCCGAAAACCTCTGGGAACGTGCAGACTGTCTCCTTGACCCCCACGGAGATCTCGGATTCCACCCGTTCTCCCAAAATCTGAGACAGCGTATCCCGGAAGATCTCAATACCCGTCTTGATAATATACAGTGAGATGACAGCGGCCAGCCATGCTTCCAGACTCACGTGGAACACGAGGAAGATGACGGCGGCGACGAGTGTCGAGGCAGAAATGACGGCATCCATGGTCGCGTCCTTGCCTGAAGCGATGAGACTGTCGGAATGGACCTTCTTCCCTACGCCTTCCACGTAGCGCCCAAGCACGATTTTGGCTGCAACAGCCACTGCGATCACGATGAGTCCGACTGCGGAGTAATCCGGCAATTCCGGACTGATGATCTTCTTGACTGACTCAACGAGAGACGTAACACCGGCATACAGAACGATGACCGAAATGAGCATGGCACTCAGATACTCCACGCGTCCGTGTCCATACGGGTGTTTGCGGTCGGGTTTTCGCCCCGCCAGTTTTGTTCCGAGGATCGTGATCACCGAGGACAGAGCGTCAGACAGGTTGTTCACGGCGTCAAGAATGACCGCGATAGATCCCGAGATCATCCCTACGGCAGCCTTGAAGCCTGCCAGCAGCACGTTTGCCCCTATGCCGATCACACTCGTTCGTATGATCGTCTGATCTCTATTCATCTTTCTTATCCTCCTCTGATCTCTTCTGTCTTTCTGTCTGTTCAAAGTCAATAAGATCATACAGTTCTCTGTACGGATCTTTTACAGGGCCGGAATGCAGTCCGAATTCGTAGACCTTGTCCGGAGCCTCCGCGAAGAGCTGCCATTTCGCCGTGAGCGCATCACAGTTGGGGTCGCCTGTCTTCACGAAACTGACCCATGCCTGCATCATCAGTTGAGACAGTTCTTCGTCCGTTCCGTCATAATTGCCGGGATAATGATCCAGATTACCGTATACATACCTAAGCTCTCCCGCATGATTGGAACCAAGCCCACGGTTGTCCTTCGTGAAATAGTATTCATAGACGGGACGTCCCTGAGCGCTCACGAGCCGTGACCAGTCATAATGACTGTAGGTGAACCACGCGGCACTCAGAACCTTGACAAAGGACCCTTTGGCATCTCCGCCCGCATCGATCACGACGCGGTATCTTGGATCCTGTTTTTCCGGCGGGAACAGAGCAGCTGCATCCCCCGCCCACGATCCGAGAACGCCCTCCAGCGCGTGTTCATAACTGTCTGCAGTGACCTTATTCATGAGCGCAAAAAGATCTGCCTCATGGGCATTGAAGCCCGAAAGAAGCGCCTGCTCATGATTGTTTCCTTTTTCATAGGTCTCCCGGGGCATTTCCCGCAGCGCATATCCGTCCACAGTCATTGCGCTGAAAGTCTGTTTCGTCCGCACCAGTTTTTCCGCCGGGACCTTTCTCAGATCCCGTACGCTTCCTTTGCCGAATTCAGCTACAGTCTGCTCTCCCGCTTTCATTACCGCTTCCAGAGAACGGAACGTATGATAAGGCACTTTAGGGGTGATGCCGGACGAATCCGCGATCGCATATCGGAACAGTCCCTCGGTCAGAGGCGAAGCACACAATGCGTTCACGGATGACGCTCCCGCGGATTCTCCATGCAGCGTTACCTGCTCGGGATCTCCTCCGAACGCGGAGATGTTTTCCCTGATCCACTTCAAGGCCTGTATCTGATCAAGCAGTCCATAATTGCCCGTCGCGCCGAAGGGCGATTCCTCCGCCAGCTCCTCGTGCGCGAAATAGCCGAATACGTTCAGGCGGTATGCAAGGTTCACTACCAGGATCCCCTGCTCCGCCATCCGCTCTCCGTTATACTGTTCGTGAGAGCTACTTCCTCCTGTGAGAGAACCTCCATGGATATAGACGAGGACAGGAAGCGCATCACCTTCTTTTGTTCCTTTAGGCCTCCAGATGTTCAGATACAGAGAATCCTCGCTCACAGGTTCCAGATAGTTGTCTTCCAACGTCACCCGGAAAGTATGGAAGACCGCGATATCGGTCAGAGTGTTGAAAACGGTGTTTCCTCTGTCCTGCATGGACATCGGCGCGAAGGTATCGCAGACCCGCACGCCTTCCCAGGGATCGGGCGCTTCAGGCGCTTTCCATCTGAGTTCCCCAACGGGAGGCTTGGCATAGGGGATCCCAGCGAAGACCTCCACGGAACCTTCACCGTTCACCACGCCCGTAAGCTGCCCCTCCTCGACTGTCACGATCTCCGTTCGTTCAGGATCTTTGATGCTGACAGCAGGGACCGCTCTGACCGGAGGTCCGGACAGCGCTGCCATAAGGATGATGCCTGCGGCACAGGCTCCCAGGCAGATCCAATACAGCCCGTTCTTCCCATCAGGCACTCGGGAAACGGTTATGAAAAACAGTATGAAAATGAATGCGACGGCGATCCATCCCCACAATGAGTTTTTGCCCAGTTCCAGATATACTGCCGTGAGGATCATGCCGATGCATCCCATGACTGAGGATGTCGTTTTCATATGATACAAAAACCAAAAACAGGCCGCTCCGGTTAAGGTGCGGCCTGTGGGAGTCGTGTATTATTTACCAAGGAGTTTCAGCGCACGCTCGACCACATTCTCAGTCGTGATGCCGAACTTCTGGAAGACCTGAGCGGCCTTTCCGGAAGCGCCGAAGGTGTCGATGGAGATGATGTCGCCGTCGAGGCCGACATACTTGCCCCAGCCGAAGGAGGAAGCGGCTTCCATAGCCAGACGGGCACGAACGGCCTTGGGCAGTACGGATTCCTTGTATTCGGCAGACTGCTTCTCGAATACTTCGAAGCTGGGCATGGACACGACGCGGGCTTCAACGCCCTGCTCACGCAGGACTTTCTGAGCGGCCAGCATCTGCTCTACCTCAGACCCGGAAGCCAGGAGCAGGATGTCGGGAGTGCCCTGGGCATCGGAGATGACGTAGGCGCCCTTGACGGCGTTCTTGGCAACTTCGCCGTACTGGGGCAGATTCTGACGGGTCAGGACCAGAGCGGTCGGACCGTTGTTCTGCAGAGCGGCGATCCAGGCAACGGTGGTCTCCACGCCGTCGGCGGGACGATAGACCGTCATGCCGGGGATGGAACGCAGAGCTGCGAGCTGTTCCACGGGCTGATGGGTCGGGCCGTCCTCACCGACGCCGATGGAGTCGTGAGTGAGGATATAGGTCACCGGCAGGCCCATGATGGAAGACATGCGGACGCCGTGCTTGAGGTAATCGGAGAAGACGAAGAACGTAGCGCAGTAGGTGCGCAGACCGCCGTGCAGCGCGATGCCGTTGCAGATGGCAGCCATGGCATGCTCACGGACGCCGAAATGGATGTTCTTGCCTTCGGGATTCTCCTTGGCGAAGTAGGTCTCCTTCTTCATATCGCTCTTGTTGGACGGAGCGAGGTCGGCGGAGCCGCCGAAGAAGTTCGGGATACGGTCCGCAAGCTTGTTCAGGACCTGACCGGAAGTATTGCGGGTGGCATCGGGTTTCGTAAAGGTGAAGAGATCTTCATCGTTCCAGAGATCCGGCAGCTCTCCGCGATACCAGTCTTCATACTCGGCAGCCAGTTCGGGATATGCCTTGGCGTAGTCAGCGAACAGGGCCTTCCAGGCCTCTTCCTTGGCAGCGCCTTTCTTGGCGACTTCCGCGGTGTGTGCATAGACTTCGTCGGGTACCCAGAAATCGGAGTCTTCGGGCCAGCCGAGGAACTTCTTCGTAGCCTTCAGGTTGTCGACTCCGAGAGGCTCGCCGTGGACGCCCGCAGTGCCCTGCTTGGCTTCGCAGCCGTAGCCGATGATGGACTTGATCTTGATGAGAGAAGGACGATCCTTGTCAGCTTTGGCGACGTTGATCGCGGAAGCGATAGCGACCTGATCGTTGCCGTCCGCCACTTCGATGACCTGCCATCCATAGGCACGGAAACGGGCTGCCACGTCTTCACGGAATGCGCCGGTGGTGTTGCCTTCGATCGTGATGTTGTTGCTGTCATACAGCAGGATGAGCTTGCCCAGTCCCAGAGTTCCGGCAAGAGAGCAGGCTTCGGAAGCGATGCCTTCCATCATGCAGCCGTCGCCGCA
>JAEEJN010000076.1 GCA_016281935.1 Bacillota bacterium | reverse complement strand
GTGCCGTCGGAAGGCCTGGGGGATACGTCCGGGTCGAGCCATGCGCTCGGATCGTCCACGCCGCAGACCGTGATCCGTGCTCCGCCGATGTCCACGGGGACGGCTTCTCCGCTGAGCCTTTGGATCCCGCATTCTTCCAGGACCGCCATCTTCTCCGCGAAGGCTTCGGCGCCGCTCCAGTACTCGTGGTTCCCCGTGACGTAGAAGCAGGGATATTTTCCGCAGATACCTTTCAGGAAGGCGACGGTGTTTTCGTCAGGCAGTTCGTCGTCGAAGATGTCCCCGCCCAGAAGGATGAGATCGGGAGCAGCCCGGTCGACCGCCCCGACGAGATCTCTCTGGTCTTTACCATAGGCGCAGGAGTGCAGGTCGGTGACGAGAACTGCGCGGACGGGACGGGGGAGTCCCGGTACGTCCACGGCGTAGCGCCGCACGGCCAGTCCGTTCCAGAAGCCCGCGAGGACAAAGAGCAGGAAAGCGGATGCGATTATCAGAAGGATGATCCTGGTTCTTTTTCTCATGTCGTTTCTCTGTCGGATCAGTTGATCCTGCCGGCCCAGGCCGCGGTGGGCATGGGGACGGTCAGGCGTCCGTTCACGGCGAAGCGGTCGAACAGTTCGCCGATCTCTTCCACGTACGCCTCATAGCCTTCATCTTCCGCTTTGAGGGAGAAGGAGGAGGACAAGGCGCGCGCGATATAGCCCTGCCGGTCGCAGACCAGATCGTTATCGGCCTGGAACGTCTCGCAGCGTCCCCCGAAGAACTCGCGGATCTTCCCGTAGTCCATGCCTCCGGAGCACCACCGGCAGCGGGGACAGTCCCTGCGGTCGATCCCGGCCAGCGCCTCGCTGCATTCCGAAGATACGTCCCGCCTGTTGTACACGACGAGGACCAGGCCTCCGGGCACCAGGATGCGGCGGCACTCTTTCAGGAAAGCGTCCGGATCCAGCCAGTGGAAGGACTGGGCGGCGGAGACGCAGTCGACGCTCCCTTCGGCCAGGCCTGTGCGCTCGCCCGTGCCGTCCACAGAAGCAAAGCCTTCATATTTCGACAGCTTTTCCTCTGCGGTCTTTCTCATCTCCGCGTTGGGCTCGACGGCATATACCCTGTATCCGTTCTTCAGGAGCTGTTCCGTGAAGATCCCTGTGCCCGAGCCGACGTCGGCGAAGACGCCGCCTTCGGGGACGCGCAGCACGTTCCTTATGAATCCGAAAAGCTCAGGGGCGTAGCCCGGTCTCGACGCTTCATAGACCGCGCTTTTGCCGTCGAAATTCTTTGTGTTGTCCATATCTATACCCGGATCTGTGTTTTCTGTCGCTTTCGTCAGGAGGCCCGCAGATTCCCCAGCACGTGTAGGAAGTGCACGGCCAGGAACAGGATCCCCGTGACGGCCAGCGGCGTGTTCTGCCGCCAGAGCCCTATGGCCGCGTAATAGAGGGGAGGCATGGCCGTGATGAAGATGAGCATTACCCAAAGGGTCCTGCAGCCGGCGAAGTACAGTCCCCAGCCCGTGAAGTTTGCAAGGAGGAAGATCACGGCCAGGGCGAAGAACAGCTTTTCCCTCCCATTCGACAGGGCGAAGAACGGAGCGTCCCCGCGGATGAGGAAGACCATGAGGACGATGCACAGCGAACCCAGGATCTTCTCGCAGACGTCCAGCGTGGCGGAGGTCTCCGTCATCTCCATGATGGGATTCGGCGCGGGACGGAAAAGGGGCATCAGGAGATAGGGGAGCTCCTGCAGGGCAAACAGGACGAGCCCCAAAGCCCAGAAGCCGAGATGCTGTTCTCCGAACAGCCGGAACCAGCGTACCATCCGAACTCCTTTCCGAAAAGGCCTAGCGGTTGTATCTTCTTTCCGCGGAGACCAGAATGGCGATCCCTGCGACGAAGCAGACGGCGAAACAGAGAAAACTGAGGACTGAACCCGTGACGCCGAACAGGACTGCCGTGGGCAGAAGTCCGGCCCCGATCACCGTGAGGCCGATCCCTGCCGTCCTGCAGAACGCGGGCTTGTCCTCGGATGAGACCCTGCTCGTGTGATAGTCGTGCAGGAGGGAGATCATCTGTTTTTTCCAGATAAGCCATCCCATCAAAGCAACGAGTATGCCGACGCCTCCGGCGACGAAGGCCCCGATCAGCCTGCCGATCATACTAAATCCTCCGTGTCAGCCGTGGAAGCACCCGGCTTTATTTTCTGATATAGGTCTGGTTTCTGCTCGTCGGTTTATCCGGCATACCCATGATGATCAGGCCTTTTTCGATAGCGGGATTCAGATACAGCCTGCGGAAATTGTCTTTTGACTTCAGCTGTAGAGATTTCATTAGCTGCGCCGCCGTATACGGGACATCGTATTCCATGATCTCCATGAGTTTCTGCAGCGGTTCCGAAAGATATGCGTCTTTTTCACTGATCTGCCGCAGCGCCTGATCCAACGTCTGGTTGATCATATCCAGCATGAACTCTATGAAGGCATTGGAACTGCCGGCGGAATGGCAGACGGCGATCGCGTCATAGTATCCGTCCTGAAACTCATGGATCCTACTTTCCAGAGGGAGATATCGGAATATCGGGTTCCATTCGGAAAGCAGTGCAGTCTGCCACAGCCTTGCCATCCTCCCGTTTCCATCGGAAAACGGATGGATAAAAACGAACTCATAATGGAATACGGAGGACAGGATCAGAGGATGGACGGTCTCTCTTGATTCCCGCATCCATGTGAACAGATTCCGCATCAGATCCGGAACGAACTCCGGGGGCGGAGCCATGAATATGCAGACGTCCCCGTTGAAGACGCCTTCATTATGTGTACGGAACACCCCGCAGTCTTCGAGCGTCAGATGTGTCATGATCCCATGAAGTCTCTGCAGATCCCGCAGGGAGAAGGGGTCGAATTCTCCGAGCATATCATAAGCTTGATACGCGTTTATGACTTCCCGGATCTCCTTTTCGGGTCCGATCACGGACTGTCCGTTGATGACGCTCCTGACCTCGTCCAGCGACAGGGGATTCGCCTCGATCGCCAAAGAAGAATGAACGGACCGGATCCGGTTGTTCCTGCGCAGATGCGGCCTTGTCTCGAAGGATCTGAAGCCGGCGATGCGTCCGGTTTTTTCCGCAATCTGCGCAGCGGCCGTAAGCATGGTGTTCGTAATGGTGAACGGCGGCACATACTGTTCCATCGCTTGTGCACCTCGCTTTCATCATCATTATACCATAAAACGTGCCGGGAGGCTATATCTTACATTCTATCTTGCATTGTTTCTTCCTGAAAAGAGTGAATAACGAGTATCTTATCTGTTATCTTAACTGTTATCTTGCGCTGCCATGTGAGGGGCGTCTGTCGGATCCGAACGACGGCCGATCATCTCCGGACGTCGCAGCCCAGAGGAAAGAACCGGAAGACAACTTCGGGCTTTCGACGTCTTTGCCCGTGTACAGATGCCTCAGACGGAAACCGGTCTCGGCGTCCTTGATATCCGAGTAGCCGATGCTCACGCCGTAGGCGGCCGATACGTCCAGCGCCTTGTCGCCGATACCGTATACGTAGTGATAATGCGGGTGGGAATCCTCGACGAGCCTGGGCTGCCTGGACGTGACCCATTCCGCGTCCTGCATGAAGAAGGCTCTTTCCTCGACGCGCTTCAGCGTACTGCCCGAAGGCATCTCCTTCACGGTCCTTTTCTTTCCCTTGCCCCTGATCCTGCAGTCGGTCCAGACGCCGTCCCTAAGCGTCCCGATGAACGTCTCCTTGACGGACTGGTCCTGCATGACCGTGAACCAGACGGTGCCGCCCTTGCCCCCGATGATCCAGTCGATTTCATCACGGAAGGCCTGACAGAATTCGAAGCCGTTTTCCTTCTCCGCGAGTTCCATGAACCGGCTTTTCTCCATGATCTTTTCCTCCTTTTCCGGTGCTGCTGACGGATCGGCCTCAGCCGAGATGCGGCGGCGTCAGCACTTCCGTGTCCGCACAGTCGTTGAACTTCGCGAAGCGGGCCAGCGTCCGGTCGAGTGCGGCCTGCAGCTTCTTCGTCTGCCGCACGCCGGGCTCGTACCAGACGTTTTTGACGGTGAGCCTGCCGGCTTTCCGGTCGGCCGCCGCCTCGATCCGCCCGATGAACCTCTCTCCCCAGAGGATGGGGAGGGTATAATACCCGTATTTCCGTTTGTCCGCGGGCACGTAGATCTCCCAGGAATAGCGGAAGTCCCAGAGAGAAGCGATCAGGGCCTTGTCC
>JAEEJN010000075.1 GCA_016281935.1 Bacillota bacterium | reverse complement strand
GTTGAAAGCATTGTCCGCCTGTTCTAAGAGAAACTCCCTGTCGTCTCCTGAGCAAGGTATCATTTCGAATATCATTTCTGTTTTCTCCATAAATCCTGATTTGTCTATTTATGTGTTATCAATGTCACGCACTCCACATGTTCACTCTGAGGGAACAGATCGACCGGTCGAATTCTCCGAACAGTATAACCATACCGAGACATATAGGATACATCTCGTGCCAGTGTTGCCGGATTACAAGATACATAAACAAGTTTGTCAGGATCTGCCTCAATTACTGCATCCAGGAAGGCCTTCTCGCATCCTTTAAACGGTGGATCAACAATGAGAACATCCGGTTTGTGTCCGCTCCTAACCCATTTCGGAAACACGTCTTCTGCCTTTCCGGTTACATATACAGCACGATCCATTCCATTCAACAACGCATTGGTACGAGCGTTCAGTACTGCAGATTCTACTTCTTCCACTCCATATAAGGCTTTTGCATGTCGAGCAGTGTATAGTCCTATGGATCCCGTTCCGCAATACGCATCATAAACTATATCATTTTCACTGATCTGAGCAAATTCCGCAACGGTATCATAAAGGATAAGCATGCCTTCTGTATTGACCTGCATAAATGACAATGCTGAAATCTCCAGCTTCATTCCGTTCAAATCAGCCCGAAGTGTGTCCTTTCCCCAGACAATTCTCTGCTTATCCCCAAAAATACGATTGTCTCTTCGTGTATTCAGATTCAGAATCAGTCCTGAAAGAGTCTGCACATTGTTCTTCAGAGAATCAAGAAGATCATCAAGACCCGGCAAAGCAAAATCAGTCACGACAAAAACGGCCATCGTCTGTCCTGAAACATGACGGGCACAGACATGCCGTAAAAGCCCTTTTCCTGTTGTTTCGTCATATGCAGAAATGGAATTACGGACTTTCCATTCAGCGGCGGTTTTCAAGACATCATTGATCGGCTCTTCCTCGATCATGCAGGAATCGACGGGGACAAGTCTGTGGCTGCGAGCTGCATACATTCCTATCTCCGAGCCAAGACCGCATCGAACGACCGGAAATTGGCCTTTATTACGATAATGCCAGGATTCACCTGACAGGATTGGCTCCGGATCTACTGTCATTCCGACTTTTCGGAATGCCATTCGAAGATTCTGCTCTTTTTGAGAAAGCTGAAGGGAACGCTCCATATGCTGCCAGGAACAGCCCCCGCAACGCGGGTAATATGGACACGGCGGTGCCGTACGCAGAGAACTCCGGCTCTCCAGGCCAAGAAGCTTCCCGACAGCATATCTGCTGGTGACTTTGATCACTTGCACTCGTACCGATTCTCCCGGAAGCGCTCCGGGGACGAACAGGGCTTGTCCATCTACATGGCAAACGCCCTGTCCCTGTGCATTCAGGTCTTCTATCTTCAGCGTGAAAGTATCATTCTTTTTCATCTTTCAAAAAAAGCTCCGGCCTTTCCAGGGTCGGAGCATAATCCATTCGATCAGATTGCCTGTCCCAGCGCGTGCGCAAGACGGAGCAGAGATTCATTCAGGACCTTCTTGACAGCCAGAGCGTCATCCAGAGGCATATCCATGACCGCACTGTCCTTGATTCCGACAACACGGCCGGTATCTCCGTGGTGCAGGAGCTGTACGGCGCGTTCCGTCATCTGGAGCGCATAGCGGCGGTCGCGGGCAGAGGGCGTGCCGCCTCTCTGAACATGTCCGAGAACGTTCACTTTCAGGTCGAGCTGAGGCATGCGTTCCACGATCATCTGGCCAAGAAGCTCAGCACGGTTCTTGTGCTCATACATGACGCCTTCAGCCATCACGACCATGCCGGACTTGTTTCCGAACTGACGGTTCTGGGAAAGGCGCTGAACCACGTTGTCGATATCGAAAGGCTTTTCATATTCCACTTCGGGAACCAGAATATAATCAGCCCCGCCGACCATACCCACAGTCAGAGCGATATCGCCGCAGTGACGTCCCATGACCTCGATCACCGCCACACGGCTGTGGCTCATCATGGTGTCTCGGATCTTGCTGATGCAGTCGACCGCAGTATTGCAGGCGGTATCGAATCCGATGCAGTTGTCGGTATAGCCGAGGTCATTGTCAATCGTTGCGGGAACGCCGACGATCGGGACTCCGAGAGCGGTCAGATCGCGCGCGCCGCGGTAGGAACCGTCTCCGCCGGCCACGAGCAGTCCTTCGATGCCATGCGCGTACATGTTCTGAACAGCCTGTTCCTGGCCTTCTCTTGTAAGCATCGCGGCACAGCGTGCAGTACCCAGACGGGTGCCGCCGCGGTCAATGATTCCTTCGATGTCACGGTCATTCAGTTCGATGATCTGATTGTCGATCAAGCCCTGATAACCGTTGATGACACCGTAAACCTTCATATTGCGGAAACGAGCTGCTTTTACTGCCGCCCAGAGAACCGCGTTCATACCGGGCGCGTCGCCGCCGCTCGTGATAATGCCTATCGATTTCATTCGGAATAGCCTCCGTCTTTCAATGTTCCTAATCGAGAACCTTACAAAGTATAGCACATTCCGAATGGCGATTCCAGCAATTCTTACCTGATGGATTCATGTTCATAAAGTTTGAACACAGTCCCCCTCCAGTATCCTATTCAAATCCTCCAAAAGACTTTGCTCGATCCTGACGTGATGGGAACGGATACGGTATTTCTTTCCCGTCTCCTCATCCAGGACCAGGACCTCAGCTTGTCCGGGGTGAAGGGCCAGCGCGCCGAACATTGCTTCACGCTGGAATGCCGAAATGCCTTTCGGGATCCTCACGGCAATACCTTTCGGGCGTTCTTTTTCTTCAGATTCATCCAGCCGCGTCACTGTCTGAGCAATCAGTTTGGCGCTCTCCCCTTCCCTTGCTGTCACACGGCCTTCCACGCATACGAGACTGTCAGGTTCCAGGACTGCTTTCACGTTTCTGTAAACGGCAGGGAAAAGGAGGACCTCCACCTGTCCCCGAAGATCTTCCAGCGTCAGAAACGCCATGGAGTCATTCTTTTTCGTCATCTTCACGGAGAGCCCCGTTACGATGCCCGCCAGGCGTACGATCTGGCCGTCCTCCACGCGCGGTCCTTGGGGCTCCGTATCATCCGTTTCCTCATCGTCGTTTTCAGATTCAGAAACAAACCAGGATGAATCCACGGGAAAACGCTCCTGCAGGTTTTCGACAGCAAGGAGCGGATGTCCGGAAGCATAGACGCCCATCATCTCTTTTTCCATGGCAAGGAGCCTGCTCCCGGGAAACTCGGGAAGATCGGGATAAGGAATCTCCGGTTCAGCATCCCTGCCGGCTCCGATGTCGAACAGGGACACCTGTCCTTCCGAACGTCCGCGGTTCTCACGGTGCGCCCGTTCGATCACCTGCTCACAGACGGACAGAAGCTGGGATCTCGGCCTGCCGAGAGAATCGAAAGCGCCCGCCATGATTAGGCTCTCCACAAGCCGCTTGTTCTGCACTTCGGCCCCGCAGCGGCGGAGAAAGTCATTCAGATCTCTGAAAAGACCGCCTTTTTCCCTCGCCCGAACGATCTCACCCGCTGCCGAAGTACCCACATTCCGGATTGCTGACAGTCCGAACCAGATCTTTCCGTCCTCTGCTGTAAATCCCACGCCTGAATGGTTCACGTTCGGCGCTTCCACGGCGATCCCGTGCTGTCTGCAGGACTGGATCGCATCGGCCACCTTGACCTTGTTTTCCAGATAGGAATTCATGTTCGCTGCCATGAACTCCACAGGATAGTGTGTCTTGAGCCATGCCGTCCGATAGGTCACGACGGCATAGGCGGCTGCATGCGATTTGTTGAAAGCATAATTCGCGAAATCCATCATGGCATCGAATACGGCGTTCGCCGTTTCCTCGTTCACGCCCATCCTGACGGCTCCCGGGATCTCCACAGTTCCGTCTTCCCCGACGATGCCATGGACGAAATACTCACGTTCCTGCCGCATGACGTCATGTTTTTTCTTAGCCATAGCGCGCCGGACAAGATCGGATCTGCCCAGCGAGTACCCCGCCATATCCCGCACGAGCTGCATGACCTGTTCCTGATAGACCATGCAGCCGTAAGTCACTTCGAGGGCATTCTTCATCAGAGGATGTTCATAAACGACGCTTTCCGGATGCTTTTTTGATGCGATGTATTTGGGGATATAATCCATGGGTCCGGGGCGATACAGAGAGATGCCTGCAACGAGATCTTCAAAGCGGTCAGGTTTGAGTTCCCGCATGAAAGCACGCATTCCCGCGCTTTCCAGTTGGAACATACCGTCCGTCTCGCCTCTTGAGATCGTCTCATAGACTTCCGGGTCATCCATCGGAAGCCTGGCCAGATCGATCTCAATTCCTTTCTTCGCCAGCATATCCAGGCAGTCCCTGATCACCGTCAGAGTACGGAGACCGAGGAAATCCATCTTCAGCAGGCCGAGTTCTTCGATCGTCGTCATCGGGAACTGGGTCGTCATGACGTCCCCGTTCCTGTTCAACGGCACATGCTGCACGATCGGATTTTTGGAGATCACGACCCCTGCGGCATGTGTTGAGGTATGCCTGGGAAGGCCTTCAAGCCGCTTGGCAAGATCCAGAAGGCGGGCAATCCCGGGATCTGAAGCTGCTTTGTCACGAAGATCCCTGTTGCTCTCCAGTGCGCCGGCGATCGTCACGTCCTTGTCCATGGGAATCATTTTTGCCACGGCATCCACTTCCGCATAGGGAAGGTTAAGGACACGTCCCACATCCCGTATGACTCCGCGTGCCTTGAGAGTACCGAAGGTAACGATCTGCGCCACGTGATCGGATCCGTATTTTCGGTTCACGTAATCGATGACTTCACTGCGCCTTACATAGCAGAAATCCACGTCGAAGTCGGGCATGGATACACGCTCGGGATTGAGAAAACGCTCGAAGATGAGGTCATAGCGGATAGGATCCACCTGTGTGATATCAAGGCAATATGCTGCGAGAGAACCTGCACCGCTTCCTCTTCCGGGCCCTACTTCTATACCCTGCTCACGGGCGTAACGTATGAAATCCCAGACGATCAGATAATAGTCCACATAACCCATGGACTCGATCACACCCAGTTCATAGTCCAGGCGGGCGCGAAGTTCATCCGTTACAGTCTCGTAGCGTTTCGGTAAGCCTTCCTCACAAAGGCGTCTCAGATAGGAAGCATGCGGTTCATTTCCCGGTGTCGGAAAATCGGGAAGGTATGTAGTAGAAAAATCAAAGTCGAAATGACACCGCATCGCGATCTCGTGGGTATTGTCCATCGCTTCCCTCGCCCATGGGAATACTGCTGCCATTTCTTCTTCCGTCTTGAAATAAAACTGATCCCCTTCCATCTTCATTCGATCAGGATCATCGACGGTTTTTCCGGTCTGGATACACAGAAGGATATCCTGCGCTTCTGCATCTTCCTTTCGCACATAATGCACGTCGTTCGTCACGGTCATGGGGATGCCTGTCTCCTCATGAAGACTGACCAGTTCCAGATTGACACGTCTTTCTTCCGGGATCCCGTGATCCTGAAGTTCCAGATAGAAATGATCCGGTCCGAACAGTTCAGAGAAGCGGAGAGCAGTCTTCTTGGCTTCCTCATAACGTCCGGACCGAATGAGCCGGGGTATCTGACCTGAAAGACAGGCGGACATGGCAATAAGGCCTTCCGTATGGCCTTCCAGAAGCTCCCAGTCGATCCTTGGCCTGTAATAGAATCCATCCAGGTAGGCCTGCGTAACAAGCCATATCAGGTTCTTATAACCCGTCTCATTCTCACACAGGAGGATCAGATGATAACTTTCCCTGTCGCGCTGTTCGGTCTGCAGACGCGAACGGGGAGCCATGTAGACTTCACAGCCGATGACCGGATGGATTCCTCTGGCTTTGGCTGCCCTGTAAAAGTCCACGACGCCGAACATGGCGCCGTGATCCGTTATCGCGATGGAATCCATGCCGGCCTTCTCGCAGGCGTCCATCAGATCGGAGATGCGTGCAGCACCGTCCAGAAGAGAATACTCGGTATGTACATGAAGATGGGTAAACATGGATTCACCTCTTTTCCATTTGAGCGTTCAGATTTCGCCCAGAGTATCTTTTGCGATCTCCACAACGCGGCGGAGCCTTTTGTTCATAGCTGTCCGGGACACCCCGGGCATAAGATCGCTCAGTTCCTGGAGCGACGCTTCCTCATACTCCAGGCGCAGTTCCGCCGCACGGCGCAGACTGGGACTCAGCCTGGAAAAGCCGTCGGCAGCTTCCAGAGCCCGAATGTATTCGATCTGTTTTCTGGAAGCTTCCATCACTTTTCGGAGATTACCCGTTTCGCAGTTCACGGTACGGTTCACCTGATTGCGTACGGACTTGACTACCCGGACGTTTTCCATCTGCAGCAATGAACCATGGGCTCCGACCGTACTCAGGAAATCTGCAATATCATCCGCGTCCTTCAGATACAGAATCTGGGATTCGGCTCTGTTGCTGAGACGCATGGGCAGTTCCAGATCATTGGCCAGGGCACACAGTTCTTCAGCCAGGCCTTCGTCTCTGACGTCGATTTCCAGATGGTATTCCTTCTCCGGATCCGTCACACTGCCTGCCGCAAGGAATGCACCCTGAAGGAACGCCTTCATCTCGGCGCTCCCTTCTCCCGTCAGGCTCCGAAGCCATCCTTCCTCCTGGGAATCCGGCGCTAGAATGCCTGCATTTTCCAGGATTGCGTGTGCCGTTTCCGGGTCGGTCACTCTGACGGAATAGAGCTTTTGCCTCCGCAGAGGCCTTCCTTCATGAAGGCTCAGTTCAACTGTCTCTCCGTACAGCCGGCGGATCAGTGTCATCGCATGAAGTGCCACTGCTTCCGTTTCGGTATCCAGACGGAGCAGCATCCGCATGCCTGACGTGATCTCGATCGTGCCTGCCAACCGTACCAATCCGGCAAGGCGGATCCTGGCATGGCTATCCTTTCTGAGTGATCCTGCACAGATCTCTTCCTTTACCGATGATGAAAAAGACATCAGAGCGTCTCCCAAAGCCGCCGCAGGACATCCGCTACGGCATAGCGGTCATGTCTCGTGATTCCATTGGCCACCTCAAGCAGATCCGTTTCGATGACCCGGTAGTCTTCCTCCAGTTTGTTCAGATCATACCAGACGGGTTCCGCGTGCTCCTCTCTGTACCTTTCCAGCATATCCTCCGGGATATCCCAGTTCCGGTTCACGACCACGGTATCGATGAGCCCGTCTCCGCAGTGATCCCGGACAGCATCCAGGAACTGTTCAAGTCTGTACCCTTCCGTCTCACCGGGCTGCGTCATGAGATTGCCCATGAAAATCCTGTGAGCGCGTGTATTGCGGACCGCATCCGCGATCCCCGGCACAAGCAGATCCGGAAGGATCGACGTATAGAGGCTTCCGGGCCCCAGGATCACGAGATCGGCGTCGTCTATCGCTTCCAGAGCTTCAGGATAGGCGCTGCAGTCTGCGGGTTCCAGATAGACCCGTTCGATCCTGTCATCATGCTTTTCCATCTGGGAAAGGCCTACAAGATGCTCGCCGCGAATCGTCCGTCCGCTTTTGGTGACCGCGCAGAGCGTAAGATGATCCATGGATACGGGAAGCACGCGTCCCCGCACCCGAAGGACTTCCTGCGTGGCCCGGAGACCTTCCACGAAGCCGCCGGCCAGATCCTCCATGGCAACGAGAAGCAGGTTGCCGAAGCACTGTCCTTTCAGCGCTCCGTCACGAAAACGGTACTGCAGAAGCTGCCGCATCTGAGGCTCACTGTCCGAAAGAGCCGTCATGCAGTTCCTGAAATCCCCGGGAGGAAGAACCCCCAGTTCATCTCTCAGCCAACCTGAATTTCCGCCGTCGTCGGCAACCGTCACAATTGCAGTAACATCATCACTGACACGTTTTGCACCTCTCAGGAGGGCGTTCATGCCGGTCCCTCCGCCAATCGCTACGATCCTCGGATCTCTGTATTTCATGAATAAAAACCTCCGCCGTTCAGATCACGGTGTTCCGTTCTCACGGAATAGCCCTTCGAAGAAAGAACCCTGGAAAGATCCTCTGCGATGGCGACGGAACGGTGTCTGCCGCCTGTACATCCCATTGCGATCACAAGGCTGCTCTTGCCTTCCTTCTGATAACGAGGCAGCAGAAAGTCCAGAAGATCCGTCAGTCTGGTCATGAAAGACTGCGTATCCTCCTTTTCCATGACGTAGCAGCGGACAGGCTCGTCCAGACCGGAAAGCGGTTTCAGTTCCTCAATGTAGAAGGGATTATCCAGGAACCGCACATCGAACACAAGGTCCGCCTCCTGGGGGATCCCGTTTTTGAATCCGAAACTCATGACATGCAGCGGGAACGGTTCGTCCTTCACGTCCTGCCCATAGAGCTGGGTCAGTCTCTTTTTGAGTTCATGGACATTCATTCTGCTGGTATCGATACAGGTGTGTGCAGCGGAACGCAGACCGTGGAGCAGCTGTCTCTCCGTGCGGATAGAGTCCTGCAGGCCGTCTCCCTCCACGGGATGGCTTCTTCTGGACTCCTTGTATCTTCGGATGATGACATCGTCGGCACAGTCCAGGAAAAGGATCTCATAACCGATGTGCTGCTGGTCCAGAAGTGCCAGCGCATCATAGATGTCCTGGAAGAATTTGGCTCCGCGTACGTCGACGCCGAACGCTGCCCTGTCGATCCCTTTGACATCGGAGAGCAGTGAATAGATATCCTTTATGAGCATGGGCGGAAGATTGTCCATGCAGTAGTAGCCCATATCCTCCAGACAGTTCAACGCTACGGATTTTCCGGCTCCCGACATGCCTGTCACTATGATCAGTCTCATGCATTCCTCCCGATCCTGCGCAGTTCAGGCTCAAGTTCCACGCCGAAGCTCTCCAATACGGTCTCACGGATCCTGCCGATCAGCGATTCGACATCCGCTGACGTGGCATTTCCAAGATTCACGATGAATCCTGCGTGTTTTTCGGAGACCTGCGCATCTCCGATCCTTGCGCCTTTGAGTCCGGCGTCCTCGATCAGTTTCCCGGCGAAATACCCATCCGGACGTTTGAAAACGGAACCGGCAGACGGATAATTCAGCGGCTGTTTGTCACGGCGGCGTCCGAATATGTCATCCATTTCAATCCGGATCTTTCGGGGATCGTCCGCTTCCAGTTCAAAAGAAGCTTCCAGCACGATCCAGTTCCTGTCAGATACACAGCTGTGGCGGTAGGCAAACCCCATGTCACTGCCCGGAACTGTCAGGAATCCGCCGGAAGGATCCAGAATCTTCACCGATACGATCTTCTGTCCGACCTCGCCGCCGTAGGCACCGGCGTTCATGGTGACAGCCCCTCCCACGTTTCCGGGAATCCCATATGCAAATTCCAATCCTGTCAGTCCGGCAGCCTGCGCCGTCTGGCAGACTTTGGAGAGCGCAGCGCCTGCACAGGCTTTCAAACGTATACCATGAACCTCGATGCATGAAAAAGGCTCCCCTATCTGTATCACGAGTCCCTCGATTCCGAGATCACTGACCAGGAGATTCGTTCCGTTCCCGAGAATGGTCACAGGAACCCCGGCACTGTCCGCCAGTTCACGAGCATATAAGATCTCATCTGCAGACGCGGGAGAAAACCAGTAATCCGCCGGTCCTCCTATTCTGAATGACGTGTGGAGCTTCATGGGTTCAGCTGTACGGAAACGGCTTCCCGCCATGGCTTCAAGTTTCTGTATCCAATCCTGGCCGGGCATGTTGTCCCCTCCCTCTTCATCTTCCATCATTGTACCCGATACCGATAGCGGATTCAAGAAAAACGGTCTGTTTTCAATGGATTTCGGAAATCCCTCAGACTCACCGCAGAAAAGCAGTCCGAAATCTCGGACTGCTTTCATCATCATGTATCATCTTCTCCCGCTGACCCCTGAAAGCGGTCCACGAGAACCTGGGCCGCATTATAGCCCATAGTCTTCATCTGCTGGTTGTGCGCAGCGACCTCCAGGACAATGCCAAGATGCCTGCCCGGCTGTACAGGGATCGTTAGAATCGGACGTTTGACGCCGAGGATCTCAAAGCTTTCCTCGACAAGTCCAAGCCGGTCATAGACTCTGTCGGGATCCCAGTCTTCGAGTTTGACGACCATATCCACGGATTTGCTGAGAAGTACGGAACCGATGCCGAACAGACGTCTCACATTGATGATGCCTACACCGCGGATCTCCATCATGTGACGGATCCTTTCCGGACAGGTTGCGATCAGTTCATGGTCCGCCCGGCAGGTGATCTCCACAGCATCGTCTGCTACGAGCCTGTGACCGCGTTCCACCAGTTCCAGAGCCACCTCGGATTTTCCGATGCCGGATTCTCCCATGATGAGGACTCCCAAACCTGAGATGTCGACCATGACCCCATGCAGGATAACCTTCGGTGCAAGCAGCATCTCGATGTAATCCGCCGCCCGCTGCATGAACAGCGTTGTCTGCCAT
>JAEEJN010000017.1 GCA_016281935.1 Bacillota bacterium | reverse complement strand
GCATGAGCGGCGAGCACGACGTCCCTGCCGTCTGCCAGAACCGTCTGCGTTTCAGGACCCAGCGGATAGACGCCCGGTACAGCGTTGTGGAAACGGGGAGTCTCCTTCAGATCCTTCGTGAGTTCGGGAAGATCCCGGATCACGACAGGATATTTCTCAAAGCATGTGGTGAGTCCGACTTCCCGGTCGACGCCGAGCACGTCGCCTGCTGCGAACTGGCGCATGGCCCCCCGCACGGCGGACGGTTCGCCCACACCGAGGAAGCCTCCGCCCTTCGCAGTGAAGGCCTGCACGGCTTCCAGCAGCCGGGGATCCTTCCAGATGTCGCCTCCCGACCAGGCGTCGCCTTCGCGGCCCGCGTTGATCAGGACGTCGATGTCTTCCGGAACGCCGGATTCGGCGACCTCCCTGAGTGAGACGGAACGCAGTTCCACGGGCATGCCCGCGAGAGCTTCATGGATATGGTTCAGCGGGAGTTCCGGATGCTCGTGCATGTGTCCCGCACAGTTCCAGGTCCTCAGGCTTCCCCAGGACTGCAGGATCCCGATGCGGATGCCCGATTTTCTGGGAGCGCCTGCTTCGTGGAACGAACGGAGGAGTCGGAACTCGTCCGCGATCCTCGCGATCTCCTCATGGAAGGCGGGGAAAGGCTCGGTCAGTGAAAGATATCCGCCCAGCCCGATGCGGTCTACTTTCGCAGCCAGAAGGGCTCTGCGCACACAGGCCCAGAAGCGTCGGGCATCCTCGTCCGGATGGCCGCCGGGAGAGAAGGTGGGTTCGCCCTGGAGTCCCGTCGGGAACAGGTAGGGATGGAGGCGAATCTCATGCGTTCCGACAGGCACGCCGGCACAGAGTCTCGCCTCGAAGGCGTTGAATACGCATTTGATGAGCCCGTCGAACCCGAATTCCTCGAAATGACCGCTCCAGGGTTCAAGACCGATCCATGAATCGTCGTAGAAGACGTAGGCGAGTTTTCCGTATTCGTGGACCAGATCCACGCACTTCCTGCCGAATTCGCGCACGAATCGTCCGGTGAACTCCATCCAGTCCCGCTGCCTGTCCGTCGGCGGATTGTGCGCGGGATGCAGTCTTCCCATGTTGATGAAATCCTCGGACGTCATCCTGTATCCGTATTCTTTCTCGAATTCACGCAGGGACAGGGGATTGACGGTAAAATCGTAGCTGCCCCAGTCCGCGTACAGATGCCGGTGCTCGGGAAGCGATCCCCAGATCCACACGAAATTGTAGAAGAGGGAGGTGAAGCGCACGACCTTCGTGGCGGGATGATCCTCCAGCCACTGTCTCAGGAAGGACAGGAGGGCCTCCTGCGTCTCGGGATAGCGGGGCTCGACGGCCATGAGATGCTCCCTGTCGCCCCATCCGTTCGTGATGTGGTTATACATGGAGATCTCTTCCCATATCCTCGTCGCGAGAAAATTGACGGTATACAGATGATAGGGCACGGCGTTTTCGATCGTGACTGTCTGCGATTCATCATCCCAGGACCAGTCGAAATGCTCGCGTCCTTCCGTTCTGTCAAAGACCTGCCAGAATTCCTTTGGGTCGTCTTCCGGGCAGATCTCGAACTGTTCGGAGAAATAGCCTTCCAGAGGACGGATCCGCAGTATGCCGCCTTCAGCGAGCACGGGCTTCGTCATGAGGAAATTGCGCTGGAGCCTGTTGCGGTGTGCTTTGGCCCATCCGTTCACGGAACGGACGAGACAGATCGTGGAATAGATCGGGAGCCCGGACTCGAGGATAGCGGGAGAGAGCTGCGTACCGTCGCTGTCGCGGATGCAGTCCGCGCCCCACATTTCAGCAAGTCTGAGCGTCAGTTCCTCATAGCCCGATTCCCCGGGCAGGGTAAATCCGCCTTTTTCCATATCTTACCTCCGTTAAATGGTGTCTGCTTATACGCCTATTGTACCGCCAACCGGCATCCGCGGGCAAGCGTCCCTTGCTTTTTCAGCCGATAAATGGTATTCTTTACAATGACATTCTTGAGAAAGGTTTCCCATCCATGGACGACAGTATAGGGCGAAGTATCGTCCTTCTCATTTTCCTTATCGCTGCCTATGCATTTTTCGCGAGCTCCGAGACTGCTTATTCCTACGTCAACCGCATCCACGTACGGATGCAGGCAGAAGATGGGGACAGGCTCTCCGCCCGCGTCCTTTCCCTTCTGGACCGGTTCGACAGGCTCCTCGCCACGATCCTCGTCGGCACCAACATCTCCAACGTACTCGCCTCGAGCATCGCGACGGTGATCGCCGTGAACTGGTTCGGCAATATGGGTTCCGTGTACGCAACGGTCTTCATGACCGTCGTGATCTTCCTTTTCGCGGAGACCCTGCCGAAAAACATCGCAAGAAAAAACAGTGAAGCCACGGCCCGCAGACATTCGGGCCTTATCGAGGCGTTCTACTGGCTCTTCACGCCCGTGACGGTCCTTTTCACGGGTCTTTCCACCGCGGTCAAGAATCTTCTTACGAAAGGCCGGGAAATGAACCCGACCTATACGGAAGACGAGTTCCAGTCAGTGGTCGAGGACTATGAGGAGGCGGGTGCCCTGGAGACCAACGAGAGCCAGATCATCCAGTCCGCCGTCGACTTTTCCGATATCCGCGTCAGGGACATCATGGTCCCTCTCTCCTCGGTCGTCATGGTCGACACGGTCCAGAGTCCCGAATCGATCCGGGAGCTCGTGCTGCACGTCCGGTATTCCAGGCTGCCCGTCTGCAGGAAAGGGGCCGACAACATTCTCGGCATCCTGCAGGTCCGGGACTGCCTGTATTCTCTCATGAAGGGGGAGAAACTGGATCTCATACAGAACCTCCGTCCAACTTGCTTCATCCATCCCGACGACACGGTGGATCAGTTGTTCGAGGAGATGAAGCATTACCGCAGCCATATGGCCGTCGTGAAGGAGAAGGGCAGGACGCTCGGCATCGTCACGATGGAGGACATGCTGGAGGAGCTCGTCGGCGACATATTCGACGAGGAAGACCTGCGTCCGCGCAGGCAGCAGGAGGTGTCCCGTGTCTGAACTGTGGCTCATCCCCGTGATCGCGGTCCTCGTCCTCCTGTCGGCTTTCTTCTCCTCGTCCGAGATCGTGTTCGCTTCCTGCAGCCAGATGCGTCTGAAGAACGCGGCCGACGAGGGAAAGCGCGGAGCTGCAGCGGCTCTTGCCGTCACCCAGTCCTACAGCCGGACGCTCCCCACGATCCTCGTGGGCAACACGCTCGTCAACATCGCGGCTTCCTCCGCGGCGACCCTTCTCTGCATCGCCCTGTTCGGACAGAAGGGGCAGACGGTCGCTGCCGTCGGAACCACGCTTCTGATCCTGACGTTCGGCGAGATCCTTCCGAAAGTCATCGGCAAGACCTTCGCCGATCAGCTGGTCTACTTTGCCGCTCCCGTCATGCGTTTCTGGATGATCCTCTTCGCGCCTGTCGTCCTGACGG
Source organism: Bacillota bacterium (assembly GCA_016281935.1). Lineage (GTDB taxonomy): Bacteria > Bacillota > Clostridia > Christensenellales > UMGS416 > JAEEJN01. Next base: position 2,457 of record JAEEJN010000017.1, on the reverse strand, counting down.
TCAGCGCGCTCGTGCGCAGGCTCGAGCCCCTCTGGACCCCCAAGGAAGAGGATAAGGAGGAGGAGACCGAAGTCAGTGACGAACTCGTCACGATCCTCGAGACCATCGAGGAGGAGGGCGTCATCGACAGCAAGGACAGCGAACTCATCCGTGCGGCGATCGAATTCACCGAACTCACCGCCCGCGACATCCTGATCCCCCGTGTGGACGTTGCGGCCGTGGACATCGACGCGGACATACAAGAACTTCTTGAGAACGAAGACATGCTCTCCTATTCGAGACTGCCCGTCTACAGAGAGACCCTGGACCACATCGTGGGCATCCTTCCCGTCAAGCTCCTCATGCGCACCGTCGCCATGGGACAGGAAGTGGATCTGGAGAAGCTCATGTACGAACCCCTCTACGTTTCGAGAACAGCTTCGATCCCCTCGATCCTCGCAGAATTCCGCAGATCCTTCCAGCAGATCGCGGTCGTACTGGACGAATACGGCGGGACCATGGGCATCCTGACGATGGAAGACATCCTTGAGGAACTCGTGGGCGAGATCTACGACGAGCACGACGACGAAGAAGAGGAAGACATGGTCGCCGTCAGGGAAAACATCTTTGAAGTGGACGGCAGCATGTCCCTGCACGACTTTTTCGAATCGGTGGGATACGACGACAGAGATTTTGAAAGCGAATATACGACCGTCGGCGGATGGGCCATGGAGATCCTCGACAAGCTGCCTGAGGTCGGCGACCGTTTCACCTTCGACCGTTTCGATTTCATGATCAAGTCCATGAGCGGGCACCGCGTCGACACTTTGTCCGTCACGGTAAGGCCTGAGGAAGACTCATGACGGAATGGCTGATAAGAATCCAAGTCTGTGAGGTAAAAAATGAAGAAAATCATTTTAGGGTTCCTTGCTGTTCTGATCGTTTTTTCACTGGCGGCATGTTCATCAGGCAAAGAAAAAACAGCGTTTGACTGCATTCAAGAGAGTCCTGCCGCAAAGATGGAACTGCCGGATGGGAAGAGCACTTACGTCGACAGTGAGATCGCTTCCCTGCGCTCTTTGGCCGACCTGAGGATTCAGCCGTCTCCTCTGGAACCTGCCGACAGCGAAGATGACTGGATATACCGTATTGTTTTCAACCCCGCTGAAAAAGTGACAGGAACAAATGAAATCATCGTTTCTTTTCATAAAGCCTACGTGCAGCTCGATACGGAGTATTACCTGCCTGCAGACGGAGTTTCATATGACAGTATTCTTAAGTGGGCCGAAGGCAAGTTTGACTACTTTCTGAAATAGAACTGTGTATCCGTTTTCGCGAACTGGTTTCTGCTGTCACCGCAAGTGCTGATCGAGACAGTGAATGAGGGAACATCATGCATTTCGACAATGTATATTTCGTAAACGGGAACGCGTACGCAGGGAAATCCACCCTTGTCAGGCATCTCTCGGAAAAATACGGCGGGATCGAGTGCGGGGAGAATTATCACGACTCACTTGTTGCGGATCTCAGCAGTGATGAGTTTCCCTGTCTTGCCTACACACGGGATCTGGAAGACTGGCATGATTTCATCCGCAGGACGCCTGAAGAGTACGAGGCCTGGTATGACGGCGTGTCGAAGGAATGTGAGGCCCTGGAACTCAGTATCCTGGAGAAACTCGCCGGGCAGGACAGGCCCGTCTTCGTGGATACCAACATCTCTGCAGAGACCCTTCACGCCGTCGCATCTCCCGGGCACGTGCTCATCATGCTGGCCGACCCGGAGATCTCCGTGAAACGGTTCTTTGAGAGGCCCGACAGGGAGAAGCAGTTTCTGTACCGCCTTATCCTTGAGGAACCGGATCCGGAAAAAGCCATGGAGAATTACCGCAGAGGGCTCATGAGGATCAACTCCAGGGAACGTTACGAGCGGTTCCTGCACGCCGGTTTCCCCGTGATCCTAAGAGATGAGAACAGGAGCGAGGAGGAGACGCTGCGTCTGGCCGAGAAAGCGTTCGGGTTCGCGTAAGCAGCAGAACGGGATACATAATGAAAGATCCGCGGATGCAATGTCCGCGGATCTTTTCGTAGGCTCCTTACTGGAACAGCTGGTTCTCCGTATCGAAGACGGGCATGCCGTCCGAGAAGGGGATGCGCATGACGTAGGCGTTCCGGTTGGGATCGTAGAGCGGATCCCCGACGATCTCGTCGTAGTTGCGCGCATGATAGGACATGTAGACCCTGCCTTCGGCGTCGCGGAAGAAGGTGTTGTGTCCGGGCCCCAGGAGGCCTTTCTCCATATCCGTGCAGAACACGGGCCGGTTCGACTTGTGCCAGGCTGAGATGTCCATCGGGTCTGCATCCTCGTCCGCCCAGAGCATGCCCATGCAGTAGGCGGGGGAGGTGTCGCTCGCGGAATAGGTCAGGAAGATCTTTCCTGCTTCATGCAGGAAGGTCGGCCCCTCGTTGACCCAGAAACCG
>JAEEJN010000074.1 GCA_016281935.1 Bacillota bacterium | reverse complement strand
TGCCTGTCGCTGCTACCCAGAGAAGCTTATGCTCAGGCAGGTACGGAAGACTACCTGGTCATCAACCGGCTTTCCCGGGAGAACGGTCTCCCGGACCAGGATGTCAACGGCATCTATTTCGACAGCAAGGGATTCGCCTGGATCAGCACCTTCGGCGGGGGCCTCGTCAGATACGACGGAGACTCTTTCATCGGGTTCTCCACGAAAACGGACCCGGCTTTTGCCAGCGACTTCGTCAACCTTTGCAGCGAAGACGACTACGGGAGGCTGTGGGTGCCCTGCGCGGGCGTCCTGAACATCCTGGACCTCGAGTCCCTGACCCTGATCGACGAGTTGCCCGGGATGTCCAGCGCCTGGCGCCATTCGCATTCCCCGGTGAACGTGAACAGGGACGCCAACGGATGCCTGTGGTTCACGTCGGATGACATGCTCTACAGGGTGGCTTTCGCCGACGAGGGGAAAAAGGTCCTGGTCGACTCCCTGCAATGCAAAGTCTCAAACGCCAATCTCATGCCCGAAATCTGCGACGTGGACGAGGACGGTTCCGCGTGGGTCGCCCTCAACGGACACTTCTTCAGAATCCGGCACATCGAGGACAGGGGGCTCGCCATGTCCGGGATCCTGCCGGGCCTCGACATCGGAGAAGACAACAAATCCACGGCATTCCTGCGCGCCGGAGACGATGTGTGGATCGGGACCTTAAAGGGTTTGTACCGGGTCAACGTGGCCACCGGCAGCTATCTGCGCTATCTGCATTCCGATTCGGACCCCCGCTCCGTCCCGAACGACGAAATCACAAGGCTTTGCTCCACCCCGGATGGCGAAATCGTGATCGGAACGCTGGGAGGAATCTGCATATACAATTACACCGACCAGTCGTTCGACGCCTACGGATCCCGCCCCAATGAATACGGGAACAGGCTGCTCCCGGGAGAACTGGTGCGGAGCATCGCCACCCGAGGCAGGCAGATCTGGGTCGGACTGGAAGCGGAAGGACTCGCCGTCATCCAGAAGAAACCGCTCCAGATCATCAACCTTTCACGCATCGAGACCACCTCTTCCCCGATCCCGTCCACCCCGATCCGGGCCCTCTTCATCGACAGCCGCGACATCCTGTGGCTCGCGGCCACGGAATACGGCCTCTGCAAGCAGGTCGGGAACCTGGTGTTCCGGAACTACAACACGGGCAACTCCGCGCTCTCGGACAATTCGGTGACGGCCTTCTGCGAGGACGGGCGCGGCAGGATCTGGACGGGGTCCGTGACCGGACGGCTGAATTATATCATCCCGTCCGCCGCCGACGTCATCCGCGTCCCGGAGGGACACACGTCAGAGACGGCGAGAAGAATCGACGTCATCCTCGGAATGGTCTATGACGAGATCAACGACCGTATCTGGATTTCGGCGCACAACGGACTGTATTTCTATGACTTGCGCAATTCCTCCTACAACATGTATCCCGTAAAGACGAGTTCCTGTTTCGGGACGTGCATCGCATCGGGCAAACTGTGGGTGAGCGGCATGGAAGGCATGAACGTCATAGACCTGGAGACCCTGGACTCCCAGTATATCGCCGGTTTCCCCTCCTGCCTGTCGCTGGTTTCCGATGGAGAAAACCTTTGGGCCGGCACGTACGGCCGGGGTCTGTACAAGATGGACGATTATCTTTCGGAAACCCCGGAAATAACGGTCTATACGGAAAAAGACGGACTGGCGGACGGCCAGATCCAAGGCCTGCTGATCGACGGCATCCATCTGTGGATCACGACGGAGAACGGCCTCTCCTGCCTCGACACGCAGACCGGGGAACTTTCCAGCTATGGCATCAAGGACGGGCTCAAATCCATGGCATTCTGCGAGAACAGCCTGTGGAAAGGCGGGAACGGAATCATTTATCTGGGCCAGAAGGAAGGCCTCAGCATCCTGCGGTCCGGCTATGTCAGGAACGACTACGGGAACAAGCCCGAAATCGTCATCACGGGGTATTACTCCAAGGATCAGTTCCACGGACTTTCGCACGCGGACGCCGTCAGCAAGGAAGAAAAGGACATCGATTTCGTCTTGAAGTTTTCGGACCTGTCCTACTCGGGAAGGTCGGATGTCTCCTACGAAAGCCGGGTATTGCCGATGGACAAAGACTGGTCCCCCATCTTCGGCAACGGCACCTACGTCAACTTCGGGCATATCCCGGGCGGGGAACACCGGGTCCAGATACGTGCGGTCGACAAGAACGGGACCGTCTTGTCCCAGGACGAAAAGACGCTGGACGTCATCCCCGTCTTTTATAATAGATGGTGGTTCCGGCTGCTTGCCCTGCTGTTCTTCGCCTGGATGGCCTACCTGTTCGTGCTGTGGTACACCAAATCCATCAGCCGGAAAAAAGATCAGCTGCAGCAGGAAGTGGACAGGCAGACGAAAGAACTGAAAGAACAGAAAGAGGAACTGGAGAGGAAGGCGGAAGAGCTCTCGGAACAGAATGCGCTGCTGCAACGGCAGAACGAGATGATCGCCAGCCACAACACGCTGTTGGCCGGCA
>JAEEJN010000073.1 GCA_016281935.1 Bacillota bacterium | reverse complement strand
GACAGCCTCCCCGAACAGCGCTTCGAATTGGATCTGGGCTGGGCGGAGTACGCCGGCCGAAGCGGAGTGGAGCTTCTGAGAGAATACCCCGCCAGATTTCCGCTCCTGCATTTCAAGGAGATCGCCAAAGGTGCGGAAGCCTGGACGGACAGGCCTTTCTGCACGGCGCCGGGAAGAGGGATCCTTCCTCTGCGGGGGCTGCTGACGGAAGTCAAAAAGATGCCCCTGGAAGACAGGGCCTTGATCATTGACCAGGATAATTCCGTCGACGGGGACATCGTGGCCGATTATGCGGAAGGCGTGAGAACGATCAGCGCTCTTCTGGAAGAGCTCTGACGGGCATTTGAGAAAGCAACGATAGGACGGGAGGCAATTCGGCGGCGGTATGAAGATCGAACGCATCGTTCTGACAGGAGGACCCTGCGGGGGCAAGAGCGAAGCCCTCGTGCGCGTCAGGAAGCATTTCGAACAGAAAGGATGGACCGTTCTCGCCATAGCCGAAACGGCAACGGAACTGATCCTCGGAGGCATTGCTCCCTGGACCTGTCCGGACAGAAAGTCCTTTCAGCAGGCGCAGATGCGGCTGCAGATCGCAAAGGAAGATCTGTATCTGGAGTATGCGTCCAGGATAGGTGGAGAGCGGACGATCGTCCTTATGGACAGAGGCACCGTAGACAGCCGTGCCTTTCTTGGCAAGGAAGTCTACAGCCGGGCCGTACGTGAACTGGGACTGGACGAGAAGAAACTGCTGGAGCGCTACGATGTTGTCTGTCATCTGAAGTCCGCCGCCGGATCCGGTCATTACACGACGATGAACAACACGGCTCGAAGAGAAGATGAGGAGGAAGCCGCCCGGCTGGACGAAGCGCACCTCTCGGCATGGGAAGCTCATCCCCGGAGGATCGTCGTGCCGAGTTTTCCGGATTTCGAAGACAAGATAGCTTTTCTTCTTCGTGAACTGGACGCCCTGCTGGAGTGACAGCGGGCGGAAAAGCAGATAAAAAGCTCTCCATGTCTGACGGCATGGAGAGTTTTCTGTGAATTGCCCTGCGTCAGGGTACGATCACGGTCAGGCTGACCTGTGTCTCCCCAAGATCTTCCGCGGAGGACATCTGGAAGTCGGGCGTGCCGTCCGCACGGAAGTGCACTCTGCGGATCCCGTTGCAGCGCAGGCGTTCCTTCAGCGCCGTTTCCGCATGATAGACGATCATGAGATCGCCGTCCTCATCCGTGTAGAAAGAATTGTGGCCCGGTCCGTACTCGCCTTTCACGGAACGGAAGTTGAGGACCGACGGGATGCTTTTTTCCCAGGAAGCGGGATCGAGCAGGTCGCTGTCCGCATTCGCCGTGAGCAGACCGACGGCGTACGTATACCCGTTTGCCGCACCGCCCGAATAGGTCACGTAGACCGTATCGCCTCTGCGGAAACCGTAAGGTCCTTCGTTGTTGATCGTATGGCGGACATTCTCCCATCCGTACAGAGGTCTCGTCAGGAGGACGGGATCGCTCGTCAGTTTCCAGGGCTCCTTCTCATCCACCGTCGCGATGAGGATCATGGAACCGGAGTCGTATGGCGTGCGGATGCCTTCCCTGTAGGACCAGAGATAGTAGGAGGCCCTGTTCCCGCGGATGAAAGTCATGTCCAGCGTGATGGGATCCTCCGCAAGGGGGCTGCCGTCTTTCTTCAGGATACGTACCGGATCTTCCCAGCTGGCGGGATCGGTCAGGGCGCAGCCTTTCTTCAGTTTCATGAGATGGCACTGGGGTCCCCAGACTTCGCCGCTGACGGCGAAGAGGATGTACAGTTCTCCGCCGATCACGTGGAATTCAGGCGCCCAGAACGTCTGGATCAGGGAACGGCTCTCGTCATAGGGCAGGATGAGATGCTCTTCGACGCCGTCCGCGAAGAGAGCGCTCACGTCGTCCGCTTCCCTCAGATACAGTCCGATGTCGTTCAGATTGTCGTTCGTGGAGATGTAATACCATTTGCCTTCCCAGGGGAAGACGACGGGGTCGCCGTATCCCTTGGCAAGGGGGAAGGAGTAGGAACGCTGGGAGACGGTGCCTTCAGCCCGATAAGAACCGGATCTGCCGAAATCAACCCCGGACGTGTTCCAGGAGACCTTTTTTGTCCGGGACGAACCATCACTGTAGGTCAGACAGGCCGTGACGTCCTTCAGATCTTCCTCGGAAGCGGCGGTAACGGTCTCGGGGACCGAGACATCGGTCAGCACGACAGGGCTCCAGCGGACGACGGCTTTTTCGGCGGTTTCCCTGTCCAGGACGAGCTCGTCGGACGCACCGCTCAGCGGCAGAGAGGCGGGATCGGTCAGCCCTTTTTCCTCGAAACGGATCAGGTCGTCCGTTTCCCACAGGAGCACGGATCCCCGGCTTCCTTCGTCTTCCGATCCGTCTTCGTGCACCCGGACCGCGGCGACACCGATCCGTCCGTCTTCCGTGCGGAAGATCCGGGGATCACGGACGCCCATGGGCACGATCGTGTTTTTCTCGGAGACATAGCCTTTTGCGAAAAGGATCCCGTAATCATGATTCAGGGGATGGGTGACACCTTCCAGTTCCACTGAGAAGTGTACGCTGCGTGCGAGCCCGTCCGGATAGCAGTCCGGATCGGCGGGCTTCGTAAAGACGCGGACAGACGGCTGTTTTTCGTTGCTCATTGTCTTCTCCTTCAGATCGTTCTTTTTTCAGTCGATGTTTTCATCCGCCCAGGCGAGGAAAGCCTTCATGGCACCGGGAAAGGGCAGCAGCGCAAGATCGTCCCTGTCCGCCCAGCGGCAGTCCGGGGGAAGCTTCCGGCCTTCGGGCCAGGACACTTCGTATCCTTCCATCTCCCAGATCCGGTGCGTAAACACATGGCGGGCTCTGACCGCCGGATCTCCGTTTCTGTCCCATTTCCAGCCATGCGAACCCTCATCCTCACCCGGAAACTCCCACAGGCCTGCCAGCAGGCCTTCGTCTCCTGAACGGCGGCGGATCAGGATCCTGCCGTCCCTGACGCAGAGCCATACGGTCCTCCGTATGGTTTCAGGCTGCTTTCGGGCTGAACGGCGGGGAAGCGTGTCCGTTTTTCCCTCCATCCGGGCTCTGCAGAGTTCCCTGACGGGGCACCTATCCTCACGGCAGACACCGGGAAGACAGACGAGGGCACCCAGTTCCATGAGCGACTGGTTGAAGCTCCAGACCCGTCCTGGAGGGATCATCCGGGCAGCAAGGTCGGCGACGGCTTTCTTTCCTTCGGGACGGTCTACCGGCGCCTCGATCCCCCAGATCCTGGAAAGGACGCGAAGGACGTTCCCGTCCACGGCGGGGACTTCCTTCCCGAACGCGAGGCTGGCGATCGAACCCGCGCAGTAGTCTCCGATCCCGGGGATCTTTTTGAGTTCTTCGGGCGTGTCGGGGAAGATACCGTTCCGGTTTTCGCACAGGACACGGGCGCCGCGCTGGAGATAGCGGGCACGGCGGTAGTATCCCAGACCTTCCCAGGCTTTCAGAACGGCTTCTTCCGGTGCGGCTGCAAGGGAATGTAGATCCGGGAAGGCTTCGAGGAACGGCTCGTAATAGCGAAGGACCGTTTCTACGCGTGTCTGCTGCAGCATGACTTCGGAGACCCAGATCTCATAAGGATCCCTTGTATGCCGCCAGGGCAGATCCCGGCCGTTCCCGTCGAACCAGTCGGACAGGACGGTGCCTGCTTCGCGGAGCGTTTTATCGCTGTATTTCATCAAACGGAACCTCGAAAATCCTTATATCTGCCAAAAATACGCGCATGCTCTTTACCCGGCGCGGAGTGCATGCTAGAATGTCTTCATCTTGTGAAAGGGAATTGAACGATTGAACCGCAAAATCCTGCTTGCCATGATCACCAGCGCGCTCCTGACGGCCGTCAGCGTCGTCCTGGGGCGGTTTGCCAGCATTCCCGTGAATCTCATGGGGATCTTTGCCCTGAATTTCGGATTCGGCCTCGCGCCGGTCATCCTGTCCGGGCTTCTTTTCGGCCCGACCTGGGGATTCCTGACGGGATTCCTCGCGGACCTCATAGGTGCGCTCGCGTTCCCCAAAGGCGCTTACGTGCCTCTTTTCAGCCTGACCTATGCGCTCGCCGGCTTTACGCCCGCGGCGCTCGCGGCGGGGCTGCCCGGACTGAAAAAGTGGATCCGGAACCCGATCATGCCCACAGATGCCGCGATGGATACGGCCTGCGGATCCTACCTGCGCCTGCTCGTATGTGTGGGGATCTCCCAGATCCTCTTCTCCGTCGGGCTGAACTCTCTGTTCATCTCGATGCTCTACGG
>JAEEJN010000072.1 GCA_016281935.1 Bacillota bacterium | reverse complement strand
GCGTTCCGTCTCACTCAGGGAGGTCGCCGAATCCGGCGTTCCGGAAGACATCGACGTCCTGATCAACGCGGGCCGCGAAGGCGACGCCTGGTCGGGAGGCGACATCTGGAAAGATCCCCGGCTGCTGGAAGCCGTGCAGGCCTTCACCGCGAAGGGCGGAGGCTTCCTCGGCGTGGGCGAACCGTCCGCCGTGCGGGGGGCCATGCGCCAGTTCGCCGCGGGCGACGTGCTCGGCGTCGACCGGGAAGTCGGACTCACCACATGCTTTGAGAAATATCCTGTCGTGATCCGGGATCTTCCCGAACTCACGAAGGATCTGAAGGAGACTCCCCGTTTCCACAACGCTGTCCCGGGCGTCTATCCGCTTGGCCCTGAAACGCAGACGGTTCTGGCCGACGGCAGAGACGTCGTGCTCGCCTCTCATGCCTTCGGAAAAGGAAGGTCCGTCTACCTGAACGGATTCACGTACGCTTCCGAGAATGCGAGACTGCTGTACCGCATCCTCTTCTGGCTCGCCGGACGCTCCGACACCGAGGAGTATCTGCCCGATTCTACCGCATGTGAGGCGGCCGTGTTCCCGGACGCGGGAAAGATCGTCATACTGAACAATTCGGACGAGACCGTCACCGCGCACATGCACGGAGGCGGGAAAGACTACTGTGCGCAGATCCCTCCGCTGGGCAGAGGGATCCTGGACCTGTAGATTCCGGCATCATACGAACGAAAGGATGAATGAGATGAAAAAACTCGAACAGAACGATTTCATGCGCTACGCCTTCCTTTCCTCCCCCCGTTTCGCACCCGGCGGGAAAAGGGCGGCTTTCGCCGTCTCACGGGCCAACGAGAAGGAGAACGGTTACGATTCCTTCCTGTATCTTCTCGAAGGTGACGCTGTCCGTCAGCTGACTTCGATCGGCCGTGAGCGCGCATTCTACTGGGAAGACGAAGACACGATCCTGTTTCCAGCCGTACGCACGAAAGCCGAACAGGACCGCGCCCAGTCCGGCGAACCTTTCACGTCCTTCTACCGCCTTTCTCTGAACGGAGGCGAGGCCCTTCCCGCCTTCACCGTGGACTTCGCCGTATCATCCCTGAAAGTCATGGGAGGCGGCAGATATCTCCTCACGGGCTCCATCCGCAAAGACCGTCCGGATCTGTATCAGGCGGACGTGGAGACTAAGAAAAAGGCGTTGGAAGAAGACAAACAGAACAAGGACTACGAAGTCCTGACGGAGACGCCTTTCTGGTTCAACGGAGCCGGCTATATCGACGGTAACCGCACGGCACTCTTCCTTTACGACGCAAACGACGGAAAGTGCGTCCGCATCACCGAACCCCTCTTCTCGACGGATCAGGCGGAATATGAGGACGGCATCGTCTACTATACCGGAGTCGTCCACGAAGGCCCGACGAAGCTCTACAACCAGTTCTTCTCCTACGATCCCGCGACGGGCGTCACGGAGACGCTCTACGGCGGTGAGGATTTCTCGATCGAGCGTTTCGTTAAGCTCGGGAAAAAGTTCTTCCTGTTCGCCACGAAGGGAGAACGCTACGGTCTGAACGAGAATCCCATGGGATATCTCTTCGATCCTTCGGAACGTGATCTCGAACTCGTATGGGAGAACGAAGACAGCATCGGCAACAGCACGGGCTCCGACTGCCGTCTCGGAGGCGGTCAGTCCGTCGTCCGTGCCGGGGACGAGATCCATTTCATAACGACGAGGGGCGGCAATGCCGTCCTCCACAGCGTGGACGCTGCGGGCACGGAACGCGTCCTCTTCGATGCCGAAGGCTCCGTCGACTCCTTTGATGAATGCGAAGGGGACATCATCGCCGTCGGCATGTATGAGAACCGGCTCCAGGAGATCTACAGGATCCGGAACGGGAAATGCGAAAAGGTCAGTTCCTTCAACGACGCGGTCCTGGAAGGCGTGTACAAAGCCGAATACCATCCCCTCAGCGTAGAATCCGAGGGTACCCGCATCGACGGATGGGTCCTGCTTCCCGAAGATTTCGATCCTTCCGGCAGCTATCCCGCAGTCTTCGACATCCACGGCGGCCCTAAGACGGTCTACGGTCCCGTTTTCTATCATGAGATGCAGTACTGGGTCAACGAGGGCTGGATCGTCTTCTTCTGCAACCCCACGGGCTCCGACGGCCGAGGCAATGAATTTGCTGACATCCGCGGAAAATACGGCACGGTGGACTTCCGCAACCTCATGGACTTCTGCGACGGCGTCCTGGAAGCCTATCCCCAGATCGACCGGTCCCGCGTCGCCGTGACGGGCGGTTCCTACGGCGGTTTCATGAGCAACTGGATCATGGGACATACGGACCGCTTCGCCTGCATCGGGACGCAGCGATCCATCTCCAACTGGATCTCATTCTCCGGCAACTCGGACATCGGACCGTACTTCGGTTCCGATCAGATGGCAGCCGGCCTCGACAATGTCGAAAAACTCTGGTTCCACTCCCCTCTCGCCTATGTCGCGAACGCAAAAACTCCCACGCTCTTCATCCATTCGGACGAAGACTACCGCTGCCCTCTTTCGGAAGGCATGCAGCTCTTCACGGCGCTCGTACAGAAAGGCGTCCCCGCCAGGATGTGCGTGTTCCACGGTGAGAATCATGAACTGTCCCGCGGCGGCAAGCCCCTGCACCGCGCGCGCCGTCTGAAGGAACTGACGGACTGGTTCACGAAATACACAAAATAACCTTTGAACATATAACTTTGAGAAGAAGGGAAAGCAAATGAAAGTACTGATCGTCAACGGCAGCCCCAAAGAAAACGGCTGCACCTTCACCGCCCTGCGCATCGTCGCGGACGAACTGGAGAAAGAAGGCATAGAGACCGAATTCATCCATCTCGGCAAAGGACCCGTGCGCGACTGCGTCGCCTGCGGAGGATGCCGCGGCAAAGGCCTGTGCGTCTTCGACGACGTCGTCAACGAGATCATCCGCAAGGGAGAAGCCTCCGACGCCCTGATCCTCGGCAGCCCCGTGTATTACGGGCATCCGACAGGCCGCATCCTGTCCGTTCTGGACCGTGTCTTCTTCGCAGGGTCCGGCGCGTTCACCCGCAAGCCTGGCGCCGTCGTAGTCAGCGCGCGCCGCGGCGGCACGACCGCGTCCCTCGAAGTCCTGGAAAAGCCTTTCGGACTGGCGCAGATGCCCGTGATCTCCTCCACATACTGGAACATGGTCCACGGGAACACGCCCGAACAGGTCCTGCAGGACGCCGAAGGCTGCCAGTCCATGCGCAACCTGGGACGCAACATGGCCTGGATCCTGAAATCCATCCGTGCAGGAAAAGAAGCGGGGATCGAAGAACCCGAAACGGTCCGCGGGAATTCCACCAATTTCATCCGCTGACGCGCTCACAAGTCAAAGGCTCCGGCGTTCCGGAGCCTTTTTCTCACACGTGAATGACTGTCTGTGGAATTTACGGATGGAATCCTGTATAATCTGAAGAGAAAAAGGAGGTGTGCGAAGTCAATAACCCACGACTGAAGTCACGGGCTTGAAAAAAGCCGAGGCCGAAGTCGGTCCTGCACGGGACTTGTTGACTACCCCAAGTCTGAATTCAGACTCCGTTATCCCGGTGATCACACCGGCGGACGTTCGTCCTAATCCGCCGCTCTGTGGCCCGCTGTTAAACAGTCCTGAGGGGAAGGGACAGTGCAGCGGGCGTAAAAAGCCGGGATAACATGGGGGAAGGACACCATACGGTCCGGTGTGCACCGGCTTAACGCAAAAAGCACACCAGAAAAGAGAAAGGAGCCGCAGTATGCCGGTCTATGTACAGAACGCTGACGGACAGCCGCTCATGCCGACGAAGCGCTGCG
>JAEEJN010000071.1 GCA_016281935.1 Bacillota bacterium | reverse complement strand
CAACAGGGACGGAAAAGCTCCCCGGCGGATGCCGGGGAGTTTCTCAATCAACTATGACGAATATGCTGGGCGGGATATATTGATCACGATGGTTGGCTGTTTTCTGATAACCGCAGCCTGAAGTGCTGGTCTTGGCGTGCTTGCTGTTGCTGATCATAAGCCAAAACTAACCGCAGATCACATTTTGCTATTGCCTGTTCCCATAATGCAAGTATCTCTTCTTGTGCTGCATAATGCTCATTCTCCATCCTCAGATCGTTGTGCTTTCTTTCCTTCCACATAATCCATTATCGGTTTTCCTTCCCACAGCACAACATACTTATCCATTATTGCAGTCAATTCTGATTCAAACACATCGTTATTATACAGAGCAAACCAGTAATTGCCTTCAAATTCTTCTTTGATTGCTTCGGAGGACAGTACGCCAGGAACCATATGTACCAAATTGTTTTTGTCGAGTTTCCATCTTCTGTAATATGACGCATCTGCATAGAAATCAGACATTTCCCTATAAAAAGATGCAATATATCTCTCTTCATCATAACTCTCAGGTCATAACAAACTGGTATCTGTCATAGTTATATAATACCGATCACCTTTACATAACACAGGAAAACCATGGTCATCATATACGCTGTTTGTTGAATAGATTGTAATTTCATCATCAGGCTGTAATGCTTTTTCTCTAGGATCAAAAAACACTATTTCCACTCGTGCCGAAACCACACTGTTCTGAAGCAAGTATGCGTTATCGTCGTCCTCTTTTGGGGGTATTTTAAACTGATCAAAACGATATAATAATTCTATGTTGTTTACATCAGTAATTTCAATCAACGCTAATACCGGCGGACACGTATACACATCTCCAAATATCGAGTCCATATTATAGGGGGCCATATTCTGATATGATCCTCCATGCAACTGCTTTTCAGAATGATCGGAGGCCTTGTCATCATCTACATAATAAGCAATCGCCTGGCTATGCTCCAGGTTTATTCTCGTGCCTTGACTCCTATGCCTGCTACAGGAACACAAGGTGCACAGAATCAGAATAATCCCGACAATACGTTTTCTCATGTGCCCAAACTCCTTTCCGGTTCCTAATCATACATATGAGGCCGCCAGTATTGGAGTTCTACATCATTCCACAAATCTTTGATCGAACTGAATCTGTCATTGATGCTCTCAATAAAGAGAGATTCCTCGTATTCATAAAACCACTGCCTTCCCAGCAGTGTATAAGGTGCATCCCAGTCATAAGAAGCAATAATAGCATCTGGGACATATACAGTCCCATCGATGACAGGCCATTTCGCAAAATGCAGTTCTGATACAACATAATCCACTGTCTCTCTCAAAAACGCAGACATTTCATCATAGTCATCCCTCACCGGCGGATACAGATATTTTGTCGGTTCAAGCGTCAAATAATACTCTTTATCCTCATACAAAACTGGAAATCCATCCTTGGAAAATTCACTGTTGAAAGAGTATACCAACACTTCCTGACCTATCTGCATCGAATCGGTCGGATCAAAGATGATATCTTCAACTCTAACACAAACAATTGAATGACATAGTGTAAATGAGTAACGATCGCTCATCTTTTCCTTTCTCACTACATTCCGCACATTGGTAATAGTCCCTTTGCAGAACACCATAGGCGGTTTGTCTGTATTTTCCCATAGCAGAGCGTATGAAAAGGAAACATAATCCGTCGTTACTGAAGCTATATTCTGAGGAGCATTGGAATCAATGTAAAGGATCTCACCTCCCTTAGGAAGCCTGAAAAGGGTCCAGGTAGGTGCCCATCTGTAGGAGGATATTCCCATGAAACTGTATATACTGAGTCCCCTATTCAGGATACAGAATATACTGACGACAGCCAGTGCAAGGGCGATTGTCAATGCAATAAGAATGAACCATACAGAGGCCTTCGTTTTCATGTTCGGCGCCTCACTTTTCAATATGCTGCAAATTCTGTTTGATAACTCTTTCGTTTATATACTAACATGCAATATCCTACACGTCAATATTATCATTCGGAACATATACAGTCCTATCGATGACAGGCCATTTCCCAAAATGCAGTTTTGATACAATATAATCCACTGTCTCTCTCAAAAACACAGACATTTCATCAAGGTCATCTCTCACCGGCGGATACAGATACTTTGTCGGTTCAATCGGAAAATAATACTCTTTATATTTTATCAATACATCATTTTTGTCTGTCATCATGATGTGTAAACACGTTGTTGACGTATGCCTTGTCAAAGCATTGCGCCGAGTGGATGATTATTTCCCGCGACCATTGGTCAAACGAATACCGTCCTCTCCTGCATATCCAGACAGGAGAAGATGATATCCATGTCCTCTCACATCACGGTCCATGCAATCCTGCAGGCTGCTGCGAAAAAAAGCTCCCCGGCATATGCCGGGGAGCGGGTCCCGTTCATCAGACGAGCTGGCCGGGGAGCTTCAGCTTGACTTTGGGCGGGAAGTCCCTGTCGAAGGCTTCCACATCCGCGTCGTCCACGTAATAGCCCGCAGGTGTCCGGTAGACGCCGGTCACCCCGCCGAGATACCCGGGGATCAGCTCCCTGCAGAGGAAGAAGGACGAGTCCGCCCCTTCTGGAAGGTCATGGTAGCGGATCCCGAAACGGGACGCGTAGTCGAAGCCGCAATGTCCGTAGAAACGGATATTGCCTTCGAACAGGACCGCGCCGAAGCCCAGGTCAGCAGCGCGTCTCAGGGAATCGTCCAGCAGGGCTTTTCCGTATCCCCTGCGCTTGAGTTCCTGCGTGATGCAGATGGGTCCCATCGTCAGGACGTCGATCACGCGGCCGTCGTCGGCGTCGATGACGGTCTTCATGAACATGTTCTGCCCGATGATCACGCCGTCCTTCTCCATGACGAGGTCGAGTTCCTTCACGAAGGCCGGGTCATCGCGGAGCACATGGATCACGTAGTGCTCGCTGGCTCCCGGACGGTACACATTCCAGAACGATTCCCGGATCATGGATTCCACGTACGCATGGTCCTCCGGTCTTTCCGAACGGATGATGTAGTCATTTCGATTCATTGTTTTACCTCCTGAAAATTGATGACTGCAACTGCCTTTCGGCGGGAGGTCGGAGCGTCAGCGCGTCGGCCTCCCGGTCAGCGCACCGACTCCGTTGTTCCGTACTTCTTCAAAAAGCACACTCCTGAAAAATAGATTTATCATCAAGCCCTAAGGCTCATGACCGTTTTTCAGCGGTTCATCCGGCTTTGCCGCGGAACATGCGCTCCCAGTAGGCGCAGTCCGTCGCGGCTACTGTTTTGAACGCCGTCCGCATGACGCTGCAGAGATATTCCGCCTTCGCATACAGTACGTCTGAACGGAAGGGATAGATCCTGCCGTCCTCGTATACCGTTTCATCGCTCCCGCCGATGAACAGGAACTCGAAGACCCGTGCCCTGTCCTCGTTGGGGAAGGTCCTGGAATACGAGTCGATGAAACAGGCGTCGTTTTCGCCCGAGCCCGCAGTGAGCGCGCCGTCCGAATAGTCGTTTCCTTCCCCGTCCACGTAGCCGTAGTAGTAATCGACGCCTTCTGGATTCAGTTCCGTCCATCTTCCGAAACCGTCGAATTCCGGACCGATCATGGTGGAGATCCTGTCCTCCGATGCATGGAAGATCTCGTGGGCGGCGTCGCTCTCGATGCGGCCCGCGAAACGCGCGTCGAGGGCGATGTATTCGACTGAACTGCCGAAATCGCGCTGAGTGAATCCTGCGACCGATGTGGGAGCGGCCGTCCCGACCGCGCGGATCCTCCCCGCAAGGAGGATGTGCAGTTCACTGTAGCCGTATTCGTCCACAGGCTCCGTCAGTTCGCGGAAGAAGCCTTCCGGGAATTTCTCCAGGGTCTCGGAGAGACGCTTGAGGGCCAGCGGTACCACGTCGTCCGACGGGAAGGGGCTCAGTTCGTATTCCGTGAGGGCGTAGTCCGATACGGCTTCCGCGCCCGTGAAGACCCTGACGCCGAACCTGTCCTCGATCCCTTTCCTGAAGGTCTCGGTGTCGAGCGCGGGATCCGAATGCTTCTCCAGCGGGACGAGTCCTTCCGTCGGCATGAGGAAGCAGTACCTTTCGGCATCTCCCTCGCCGGGCTCCTGTCCGAAGATCAGGACGAGGCCGTCCTCCGCGTCCATGTCCGCTGTTTCGATCCAGCTGCCGGCAAGAGGCCAGTCCCCCCCGCTCCTGAACAGGAGCGCGCCGTCTCCGGCCCTGTAGAGCCGGAAGACAGTGCTGTGATCGTCGCCGTCCCAGACCGTCTTTGTCGTTGCGGCAAGACCGCCTTCCAGCGCGGTCAGATACTCGCCGTCCAGGCCTTCTTCCAGGAGGATCTCACGGTCCCCTTCCAGTTCGCGGATCCTGCCCGAGTAGAAGGCTCTTTGCCAGAGTTCCCCGGAAACGGCCTTGACGTCGGTCGCATCGATTGCGTACTCCCGGACCTCTTCCGTTTCAGGAGACACGATGACCGTCGAAGCGTCCGTTTCCGCATCCGCATACAGTCTCAGGCAGATATGTTCGTCGTCCGCATACTCGATGTCGGCGTCCCGGAGCACGTCGTACAGCTTCCTTTCCCCGCTCCCGTCGGCGGGCGTATACAGGAGCTGTCCCTCCTCGATGCGGCAGTCTCCCTTCGGCGTGATCTGCGAAGGGATCTCTTCCGAGGTCTCCGTATGCCTGTATTCCGGCGCGGTGAGAGGATCCCGGAACAGATGCAGGGAGCGGTCTTCGGTGACGCCGAGGGCCCCGTCCGCGTAGTGCACGAGCTCAGGCGCGTGGACCTGGCCCTGAAGATCCCAGCGGGACAGTTCGGCCCCGGTCACCGCGTCATAGAAAATGATCTTTCCCGTATTGAGGTCACGGACTTCGTCGTAATCGGTATACAGAACGGCGATGCGGCTCCGCCACAGCGCGACGTCCCAGACGTACCCGTCCTCCATGTAGTCCAGCCGGTACAGTCCTTCGATGATCCTGGTCCCCGCGTAAGGCTCGGGGACGGGCGTAGGTTCCGCGGGTGGCGCGGTGACGAGCGACAGGTCCGCGAGGCTGTCCCGGTCCGCGCGCGGAGCGCAGCCCGAAGCCGCCGCGGCGGCGAGGCACAGGACGAGCAGTAGGGCCCAGATCCGTTTTCCGTTCATCTTTTTCCTTCCGAAAGGCAGGGGCGCATCACGCCCCTGCCGTTATTGTCGATGCCGTCCGAAAGAGTCCGGGCGGTTACAGTTCGAAAGCCCAGCGGCCTCTGCGCAGGACGGGCACGGTCTTCCCGTCGCGGGTGACTGCGTCGATATTTAGTCCTTCGTAGCCGATCATGAAGTCCACGTGCACCATGGAATCGTTGACCCCCAGTTCCCTGCACTCCTCCAGCGTCTTTTCCTCATAGCCGCGGATGGTGTCCGTGAAACCCGCGCCCAGCGCCAGATGGCAGGCGGCGTTCTCGTCGAAGAGGGTCTCGTAGAACAGGATGCCGGACTCGGACACGGGGGAATCCACGGGGACCAAGGCGCACTCGCCCAGATAGGCGGCTCCCTCGTCCATGGAGATGATCTCTTCCAGGAGCTCCCGGTTCTTCGCGGCTTTGACTTCCACGGCCTTGCCGTTCTCGAAGCGGACGGAGAAGTCCTCGATGAGCTGTCCCCTGTAGGACAGGGGCTTCGTCGCGTACACGATGCCTTCAGCCTTCCCCTTCATGGGAGAGATGAAGCATTCCTCGGTGGGGATGTTGGGGTTGAAGAAGACGCCGCTCAGCGTGCGGTCCCCGCCGCCCTTGAACTCGGCTTCGGGGATCATGCCGACTGTGAGATCGGTGCCGTTGTCGCCCCTGTAGCGCAGTTCGGCGATGCCCAGGGAATTGAGGTAGGCGCAGCGGCCCATGAGGTCGTCGTCGTGGGCCTGCCAGGCGGCCACGGGATCCTCATCCGCGCGGGACGTGAAGAGGATGGCCTCCCAGAGTTTCTCCACCGCCCTGCCTTTGGGCAGATCCGGGAAGAGCTTCTTCGCCCAGGCGACGCCGGGCACCGCGGCG
Organism: Bacillota bacterium; assembly: GCA_016281935.1. Lineage (GTDB taxonomy): Bacteria > Bacillota > Clostridia > Christensenellales > UMGS416 > JAEEJN01. The sequence goes on along the minus strand of JAEEJN010000071.1, from coordinate 2,627 downwards.
ATGCACCACTGATATTTGTTCTCCATCCTGTCGCGGTAAGGCTTGACGATGGGATAGGTCTTCTGGCTGGCCTGGGACACCTTTTTCTGGTTGATGCCTTTCAGGCCGTCCGGATCCTCGGATGCGAGATAGATGCGGCAGGGCAGCGTCTGCGCGTAGTACTCGAGCCGGGCCTTCTGCCATTCCTCCACCTTTGCCAGGGTCGTGACGCTCTGATGGCGGACGTGGATCTTTCTGAGAGGCTGGTGGCTGAATTCCACGGTGACCTCCCTCGCTCCGGCCTTGTAGCACTCGTCCGTCAGGATCTCCACGAACCCGGGCTGGTCGAGACCGCAGGAGATGATGACGTTCTGGCCTTTCTGTATGTTCACGCCCACCCGGGCGATGAGTCTCGCGTAATTGCGCAGTACGGATTTTTTCATTAGTCTTCCCTCTCAGTGTTTTATCGGATTCCCCGACGTAAAGCGGGGATCGGGAAAAGTATATCATATTTCCCGTCCTTCTGCGAGTCCGCGGAAAACAGGCGCGGGGAAAGAAAAGAGAGGCGGGATCTCTCCCGCCTCCCGGCTGTCGTATGTCTTTGGATCAGAGGCAGATGAACGGATCTGCCGTCATCATACGCCTTCTTCTCTTTTCTTTCTTCCCAGTGTGACCGCCGCCGTGATCAGGCCCGCAAGGCTGCCGAGCATCATCATGGTCCAGAGTCCCACCCGGTTGGCGTCTCCCATGGGAGGCATGTCGGGTATGTACTCGTTCGTCACGGTGAAGCCATTGGCCGCGTCTCCGCGGATGACCGGCTTCTGGTAGTCTTCCACCAGGTCTTCAGCGATCGTGTACAGGATCTTCTTGCCTTCGCTGTACACGTCCAGATCGGTGAACTCGCCCTTCCAGCCGTCCTTGGCCGTCAGCACCAGTTTCTTCCCGGTGTCCTCGCCGTCGGCGAGCAGGTGGATCGTCACGCTCGAAGGCCGCTTTCCGTCCTTGTCGTCTTTGTCTTCCCACACTTTCAGTACGCCGATCTTCGTCTTTTCGGGCGTGTGGGGGTTGGTCACGGTGAAGCCGTCTCCGGCCTTCCCGATGACGGGAGCGTCGTAGCCGGGCACCGCGTCTTCGGAAACCGTATACTCGATCTCGACGCCTTTGGCGTACACAGGCAGATCCCTGAACACGCCTTTCCAGCCGTCCTCAGCCGTCAGCACGAGTTTCTTTCCTGTGTCTTTCCCGTCGGCGAGCAGATGCACCGTCACGCTCTCGGCGCGCAGGCCGTCCTGGTCGTCGCTGTCATCCCAGATCTTCTCCACAGGGATGTCGGTCAGGACCGGTTCATAGGTATTGACGAAGCTGATGAAATCCGCCGGCTCGTCGTCCACGGTCCACGACGCCTCCAGTGAGCCGCCCTCGTCCGTCACGGTCACGACGACGGTGCGCACCTTCGTGTCGTAGGTGAAGCCGGGTGCGTTCCCTGCGGTCTCCCTGACCGTGTAGGTATAGGTCCCTGCCTCCTCGAAGGTGATCTCGCCGAAAGAGGCCGTCCCCGCGCCGGTGATGGTCACTACGGCCGTCTCGGGCATCGGGGCGTCACCGCTTCCCGTCAGGGTAAAGGTGAATTCTTCCTCCGTGTCGGGTTCGCCCTCCACGGTCTTCCTGACCGGGAGACGCAGATTCACCAGATCCGGAGTATACGGGTTGTCAAAGACGATCCCGTCCGCTTCTTCGCCGTCCTTCTCTGACGCGTATTCCGCGCTCAGGTATCCTCCCATGTCCGTCACGGTCACCGTCACGGTATATTCAGAGGTGTCATAGGAATAGTGTGTGTTGCTGCCGGCCTTCTCCTTTACGGTGTAGACGTATTCTCCGGCCGCTTCATAGGGGATGGCCCCGAAAGTCTCCGTGCCCGCGCCGGTGATCTCGATCTCCGCTTCGTCGGGCATAGGCGCGTCCTGCGTCACAGCCTCGATGGTGAAGGTGAAGGTCTCGTCCGTAGGCGGCACCTGGCCGGACACGGTCTTCTCCACCGGGATCTCCAGTTCGGTGGGATCCGGCGTATAACTGTTCTCCACGGTCACGCGGTAGACGACGTTCGTCCCGCTGCCGGAAGCTGCGGCGCCCTGCACCGATGCGATCTCCAGGCTTCCGCCCGCGTCCCGTACGGTGACAGTCACTTCGACGGGTTCCGTTGCGTAGCTGACGCCCTGGTCGTCCCCTTCCTGTTCCGTCACCTGATAGACGTATTCGCCGGCCTCGGTGAAGTGCAGCGGTCCGAATTCCGCGGTCGCGGTCCCGGGCAGCGTCACGGAGATCTCCGCGGGATCCGCCCCGGGCGCTCCGTCCACGGGGGACAGAACGAATTCAAAGGTATAGCTCCCGTTCTCGGGGAGGGTGCCCGTCAGGACTTTCTCCACGCCGAGAGTCAGGTCCACGGGATCCGGCGTATACGGGTTGTCGAAGACGATCCCGTCCGCTTCTTCACCGTCCTTCTCTGACGCGTATTCCGCGCTCAGGTATCCTCCCATGTCCGTCACGGTCACCGTTACGGTGTATTCAGAGGTATCGTAGAAATAGTGTGTGTTCCTGCCGGCCGTCTCCGTCACGGTGTAGACGTATTCACCGGCTTCCTCATAGGGGAT
>JAEEJN010000070.1 GCA_016281935.1 Bacillota bacterium | reverse complement strand
GGCTGCACTCGGCGCCAAACTGCTGCACCGTGAAGGTGCGGATCTTTCGATCTATCAGGCCTTCATGCACGGAGGACTGGAAAGGCCCGTCAACACGTTCTCCTTCCTCGGAAGAATGGACGCAACGGGAAGCCCCGTCGAATACCTGGCCGCTCCGATCTGGAACTGGTCCGCTTTCTATACACATATCGTCAACGAGTACCTGAGCGGAGCTCTTACACCGGGGATCCGTCCCCGCAGCTACTGGTGGGGGCTGGACAGTTCGATCCTGAATCTTCACATGAATCCGGAATCAGTGCCCGTCGAAGTCATCCGCCTCGTATCCCACATGAAGCACGACATGATGCGGGGCGAATGGTCCGCTTTCCGCGGCCCTCTGTACGATCACGAAGGGAATCTGCAGCTGGAAGCCGACCATCAGTGGGAACCCGAAGATATCCTTTTCATGCACTGGATCCTGGATTTCGTGGAACGGATCGAGATCGAGGAGGATCCATCCGAACCTTCCCAGGCGGAAGAAGATGCCGCCGAAAACTGATTTCTTCCCGCAATACCGAAAAAAGCAGTCAGAACGACTGCTTTTTGATTTCTGTTTCTTCAGACCTCTATGATCGTATAGCCGTAGGCATTGACGACTGTGGTGCCGTTATACCGGACCGTTCTTTCCACTCGCCCGTAGTTCAGATGGGTGTGTCCGTGCACCGCATACGCCGGATGATGCAGATCGATGAGCCTTCGCAGGACTGCGAAGCCGGTATGATACTCATCCGGTCCGTCCCCCAGTCCTTTGGGACCCGCGTGGCTGACAAGGACATCGAATCCTTTTGAACGCCGCAGCGTCCAGTACAGTCTGCGCACTTTGGCTTCCATCTGTCTTTCCGAATAATGGTACTGGAACGGCGCGCTGCTCCTGCATCCGTCGAAGCCAAGGATCCTCACGCCTTTGTAGGTGACGAGTTTTCCGTCGATATGCTCACATCCCGACGGGAGAGGTTTGTTCCTGTCGTGGTTTCCGCAGACGAAATACAGAGGAACGGGGATCATGGTCACGAGAAAATCGAGATATTCCGCCTTCAGATCCCCGCAGGCCAGGATCAGATCCACGTTCCGAACGATCTTCGGATCGAAACGCTCCCAGAGACGCGGGTCTTCCTCGTCTGCAACGCAGAGGATCCGGACTTTCTTTCTCCCGTCTGCCATCGGTCCCCCGGTCTTTTCCGCGTCTTCCTGAAGGATGCGGATGACCTGAGTCAGGTCTTCCTTCACCCAGGAGGCCAGACCGCGGATCTCGTCGTCGGGCTGTTTGAGATCAGGGATCATGACGGCCGGCATATCAGCACCGCGGGCAGCCCGGATGCCGTTGAAGGAATCTTCGAGCGCCAGGCACTCCTGCGGCGGCAGATGAAGGAGTTCCGCTGCCCTGAGAAAAGGCTCCGGATGCGGTTTGCTGTGCGTCACCATATCTCCCGACACAATCTCGCCGAAACAGTCCCCGATCCCCGCCATCTCGAAGTACCAGCGGGCTTTGTCCCTGGATGTGGATGTCGCGACCGTCACCTTGTAACCCTGTTCCTTCGCGTAATCCAGAAGTTCCCTCAGGCCTTTTTTTACCGGGATCCCGTTTTCGCGGATCATGGAAGCGACGCGGTCAATGCGTTTCCTCGTGATATGGGAGTACTCGAAATCCTCTCCGAATTTTGCCTTGAACAGCTTTTCACAGCTTTTTTCGTTCACGCCGATGCAGGACAGGATCAGATCCATATCGATATCGAGTCCCTCTTCCGTACCGATATCGGTCAGGGCGCGGACGACCAGCCGTTCCGTGTCGAACATAAGTCCGTCCATATCGAAGATGATGCCCCTGATCATGGAAATCCTCCTGTGCAAAACTTCTTCAATTATAAAAAAAGATAGCGATGAATGCAAGAACTTGTGGTACAATGTGAAAAGAACAAAAGGGAGGTGTGCGATGAAAGTCATCGTCTGCGTGGACGACAGGATGGGCACGGAATTCAACCGCAGGCCCCTGTCCAGAGACAGGGAACTGATCCGTGATCTTCTTCTTCTCGCGGGCCGTGATCCGCTCTGGGCAGATACTTCGCTGGCTCCCCTGTTTCCTGACGGCCTGCCCGACAGCGTCAGGTTCTGTTCCGATCCTCTGACGAAAGCCGGTCCCGGCGAATATGTGTTCGTTGCTGGCCATCCTCTGGCTGCCTTTGCGGACAGGATCGAAGAGCTGATCCTGTACAGATGGAACAGGCTCTATCCGTCCGACCGCAGACTGGATCTTGATCCGTCCCTCTGGCGGCAGATCCAGGACGTATCCTTTCCGGGAAGCTCACATGCGCGGATCAGCCGCGAAACCTATAAAAGGACCGAAGAATGAAGAACCTGAAAAAAAACAAGAACATCGTATGGATCATCCTCGTCGTTTTCCTGATCCTGATCATCGGCTACCGCTTCCTGTCGGGTCCGGGACCCGTACCTGAACCTCACGCGACTTCCGTTCCCTCTCCCGCGGAGACGGTCCCCGCACCCGAGAAAACGGATAACGCCGTGACGGCAGCTCCCGCAGCCGATCCTTCCCCGACGCCTGCGCTTCTTCCCGAACCCGAAGGATTCACAGCGGACCTTTCCGTTCCCTTCACTGCAGAAGACATCCCGGAGTTCGATCCCGACAGGCCCTACCAGAGCGTGAACGGAGGCGTGCCCTTTTTTGACGGGGCAAGAGCCGATCACGACACGGAAGCCTTCGAGCTCTTT
>JAEEJN010000069.1 GCA_016281935.1 Bacillota bacterium | reverse complement strand
GGCATAGTTTGCCGGGCCGTAATCGAACTCGTTCCACGCATCTCCGAAGAACTCTTGGAAGTGTTCCGACGCATTATGCATGTTCCTGTCGTAGAAAAACATGCTCCAGTTTTCATCATCGTCGGTTGCCGGGAACAGGGACCCATACTGCTCATACTGATCGCCGTTGCACGTTGTCGCGATCACCGCGAAAGCCTCACAACTCGCTGACGTGATCTCAGGAGCAGCTTCCTCGAATTCCAGTTTGGTGACGAGAGGAGTCGTCAGCGTGAACCTGTCAAAATCGACCCCGGGCTGAACATGTTGGACCGGGATATGGACATCCTGAAGTTCGAACCGTACAGAATGATCACCGTCGCTGCAGCCGTCTGCAACTACCAGGAATTCTATGGAGAACAGATCCGGGTTATCCAGTTCCTCTTCTTCTTCAGCGATCTTTTCTTGGAAAACCTGGCGCAGTTCAGGGATGGTCGTGTTGATCTCGATCGTACGGTTTTCCGAATCGAGCGAGAACATGCTGAAAGGCAGATCCGAGTGCTCGATCTCCCAGTCTTGACAATACGCCCTCAGCCGATCATCGCCATTCTCGTCCCTGATCGCCATTTCAAGCACTGTTCTGGTGCTGCCGGCGGGGTAATGGATCCTGTAGGCAAAGGCGTCGGAACCCGAAGCATTGTTACCGTAGCCTAAATAGAAGCTTTCATTATTCTCATCATCTTCGATCCACTCTTGTTCCGTGAACCTGTGGCTCGTACGCAGGAAATCGATGGAGAAGCCGTCGCATCCGTCCAGTTCCAGCCTGGGGTTGATGGAGAAGCTGACGCTGCGGACGTAATCGTCCTCTCCTGCTCCGTACCACACGCGGAGATGATAGAGTTCACCGAAATAAGGCTCCGCCATCTCATAGGTGATCGTCAGGTTCTCACCCTCACCGATCACTCCGATAAAGACGTCCTCATAGGCTCCGTCGATCAGATGCGTGCAGTACAGTTCTTTCCTGACGGGGTCGAAGTTCGTGGTCCACTGGATCTGATAGGGTTTCCCTGTTGAGACGCCTCCGCTCGCGGGCTGCACTGTGAATCCCGCGGGCACGGCGTATTCGGAAGTGGTTTCGAACGTGATCGCGTAATGCGCCTGGACGTAGAATTCATGTTCCGTTCCCGCGTCCCACGTGAAGGTATAGCTTCCCGCTCTGGCCAGGTCCTCCGTCAGTTCGGCGACGATCGAGTCCCTGCCGAGATAGGTGAACTCCTCATCGTTGCAGCGGATGACGATTTTCAGCGGGACGAAGCTGGTCTCCCAGGAGAGCGAAAGAGTGTTCAGACCGTCGTGATGATCGATCAGGATGGGCTGCTTCGTGAACATGAGCTGCGAAATATCCAGACCGAAGTTTTCGCTCTGGATATATGCCTTCGTGGTGTCGGCAAAATAGGCCCTGAGGAAATAAGGGCAGTTATGATCCATTGTCCCGTCGAACGTATAATGGAACTCGGTCTCGTCCGAAGGATGGATCGTGTCGATGAGCAGGTCGGGATAGCCATCCTCCCGCCATACCTCCACCTTCACCGGCATGAAATTCGTTCTCCAGCTCGTCGCTCCGTTCAGGAAGGTGGGATCGATCGTCACATCGTTAGGCTGGAGATTGAAGTTCAGGCTGTCATGGTTCAGGCGGAAGAAGCCGGACTGGAGGTAGTTCTGCTCCGTAAAATAGGCCCGGATATAATAGGAATGCATATCGGGGCTGTTTCCGGGAAGGACGTGGACCATATCCCTCTGGAGATTGTCCGTCACCTCGGCCACGACCTCATCGCCGCTGCCGTACGGATTGCGGTATACGACCTCGATCTTCTGAGGTACGTAGTTCGTGGTCCAGCTGACGAGATAATCCAGACTGTCTACCCGGATCGGGATGTTCTCGGCGGGCTGTGTGGTGTAGTTCAGGGAATTGTTCAGCGTGAATTCCGTGGAATCGACGTAGTCGAGTCCTTTGTACGCACGGATCTGATACGTGTGTTCTGTCTGCGTCGACACAGACAGGGGCCAGGACATATGGGCACGCAGTTCCTCGTCACAGGCCACTGTCGTCTCGTTCCCGTCGATCACAAGCTTGATTCTGTCGGGAATGAAGTTCGTGGCCCAGGAGACGGTATAATTCTGCAGGTCCGCTCCCAGAGGCACAACCATCGGAGGCTGTACCGTGAATGCCATCTCCGGCTCCGTAAGAGTAAAGGAATCAGACGTCACGTAAAGCCCGTTGGCGTAATACGCGCGCAGATAGAGCGGATTGTTCTTCACCGTGTTATAGTTGAAGACGCGAGAACCGGAAACCTGCAGATTATCAGTGAGTTCGACGATCGTGGTATTGTAGGGTTCATGATGGCCTTCGTCTTTCACGATCTGGACTTTGGTGGGAACGAAATTGGTCGTCCAGTGGACCGTCCACGTCAGATCATACTCGTTCATGACGGGATTCGGTTCCGGCTGCAGACTGAAGACCAGACTGGAACGGTCCAGCGTGAAGTCGTTCGAGACGACATACATCGTCTCCCCCGTCGCTTCGTCGAGATAGTAAGCCTTGATATAGTAGGTCTGTTCCACGTCCGCGTTGGCGGGGAACGAAAAGCTGAGCGCACCGTTGAGAGCGTAAGGCGATCCCACGTATGTATCCTCGTGGAAGGAATCCTTCGCCCTGCGCATGACGTCGACCTGGGTGGGCATGAAATTGGTGCTCCAGGTCACCGTGTAAGTCAGTTCCTCAGGATCCATCTGTACCGTGCTCTGCGGCTGACTGACGAAGACATGGGTCTCTCCCTCCGCAAAAACAGCTGCCGGGACCAGCGAGAACGCCAGCGCCAGGACGACCAGCAGGGCCAGGAATCGTTTGCCGTTTCTCATCATGCGCACCTTCCTTTCACATAGCGACACGTGAATAGACTCGTACGATTTGACCATACCGCAACCCGGAGGAGAAGTCAACAGATAAAATGCAGATTTATGCAAAATTCTGAGAAAAAAAGTCTTCTTTCCCGCAGCATGAGCGGGACCTGGGGCTGAAGTTGGGAAATTCCCGTTTTTTTCTGGATTTATCCGTTAAAATGCAGATTAGTGTGAAGCCTCACACGACTGAAGTCGCGTGCTTCCTATTGCCGCTGTATACACAGCGGTTCCTCTTTAGGAGGATCGGACTGCCTTTCCACCATACGGCCCGCACTCAGTTGCCTGCAGCCTAAGCCGCAAGCACCGCATGCAGGTCAATCAGCGTGGATAAGGTGCAGGTGCTTCTCCTGGCTGTCGGAAGAACTTTTGCTTCCGCCGCCAACCTCTCCCTTTCGGGCAAGGATTTGAATATCTCACGGATAAAGTATCGCGCTCCGATGTTGTAGCTTGCGTTCAGATCGCAATGATAGATCTTCCCTGTCGCAAACTCACACAGACAATAACTGCCCTTCGTGCGTTCCGATTCTTTCCCGCGTTTGACCTTTCCGCTCCCGTCGTAGGCGAGACGGCTCGTGTTCCATGCACAGACACGGCTCACTCGCATCCCCTGCCTGTGAGCTTTGTTTTCCACCATGCGCTGTACGTATTCCGCTTTCCACAGGTGCAGCCGCTGCTTTCCCTTCCCGGTCTTTCTTCCCGTTTTATCCAGGTGTTCGAACACGATGACGTCTGCATGCATGGCTGCAGCCGTTTCCATGATGAAGGCTGCCGTTTTGACCGCGATGTCATCGTTGATCCCGACGGCAGCGGCCCACAGCCGCGGAATCTTCCGGTTTCCGTGCTGCTGGGCTTTCCGTATCCTCCCGACTGCTTTCTTCAGACGGTCTTCTTCTGCCGGCAGCCGCAGAAAACGGCGTCCGGCGACAGTGCCGTCCGACAGAAGGCATGCGCAGGTGCAGGCATTGTGTATACCCAGATCGACAGCCAGGATGATCTGATCCTGAACTTTTCTGTCACAAAGTTCGCTCTCTCCCGTATACAGGAAATCCAGGAACCACTCCTTCCCGCGTTTCCGCAGGGTCGGTGAACTCTGCTTCATGGAACCGCAGTGTCTCTTTACATAGTCGACGTCCGATTTCCGGAGCCTGACCGTCAGCCAGTCCCAGGTGTTGCGGACATAGATCTTGATCTGCGCCGTGTACGGTTCTCCTTCCCTGTACATGATCTCCCTGTACAGGCAGGGATATGCATATCCCGCTTTCGGCAGACCCGGACGGCGTCCCCCGTTCGTCTTCTCCCAATTCGCCAGGCTGCTTTTCCAGGACGACACCTTCCCGATGGCCTCCATGCACGCAGCCCGCCGCAGATAGCTCGGG
>JAEEJN010000068.1 GCA_016281935.1 Bacillota bacterium | reverse complement strand
TTCAAAGAGCCTTGTGCCTACGGCAGTCTTGCCCGGAGCTGTACAGCAGAAGTCATCAGGCTCTCAGTGCAGCGGAGCCAGTTCGTGGATATCATAGGTATCGTAATAGATCTCGTATGCCGTATCTATGTCGCCGGACAGCTCGATCAGAGCTCCCGCCTGGAACATGGAAGACAGGCTGCCGGAAGGGGCGTTCCACGCTGCGTTGGATACGACGCGCATGGTCTCTTTACCCGCTTTGTCCGCACGAAGGATGGCCTCAGCCCCGAACAGGAGCGTACCCGTCGCGATATGATAGTCGCTGGATACGATAGCCAGCTGTCTGACCTGCGGATAACGGGCTTTCAGAATGTCATAGGAGTATATTGCGTTCTGTGCCGTGGTCAGGGATCTGTCTTCCACGATGATGCGGTCCGATGCGATGCCGTTCTGCATCAGCCATTCCGCCATCTTCCCCGCCTCCGTTGCCTTGCTGTTGCCGGATGCCGTGGGACCGCCTGTGCAGATAATCAGCGCATGGGGATACTTCTCCGCGCTGGCTGCGACCACTTTGAGCCTTTCGATCAGTTCATCCCTCATGCTCCCATCCGGACTGAGCTGAAACCCGAGCGCAACAATACAGAGTTCATCCGTATCAGGAAGGCCGTCCGGAAGCACCCGGTCATTGACTTTCAGATCCGTGCATGCCGTTTTCCATATCGTCATGATGTCCGTCCAGCGTTTTGCCGCGTCTGCATCCACGGTTTTCAGTTCCTTCAGAAGCTCTGCGACCCTGTCATCTGCTTCGCTTCCGTATTTTCCGTAGTCGACTACAAGCTCCTCGATGATCTCATGGCTCTCTCTGGATGGTTCCGCTTTCCGGCTGCATCCGGAAAACAGACAAACAAATGCAACTGCAAGAACCAGAAACAGGATCAGGCCCTTTCTCCCATTATACATATCGGTACCTCCTTACTGCTGTCGGATCGTAAACACCGTATTCTTCTCAAACAAACCGAAGGCGAACCCCAGTCTCAGAAACAGCGGCATGGGTTCGAAAGCCTCAAAGGACGTGCGGTCCAGGAATTCATCCACGGAAACTTCTTCCGTACGGCCATACGGATTCGCTACGGTAATCCTGTCGTTCGGTATGTCCATCCCCGTGATCAGCGAATAATGCAGCGTCCATTCGTTTTCGTACTTCGCAGCCCATTCGACGGGAACGGGGATCCCTTCGGACAGGGTATCATAAACAGTACCGATCAGTTCGGTATCCGTCAGGTATCTGCGCATGACCGTTTCATATTGAGGAAAGCGCCTGTTCATCTCGGTACAGAAACCCCGTCCGGTAGAAGTCACGACCTTTCCGTAATCCGCGTACAGAGCCTCTTCTGTCAGGTCGCCTCCGTTCCATCGCGAAAACATCTCAATGACCGCATATCCGCACGAGATCTTCTGCGTTATGGTCTCGACACCTTCCGCGCGAACAGGTTCCGTATATCGCTCTTCCCTGAACATCTCTGTACGATCGTCATGGATCGAAGCGGTACGGATACGAAGCAGCAGAAGAGCCGCTGCACAGACGAGGAGCATGGTCCCCAAGATCACGGCGATAATATATGCCGCTGTTTTCATTCCATTTCTCATTTGCTCCTTCTCCCCCGAAAGAATCCGCAACAGTCCTCCGGTGATCAGGATGATCTATGTGCAAGGCTCAGCTGCCTTGCGCACCGGAAAAAAGAAAACCTCTTTTGCCCTGAGGCAAAGGAGGTTTTCTTTGGCGGAGAGGGAGGGATTCGAACCCTCGGTACGGTTTCCCGTACACAGCATTTCCAGTGCTGCACCTTAGACCTCTCAGACACCTCTCCGCGAAGTCTATTTCCAGTCGGATCAAACCGCTGCCTGAAAAGTATACCACACCTTCCGACAGGATTGCAAGCATTTCAGAAAGACATTTTTGAAAAAAGAGGCAGGTATCTCACCTGCCTCCGTTCTGTCCTCAGTATTTGACGAGATATTGCTCGATCTCCCACGCGGATACGTGGTTGCGGTACTCGTTCCATTCCTGCGTCTTGGCGCGCGTATAACTCTCGAAAGCGTATTCTCCAAGGGTGTCGCGCATAAGCTGGTCACGGCGCAGGCAGTCAAGAGCCTCTTCCAGACTCACGGGCAGGGATTCGATCCCCTTTTCCTCCAGCTCATGACGGGACATGTGGAAGATGTTGGCCTGGATCGGCGCGGGAGGCGTGAGTCCTCTCGAGATCCCGTCCAGTCCGGCACGGATCGCAGCAGCGAAGACCAGGTAGGGATTGGCCGTGGGATCCGGGCTCCTGAGTTCCACGCGCGTTGCCTTGGGCGTACAGGCGGGAATGCGGATCAGCGGACTGCGGTTCCTGGCGCTCCAGGCGATATAACAGGGCGCTTCGTAGCCTGGTACCAGCCGCTTGTAGGAATTCACCGTGGGATTGCAGATCGCCGTCATGGCTTTGACGTGAGTCATGAGGCCTGCGATGAAACCATAAGCTTCGGAAGACAGGCTGTAGCTGTCGTTGGGATCATAAAAGATATTTTTCCCATTCCTGGCAAGCGAAAGATTCGTATGCATACCGCTTCCCGCAGCATGGTAGAGCGGTTTGGGCATAAAGGTCGCGTGCAGCCCGTGCTGCTGAGCTACGGTCTTGACAGCAAGCTTGAAGGTCATGACATTGTCTGCGGTCTTGAGTGCTTCATCGAAACGGAAATCGATCTCCTGCTGACCGTTCGCATCCTCATGATGAGAAGCCTCGATGCAGAATCCCATGTCCTCCAGCGCGAGTATGACGTCATCACGGGCGCGTTCGCCCTTGTCGACGGTCGCCAGATCGAAATAACGTGCCTGATCCTGCGTGATCGTCGTAGGATTGCCGTCCGCATCCCGCTGGAACAGGAAAAACTCGCATTCCGGTCCGACCTGCGCCACATACCCCAGTCTTCCGGCTTCCTCTACCGCGCGGCGGAGGATCCTGCGGGGATCGCCTTCGAAAGGCGTTCTGTCGGTATTGTAGACGTCGCAGATCAGGCGGGCGGAGCGATGAGCCCCGTCCTGCCAAGGCAGGATATCGAAGGTCGACAGATCCGGACGCAGCTGCATGTCCGATTCTTCAGTACGGGCAAACCCGTCGATGCAGGAACCGTCGAATCCGCATCCGTTCTCCAGAGCGCCTCTCAGCTGGGACGCAGTGATCGTCACGTTCTTGAGACTGCCCAGGATGTCTGTGAACTGCAGGCGGATGAAGCGGACCTTCTCTTCCTCTACACAGCGCAGAATATCGTCATAAAGCATGGCTCTACTCCTTTTAGTCGATAAAAGGGACCTTCTGAATTATCAAAGTATAGCGCATCCATCCCTTCCCTGTCAATGAACATCCGTCATTCGAGACGACTGACTTGACAATTCCGCATGAAATCTCTATGATAATGTGAGTTTTTTCTTCAGGAGGAAAAATATGGCCGATCTGACCCAGGCAAGAGAATACTACGAGCAGGCACGCAAACGCGGCCAGCGTCAGCGCGGGGAGACCCGTGCCATTCCCAACCTGGACGACATCCGCAAAGAAGTCAGGATTCTCGCAGAAGTACGCCTCGGGACCATAGAGATCCCCTTGTACCGCGTGATAGGCACACAGAGCGCCATGCGCGGCGAAGCCTTCGGCCCCGGGTTCATGCCCGCTGAAGACCTGGATACGGAATTCGCCCGCAAATGGATGAACGTCTGTCTCTATCATCTTGAGGACGGGATCAGCGATCCCCTGAAAGTTTATGAATACCTTGGACGCTACTACGTGATCGAAGGCAACAAGCGCGTCTCCGTCATGAAATTCTTCGGCGTCTATTCGGCGAGAGCCGAGGTCATCCGCTTGATCCCCGAGCGCGTCGAGGATCACGGAGAGATCGAAGCCTTCCACATCTGGCTCGATTACATGAAGACCGGCGTTTTCCCGGATCTGTATCTGACCCATCCTTTCGCCTACCGCCGTCTGCATCTCATCCGGATGCATCTTGAGCATCAGGGTATCACGGTATTCCCCACGCCCGAAGAAGGAAACCGCATCCTTTCCCGCTTCGAAGCCGCATACGCTCCGTTCTGTGAAGAGGAGCCCCTTCCCTTCTACGGTGACGCATTCCTGGAGTATCTGCAGGTCTTCGGTATCCCTTCGGAGGAAGCAACTCTGGCGGAACTGTCCGAACAGATCCGTACGATCCTTCCTCAGATCCGATTCTCAGGCAAGGATGATCAGTCGGATCTGCATCTGGAAGATGAGGAGAGCCGTCCTTCCTTCCTCCGCCGAATCCTTCCCCAGAAACAGCCTCTCGTCGTGTTCGCCTTCGGAGACAATCTGGAAAACAATGAGTGGCTCGCCACGCATGAAGCAGCCCGCCGACAGCTGCAGGAACAGTTCGGGAACCGGGTCCGCACACAGGCGATCACGGACATCACGCACGAAAACGCCTATGAGAAGATCTCAGCAGCCGCAAAAGGGGCGGATATCCTGTTCGTTCCCTCCGCCTGGCTTATCGATACGGCTCT
>JAEEJN010000067.1 GCA_016281935.1 Bacillota bacterium | reverse complement strand
CCGTCAGCCTGCGGGATGTGTTCCCACTCATAGTAGGCAGACGCGGGCAGAAGGCATCTGCGGCTCTCCCAGGAGGGACTGAACGTAGGCCGTCGCGAAGCCGTTTCTGTCCTTGCATTGATGAGCATTCCGCTTTTTCCGCCTGTGAATCCCCACGCCATGGGGAACAGCTTCTTCTCTCTGCGGCGATTCAGAGCCAGTGCGGCTGTCGCAAGTCCGGGTTTCATTTCGCCCCTTGCGATGAAATCGGTCCGGCTTCGGACTTTTTCCATCAGAGGCATCTCCCAGAGTTCTTCATACAGGGGAGATTTCTCCAGAAAAGGCGATACTTCATAACGTCCGCACATCACTGTCCTCCCTATCTGCATCTCCCGTCAGAAACTGAAGTGCGTTTTTACGGTCTCTGTTCAGCTGACGCGCAAGTTCATCACCTGACTCGAATCTTGTCTGTCCTCTCAAAAAGCACACAGGCGCAACTTCCATTTTCTTTCCGTACAGATCCCCTTCAAAGCCTATCAGATGAGCCTCTACCGTAGCCGGCCCTTCCGGGAACGTCGGATGCCTGCCTACGTTTACGATACACGGAAAGCGCTGACCTTCCGTCTCTGCCCAGCATGCCCATACCCCTTCCAGCTCCTCATCAAAGGCGAGATCCGTGATAATATTGGCTGTCGGGAATCCGATCGTCCGACCTAATTCCTTACCGTGACCTACCGTTCCCTCGATCTTTCTTTCCATCTTCCACCTCTCGGCTCATTCTACTCGGAAAGAAAGACTTTGGCAATAGAAAAAGCCTCCGGGTATTGTTCACCCGGAGGTCTCACATTATACTGATCAGGGTTTCTTCCTGTCTTCGGTTTTTCGGATCAGATTGACGTTCGCTTTCTCCGTCGCGGAAAGCTTCCCGACGGTGAAGGAAGGATCTTTCTTATACCAGCTGCGTGCCTCAAAATAAACGGCAAGCTTGGGATCCTTGAACACATATCCGTGACGTGCATAGATCTCATTACGCGCGTAGACCAGCTGCATGAAGCTCAGGTCTTTCAGATCATCGTCCGTCAGGACTTTCGTGTCACTGTCTGGGATCAGGTATTCACCGCTGATCGGGGATACGGCAGGCGTCGCCGCCGGCGACGGAGTCGGCTTCGGCGTTGCTGTGACGGCTGGTTTCTCTGTAGGTGCTTCGGTGGGGCTCGGCGTGGGGGTGACCACAGGCACAGGAGTCGGTGTCGGAGCGGGCGTTTCTGTCGGAACGGGCGTCAGCGTCTCTGAAGGCGATTCCGTTGGAACAGGCGTCTGCACTGATTCAGGCGTTTCGGCAGGCTCCTCTGTCAATACAGGCACTGTCGTTTCCACGGGCTGTGCGGCCGACGTTTCTTCCGGTTCCAGTACAGGAGCCGGTGTCTCGGGCTCAGCGGAAGCTTTCGGTGTTTCGATCGTGATGATCTTTGCAGGAGGCTGCGTCTCGGATGACTGTCCGTCCACCACAGAAGCAATCAGGGTCCCGATGCCGAAGCCGACACCAACGATCAGAACGACAATCCCCAGGAGGATCAGCCATCCCAGATAACGGGGATGCCTGCGCACGGCAGTATGGCGCATGCCGCTCAGGCCCATGCTGCCGTCCGTGTCCAGGGTCTCGCGCATATAAGCCCCGCAATGGGGGCAGAACAACGTGGAGATATCCACGTTTTTATGGCATCTGGGGCACTGCATCGCATTCCTCCGTGCAGAAGATTTCACACTTCAGTATACCATCATCACCCGAAATTGACAACATCGGGGGCGTCACAGACGCCCCCGATGTACATCCACATTCAGAAACCTGCTCACCGTCAGGTATTCAGGCAGATCCTGAGGCCCATCACACTGGACCCGGGAATGCTGACCGACGCGGTTCCATCCGATGTTTCGACGTTCACCGCAACGGGAACGATCTTCATGTCAGGACCACCGACGAACCCAAGGCTGTTCCTTGCCTTCAGATCATCACTGTGCAGTACTTCTCCTTCCAGTATGCCATCCGGCAGGCCTTTGATCGTGAGACTCAGTGCCTGATCCGACGTGTTGACGATCTTGCAGTACAGATATTCACTGTCCTCCGTCACGGACTCATAGAGCTTTTTCGGGAAATCTTCTTCCGTATCCACGCCTAAAGGCCCATAGTACGTCGCGAAAAGCTGCTGGACAAAATAGTTTGCAGACGGCATGACCTCGGAAGGATTGAAATCGATCAGGTTGGAGAACCAGTTCCGGCTGTCGACCAGGTTCAGAAGAGGCGCGTAGGAAGACATCTCGACCACATCGCCGTTTCTTTCCATACCTGTCATGAACACAGCTTCGCCTAGAGCGGACTCCCAGACATTGCAGGTCTCGAGCGTCGGCTTCTGTCCGGCCATAAGGCCATTGGCTGAATACTCTCCCATGTAGACCTTTGCTGAATTCCGCAGGTATCTGTCGTATCTGTGGAACTGTTTCTCAAACCACTGTGCCGAGTGATAGGAATGCTCATCCACAGCGATATCTTTGTATATCGTCCGAGCGACCTTCCAGGCACCGCGGACCGCGATGCGGAAAGGCAGGAAGCCCGCACAGCGAACGCAGTGGATATAGGGATACTTCTCATGGATCACGTCATAGATCGCATGGAATTTCTTTTCATAATCCCCGCCGAAGTTCTCATTGCCGATCCCGATCATAGTCAGTCCGAAAGGCTCGGGATGTCCCATGTCTCTCCGGAGAGCTGCCCATTCGTTCGTGTCCGGATCGCCGTTCGCAAACTCGATCAGATCCACATAATTCGAAACAATGTACTCTCTGAATTCTGCACTGTCGATCGGATAATCCGCATCCTTGACCCTGTACTGCATCTTCCGGATCTGACAGTTCAGGCCGGCATTCAGAGTGGGCAGCGGCATCATATGCAGATCTTCGCACAGGCAGAAGTATTCATAGAAACCGATCTGATAGGACTGACAGTAACCTCCGTCCGGAACCTTTTCCGCCCACAGATTGAAATTCGGTTTTCTCTCCCAAAGCTGCCCTACCGTATCCTTCCAGTTATATTCATTTCCGCGGCGCACACCCTCGACGATGCATCCGCCCGGAAAACGCAGGAAGCGCGGATGGAGAGCCTGAAGCGTCTCCACCAGATCTTTTCTAAGCTTTCCGTGAGCCCATTTGGGATCATCAGCGTTCCAAAAATCTCTTCCGTAGAGCTCCAGACAATCCAGATCGACAGATCCGCTTCCCGCAAAGCTGATCCGCAGCTTGCCGTATCCGTCAGCACATCCGGTCAGATATACGTAACCGCGGCTCCACTCTCTGCTGTCCGCAATGAAAACAGCTTCGTTCGTCAGGAACTTTCCTTCGTCATCCAGTACACAGACAGAAACGGTTCCTTCAAAATCCACGTTCCGGATCCATCCGCTGAAGACGTACATGGTATCCTTGCGGATGCTGACAGCACAGCGTTCACCCAGATAGCCGCCATCATAGCCCAGATTCTCCAGTACGGCACTTCCATTGACACGAACACGGGCATAACGGCTGTTTCCCGACAGCGCTCCGTCATCCTGTGATTCGAAAGACTCTCCTCCGAATTTCCAGTACCGAAGAGGATCTTTGACTTCCGTGTGCTTCTCCGGATCCATGAACACGCCGTCAAAACTGTAGTTACGGATCATATTGGCATTGAGACCGCCGTCCACTCCGAAGCCGATATCCTCCAGAAAAATACCGAACAGGTGATCGCTGATCTCCTTTGTCCGATCCCTCCGGATCCTGAGTTCTGCCATAGCTGTACCTCTCTTTCTATGCTGGTTTCTAGTCTTTTTTCATGAAGCTGTCGGCACTGCATCAGTCTGTCAGTCCGTTTTCTTATACCAGACAGTCACTCCCCTGCTGTCAAAGCCTGTCATGACCAGTGTCTGGCGATGTGCCTGCCAGTCCCATGCGGGAAGAACCGTGAGTTTTTCCTCCAATCCTGCCAGCGTCACATGCACCGTATTGGTTCCGGGCCGGCGCCAGGAACCCAGAAGGCAGCCCGTGCGCATCGTACCGTCCGGCCGAAGGATAACGGGAGCAGATGAACTGACTGTCTGGGGCAGCATGGGCTGCAGCGAGATACGTTCATAGTGCCCGAGCAGAGATGTGACCGGAATCTCCTGGATCTTCTCGCCTGCATACCGTTCGGGGCTCACAGCGGGCCATCCATCCTCTGTCCAGACCAATCTTCGGAGATGCAGAAGTGTATAATTCTGACTCCCTTCCGGTCTTCCGTGATGCGAAAGGAACCATTCGTCACCCGCCTGCACCACATGAGCGGCTCCAACTGCCTTCCATCCCTTGTCAGTGCCGAAACGGTAAGGCGCCAGAAGGATCGTACCGATCCATGCGGGTGAAGCGTCAGGATCCGTCTGTTCGATCCCGTTGCAGTCCTTATAAGGCCCTCGAACATTCCGGCTTCTCGCCACTCTTACATGATAATCGAACGCCAGCCCGCCGCAGGACATGAAAAGATAATAGTACCCGTCATGCCAGCAAAGGCTGGCCCCTTCGACGGAGCCATGCACTACAGAGCCGCGGCTGGCAAGGCATGTCCCGAACCCTGTCTCCGAGGGAGATCCTGTTTCCGGGTCAAGTTCCAGGATATGGATGCCGTTCCAGTACGATCCATAGGTCATATACATCTTGTTGTCTGTCGGATCTCTGAATACGGACGGACCGATCGCATTGACCGGATCGCCTTCCTCCGAAGCCAGCACGGTCTGTCTGAAGACGAACGGACCGTCCGGGCTTTCCGATACAGCCATGAGGATCCTGGATACCTGGGAGCCGAAGCTCGTTGCCGCACAGTAAAGTCTGTATTCCCCTCCCTGTTTCACGATGCTCGGAGTCCAGAGATTGATAGCTCCCGTGTCGGAAGCGGCGGCAGGATCCACTCCTTCAGGGATCGCCTGCCCAACAAATTCCCACGCAACAAGATCTTCTGAACGGCGTATCTGGATTCCGGGCTTCACGCCCTGCCGCACACCCATATCCGTAGAGTACACATACCAGAGCCCGCTGTCCTCATCCCGGAACAGAGCAGGATCATGTGTGAAATAAGGTCCCCAGAGCCTCGGATTGGCCGTAAGTTCAACTGAATAAGACTGCACTGACGGAGGAGGAGACGGATACTGTACAGGTTTCATCATCGGCCTCCAAACGGTTTCCCTATGTGGGAAAAAACCGGTTCTTCCGTGATCGTTTCCCGGTAACGGTAACGGTCTCCCTTCCCGCCTATGGCATTATACCAGTTTCCGGTGATCTCATTGACGGTATACAGTCTGTCGTTCTTTTCTTCCATCTCGAAGAGGAGCATTCTCTTTTCGGCAGGTGTGTTCGGGCAGTGAAGCGACATGACAAGCTGTCCCTCAAAAGTCATGAACAGCATGCTGTGAGCTCCATCCATCGCATAAACAGGGTCAGGATCCTGGATCCATGGGCCCTGGATCTCTCCCGAGAGGCTTCTGGCGCATCCGACCGTATAACCGCCATCCGAAGAAAAACTGCTCCACTGCATGAGAAGCGTACCGAGCTTCGTACGATAGAGCCAGGGACCGTCCGTCACGATACCGGCCGCATCCTTTCGCCACGGGGCATCCGTTGCTCTGAACAGAATGATCGGATCGCCGACGGCTTCGCCCAGATCGTCGGAGAGAGGGATCGCGCAGACCTGTCCGTCGCCGACCTGCAGCCATTCATGACAGAAAACCATCCATGGTCTGTCCTTTTTGTCCACATACAGCGTCCCATCGAGGCAGTGCCACCCTTCCGGAGTAACAGGTTCGTTCCTGACCGGTGCAAACGGCCCTCTGGGTGAATCAGACACAAGAGCCTGACATCTGCGGTACTTTCCCGCAGCTCGGAAAGAAGAGAAAATGTAGTATTTCCCTTTATATGCATGCATCTCCGGCGCCCAGTAATCAAGATCCGCCCAGAAGTCCGCAGGCTTTTCGAAGATTCTGTACGGACGGCTCCAGTGGATCAGGTCGGGACTTTCCATCGCATAGAAGTACGGGCCTCTCTCCACTTCGGGAAATCGGTTGGGATCAAACTGGCGGGCGCAGATGAAGTAACGTCCGAGTTCAGGCACAGGAAGCACACAGGGATCGCTGATGCGTATATCTCTGACAGAAACCGGGAACTCATTCTGAACATCCATGGTACGGCACATCCTTTCTTTATTGACTTTCATTTCGACAGAAACACGCGTGAATCCTGCATGAAGCACCTTGCAGCCGATTCGGTATACAAAAAAGTCTCGGGACGAGCCCGAGACGTTCTTCGATCGCTGTTTCTTCAGCCTTCCTCGATCCCCATATGATAGAAATCGAAGTCAGCGCAACCCCCTGCTTCCTCAGTGGCAAAAGCAAAGAGTGCGAAACGGTATCCCATGAAGTGATCCAGTGTATAAAGCATATGCAGCGTCTCTCCGAGAGGCTTGTAGACGTCCCCGTTCTTGTAATAGAAACGGGCCAGATCCACATTGTCCCTGAAATCGCATTCCACTCGCAGCGTGATCTCTTTTCCCGTGATCGGGATCCTGCCGTGTTCGATGCCGGGATCGGGATCATAACGCAGAGGTCTTCCGTTTTCTCCGGTCTTCTGTTCACTGCGGCCCATCTGCACAAGATAGTATCCGTCTTTCTCGCGGGTCACGGCAAGGATGCCGTAATGGCTCTGGATCACGCCTATACCGGCATAGTCCCCGACTTTGAGTCCGGAGAAATCCAGAACGGTCTCTGCCCAGGAACACGGTCCGAACGTGCGCTGTGTCAGCGTGTTTTTAGCCTGTACGAAATTGCGGACGACATGGGTCGTAGTCAGGCGCAGGAATCCGGGCCTCTGTGTGAAACTGAATCCGGAAGGATCGGGGATATGGTTCCACTGCCAGACAGCGGACAGTTTCTCGCCTTCTCCGTACTCGAATTCATCGTTCCCGACGATCGGGGCGTATTCATACCCCGGACGCGTGCTTTTGACCGTCAGTTCATGAGGCACTTTTCCGTTCTCGTCCCCAAGGACAGGGAAATCGTTTTCCCAGTGCATGGGCACAAGCACGGGGATGCGTCCTACTGCGCCGTGGTCCTGGAAAAGCATGGCGTACCAGTCGCCTTCCGGTGTGTCCACTATGCCGCCCTGTGCTACGCCGGCGTTATGATATCCCATGTCGTCATCCAGAACGTTGCGGCCTTTGTAGATCCCATCCACCCGATCCGCTACGAACGCCGCTTCCACACGGCGCTTTGTGCCTTCGTTTCTCCAGTGGATAAGGAAAACATAATACTTCCCGTTGATCTTGTAGAAATGACTTCCCTCATAACGGAGCGTCACAATATCATTGTCCATAATGATGACTTTGTCGATCCCTCCGGGCTTGGGACCTGACAGATCAGGAAGCAGTTCTGTAAGATGGATCTCTCCGTTGCCATAGATCACATAGACACGGCCGTCGTCATCGAAAAGAACGGAGCAGTCATGATAGAAAGCGTCGATCAGATGTCTTGTCCACGGCCCTTCGATCCTGTCCGCGGAATAGACATAAGTCTGCCGTGTATCATTGGCGATGAAAAAGCAGTAGAATCGGCCGTTATGATAGCGCAGGCTTGCGGCCCACATGCCAGCGGAGTACATGCCTTTCCCGTCTTCCAGACGCTGTGCGGGTGTTCCGTCCAGGATGTCGTACATATAGACGGCAACCTCCCAATGCGCCAGATCATAAGAGCGGAAAATCACGCCTCCGGGCATGGAATGCATGGTCGTCGAGACCATATAATACGTATCTTCCACACGAATCACATCTACATCCGGGATATCTGCCCATATGATGGGATTGCGTACAGTCAGCATATCGTTCATCTCCATGATGATTCCTCCTCGGTTCGAAATGTTTCCATCGAGAAAAGTCTAGCACTTTATGGGGCGGAAGGCAATAAAAAGGCCCGCCCTCAAAGGCAGGCCATGATCGGAGGATTCACTCGTTCGCCACAAGTTTTGCTCTGCGAAGCGCTTCGATGATCGGGGGAATGAGAACGAACTGCAGAACGATTGCCGGCCATGCGTTGATGAACGCTCCCGCCCAAAAGGCAGCCATCGTGAAGCCCTGTCCGTTCAGACCCAGTGTGATCCAGCGGGCAACGCCCCATACTGCACGTCCGCAGAGCATCGCAATTGCGAGTTCTATATAGAGCCAGCCGAGTTTCTTGGGAAACACCTTGTACAGGATGCCGCAGACTGCTCCGTAGGTCGCCAGTTCAAAGGCCATGGGAATGGCGTTGAGGATAGGCGGCATGCTCAGCGTAAGAGAACGAAGCAGCGGAGCGATGAAGCCGACGGCGACGCCATAAGGCCATCCGCAAAGGAATCCGAGGATCATTACAGGCAGATGCATGGGACTGAGCATATTCCCGACAGCCGGGATATTACCGGTCACAAAAGGCAGTACAAAGCACAGTGCCAGCGCCATGGCAGAAAAAGTCAGTTTGCGGATATTTTTGTTCATGTTGTCTCCTTTTTCAAAAAAGCGCAGTCCCCCGACGGAGACCGCGCACTTCGGTACGTAGGTATCTGATCCCGATACGGCGCTTCTGCGCCTGAGCCGCTTCCTGCGACAGACTTATTCTATCTGTCACTGCCGTCTTTGTCAATAGCGGGGGGATCTTCCTTTTCAGGCAGATCTCCTCGGCGGATCCGCATAGCCTCCACGGCGCGTTTCCAACCGCCACAGTAATAATAAAATGCAATGGCTGCACAGCGCAGAGCCGAAGCGATGGCCATCGCATAGAAGATGCCCATATAATCACCTCTGCGTACTCCGAGGAAATATGCGAGCGGGATCCGGGAAAAAGCCCCGAACTGAGCCGTCACCATGGGAACAACCGATTTCCCGGCTCCTCTCATAGCGTTAACGAGACAGCGGTCAATTCCATGATATGCAGATGCAGCAGCCATGACCATCAGTCCGCGTGAAGCTATCTCCGCAACATGCCTGTCCTGGGTGAACAGCAAAGGCAGTACATTCCTCAGCAGGATCATGCCCACACCCATAAGGCAGCCTACGCCCACACAGACGAGGATGCTGTCATTGATCCCCTTCCGGATCCGTTCCATTTTGAAGCGGCCGATGTTCTGTCCCACGAAAGTACAGAGTGCGGTGGACAGGGCAACAACGGGGATATACGCAAAATTCTCCATTTTCGTCACAATGGAATTTGCAGCAATGAACGTGCTCCCGAAAAAGTTGGCGCTGGACTGTACGCACATAGCTGCAAGAGAATTTCCGATATTCTGGATTCCTGCCGGAAGACCGATGAGCGCAACAGCCTTTCCTTCCTTTCGATCGTAGCGGATATCACGTATCTTCAGGCTGACCCCGTAATCGCCTCTGTTCAGACGGGCCAGAATCCCGATACCCGAAACCAGTTGTGACAGTGATGTTGCCACAGCCACCCCGACTACGCCCCATCCGAGGAGGGCGACAGCAACCAGATCGAGAACGACATTCAGGCCGGAACAGAGAAGCAGGAAATAAAAAGGCCAGGTGGAGTCACCCATGCCGCGCAGAGCTCCTGACCCCATATTGTATACAAGATTGCCTGTGACTCCCAGAAAGATGACGAAAAGATAGGCATGGGCATCCGAGATAATATTGTCAGGCGTTCCGAGAAGATTCAGAAGCGGGCGGCTGACACAAAGGCCCACGATCGTGATAAAAGCCGAAAAGGAAAGCGTGAGGACGGCAACGGTTCCGACAGCTTTTTGGAGTGCTTTTCCGTCTCCCGCTCCAACCCGCTGGGCGATGACTACATTGCTGCCTGAAGAAAGCCCGATCAGGAACATGTTGATGATCGTCATGACGGGAGCCCCTGCGGAAACGGCAGCGAGCGCGTCCGCTCCGATGAACTGGCCTACGACGACGGAGTCCGCCACATGATACAGTTCGGTCACGATGCTGCCCAACAGGATCGGGATACTGAACAACAGCAGGCCTTTCAAAATCGGGCCTTCCGTCAGCTGCGTCTTCATGTTGCGAGCCAAAGCACATCCTCCGTTGCAGTCTTTCTATGCACAAAAGCATATCACTTTTCAGAAAAAAAGGAAAGTCTGCCGCGATGCAGCAGACTTTCTGTCAGATGCTGTTTTACAGTTCGATGCCGTTGCCCTTTAGGAGTTCTCTGGCAGATTCGATGCTGTCTACGCCCGTCGGGTTCTTGATAGGCGCAAATTCTTTTTCGCGCTTCACCTCAAAAGAGAGACAGGAATCCATCATATGGACCATATCGAGGACCAGAAGCTCAAATTTATATCCGTTCGGTTCAGACGGTTTGAAAGCCGTTCCGTCAGCGGTGATATAAGGGATCTTTTTATCTACGATATGAACGGGCATCGCCTTGCTGACGATGTTTTCCAGCGCATCCCGGCGGAACAGATAGTTCAGAATCACACCGAAAGCATAGGAGAGTTCTCCATCGGGTCTGCGGCTGTGGATCATCTCATCGGTCATCTCATAGTATTCCGCGATGGAAGGACGCCCGTCTTCTAGGCAAAGGACACCGACACGCTCCATGGGATCTGCCTTGCGCACGACTTTTGCACCGGACGTGCATCCGGAAAGAAGGGTCGCGCCGACAAAAACAGGATCGGCGATCCGCTGGAGGACATTATCCACCGCAAAGACGTTCAGCCATTCCACGCCCCGCTTGTCCATATCCTCTTTCAGTCCGGCCTTGAGCATGGATGCGAACCATCCGCCGTTCCCATTCGGAGACAGAGACAGCTGATCCGGTCCCTCCAGGAGCAGGCGTCCCTCAAAGTCGACGGAGGGGGTCATGTCCTGACGGAAGAACACTACGTCCTCTTTGGGATATCCGAAGAAATCATGTTCTTTTAAGAAAGCGACGGTCTCCTCGTGATTCTTGTCGCTCGTCATGATGTAAAAAGGAAGCTTTGCACCTGTGGCGCGCACAACCTCCAGCGTGTTCTCGAAGAGTCGCTGGAAGATATACACGGGTTTCGTGATACCGATATCCACGACGCCTTTCGGACCCGAACAGCCGAGACGAGTTCCCTGGCCGCCCGCAAGAAGGACAGCAGCGATTTTGCCTTCACGCAGGGCTTCTGCACCTGCCGAGAAATAGCTGTCCCTGTTCTGTGCGATCACATCCAGCGTTACGGCGTCCAAAGGTTCGAAATGCCCGCGGGGCTCCGTCTTGTTCTCTTCGCGCACACGGTCGATCAGGCTGTAATCCACGGCTTCGACCTGGGCGGAAAGCTTATCCTTTCCAGCCTGATCCAGACGGTCGTAGAAATCCAGAACGTGTTCCTGACCATGCAGGGCAAGAAACTGGGCAAACTGATTACGATCCATGATAACCTCCTAAGGTTCAATCTTTCGGCTCGAACCTGTTTTTGAATTCTTCATCGACCGCGGCCACGAAAGCCGGGTCGGCATCTTCTCTTTCATATTCCGACGCCGTCGCTTTCTCCCTTGCGAACGCGCCGAAGATCCAGATAGCGGCCAGCCCTGCGGCAACGGGATAGAAAGCCGTCCACCTGATCAGGGCCAACACGACGCATATAACCGCCATTAATGCGAGATACCAGGTATGCAGCAGATGATAGAAGACTCCGCTGACAAACAGCTGAACTGGGTATTTCCGCATTTCAGCCCTCCAGGATCTTCACATAGCATTTCCGCGTCCGCGGTCCGTCAAATTCGCAGAAATACAGTCCCTGCCACGTGCCAAGAAGGAGTTTCCCATCTTCAATGATCACGGTCTCTGATGCCCCGACACAGGATGATTTCAGATGCGCATGGGAATTGCCTTCCATATGGACGAATTCAGGGCGGTCCGGAAAAGCCGCGTCCAGTCCCAGGATCAGATCATCCCTTACGTCCGGATCGGCGTTTTCGTTTATGGTCACGGCCGAGGTGGTATGGGGAGTGAACACCACACAGATACCGTCTCTGATACCGCTTTTATCCACAAAAGCCTGCACGACCCGTGTGATGGGGATCAGCCCTTCCCGGGGAGTAGACAGCGTGAAAAAATCCGTATGGCTCATGAGTCCCTCCTTCTGAATGTTAGTATACCACAAACGATGACGGCTCGAAAGACAATCCTTATCCTTCCCGGGAAAGGAGACGTTTCAGTGTTTTCCTGACGGCGCCTTTTCCTCCGAGTTCTTCCCGCAGCAGTTCCTCGATCTTTTCGCCGATCCCGGCTTCGTACAGGTCCAGTCCGAACAGCGCCGCATTGGACAGAACAGGACGCAGCTGATCCTTCAGAGAATCAGGATCATCCCAGCAAATTCCGTTCAGGTGTGAAAGGAGTTCAGGAATCATGGGATCCGGAGACAGTTCAAAAGGTTCTCCGCTGTCGTCTCTGCCAAGAAGATAACGCATCCAGCCTGCGATCGCCAGAGGGATCCCTATGAGTTTTTCGCTTTCGCCCCGTTCCATATATGCTCGGACGGTCTCACCGAAACGGAAGGCAACTCCCTGCGAAATATCCACGCAGATTCTCTGGCTCGTATCGCCCAGATAAGCGTTGGGAAAACGCTCCTGCATGACTTCGTCCAGGAAAGCTTTGGGAGAAAGGATCCCGGGATCTTCCACAACAGGAAGACCTTCCGAATATCCCACCACACACGCCAAAGCGCTCAGTTCAGCATCCTTCATCCCGTCAGCGAACAACTGATAGCCCAGCATCCTGTCATACGGAGCAAGAGCCGTGTGGATCGGATTGAGGCAGGCGGTGACCTTCATCCGTTCACAGAGATTGACCGTATGCCTGTCAGTCATATAGACCCCGGCTTTTTCCAGAGGCGGCCTTCCGTTGGGAAAGCTGTCCTCGATCACCAGATACTCTGGTCCTTCAGCGTTCGCAAAGGGGGCGATACGGGTGTGCTTTTCCGTCTCGATCGCTTCCATTCCCTCCACGCCGAGCTCTGCCAGCATCTTCGCCGTATCGGGAGTCGGTCCGGGTGTGATCTTGTCGATCATGGTCCAGGGGAAAGCGATCCTGTTCTTATCCTCAAGATATGCAGTGAAATCTACAGGGGCCAGTCCTTTCTCCGTCCAGTACTGGGCGATCTCCAACACGGATGAGGAGAGTTTCTCCCCGTTTCTGGACACATTGTCCATGCTGACGAGCGCCAGAGGCCATCCGCCCGCAGAGAAGCGTTCCAGAAGCAGTGCTGTGATGATCCCCATGGCGCCTTTCACATGATCCGGTCCGTTTTCCAGATCCCAGAGCGCCTGCTTTGTGTATTCTCCCGCGCTGTTCCTGAGAGCATAACCTTTTTCAGTAATGGTGAACGAAACCATCTGAAGACCCGGAACCCGGAACACCTCTTTGGCTCTCTCCCATCCTGATCCCGATTCCGGTACGGTGAAAACCGCCTCAGCGAAAGGGGCAAGCACCCTCTTCTCATTCGACCCATCTGTTTTCAGCGTGACAGCCAGCACGAGATTGTCGTGAGGGCCATAGATCATGTCCGGGATCTCTCTGTCATAGGCCTCCATACAGATGATCCCCCTGTCCATGGCTGTCTGTGACAGAAGGCGGTCCGCGATCCCGCCGATGAAGATCCGGAATATGTTGCCGATACCGAAATGGACCCACCGGGGATCTGATCTTCCCGTCTCCGAGACTCTCTCACAGTCATAAGACGGCAGCCTTATCCCCGCCTGCTCCCAGGACGTCCTGTTTTTCAGATCTTCCAGATTCAGTTTCAAAGTTCGCCCCTCCCTGAATGTCTGTTTCCTCTACCGGTTTTATTATGTTACTTTTTTCTTTCCCAGTCAATCACGCACATGTCCGGCGCATGCGGGCCTTCATAGACAAAACACGGTCCTCTCACGTATAATGGAGGAAAAAGGATCATCTCACACAAGGAGGTACCTACATGATCTTTCATGTCTCTGTCAACGGATGCGACAGCTGGTGCGGTTCTCAGGAAAAACCTTTCCGCACGATCTCCAAGGCTGCGTCCATTGCCTTGCCCGGCGATACCGTCAGGGTCCATGCCGGCGTTTACCGCGAATGGGTCCGTCCTGCGCACGGAGGAACCGAAGAACACCGGATCGTATATGAGGCCGCTGGAGACGGCGAAACAGTGATAAGCGGCGCCGAAATCGTATCCGAGTGGAACGACGAAGGAGACGGTGTCTGGAGCACCCGCGTCCCGAACACGATATTCACGTATCGCAATCCTTTCGATACTCCCGTATACGGAGATTGGCTCTTCAAGGAACTGCCCCCCTGCCATCTCGGACAGGTCTATCTGAATGGAAAATCTCTTTATGAACGGCCCTCACTGGAAGACGTCCGCAAACCGGAACCCTGGAAAGAAGCCAAGTATCCAGAGCAGTCCCTTCTGGCATGGTATGCCGAAGTCGACAGCGTCTACACAAAAATCTGGGCCAATTTCGGTGGGATCGATCCCCGCGGGGAAAAAGTGGAGATCAACGTACGGCCCTTCTGCTTCTGGCCGGAAGAAACAGGACGGGACTATATCACGGTTCGCGGATTCACACTGACCCAGGCTTCTCCCCAATGGGCTCCTCCGACAGCACTCCAGGAAGGACTGATCGGACCGCACTGGAGCAAGGGCTGGATCATCGAAAACAACAGGATCAGCGAATCGACTTGTTCAGGCATCAGCCTGGGCAAAGACATCTCGACCGGACAGAACGAGTGGTCAGACCTGAAATTCAAATTCGGCACCCAGAGAGAACAGGAAGTCATCTTCCGTGCACTGCACGGCAATTGGAACAAGGATCATATCGGCAGCCATATCGTCCGTTACAACGATATATCCGAATGCGAGCAGTGCGGGATCGTAGGTCATCTCGGTGCGGTGTTCAGCGAGATTTACGGCAACCGCATCCACCACATCCATCACAAGATGACTTATCACGGCGCGGAAGTATCAGGCATCAAGCTTCATGCATCCCTGGATGTGAACATTCATCACAATGTATTCTACAGCTGCTACAGGGCCGTATGGTTCGACTGGCAGGCTCAGGGAACCCACCTGCATCACAATCTCTGCTTCGACAGCCGTTCTGAGGATCTCTTCGTCGAAGTCTGCCATGGTCCCTATATGGTGGATCACAATCTCTTCCTTTCCGCCATGAACTTCCGGAACGTTTCCCAGGGCGGAGCCTTCGTCCACAATCTTTTCGCAGGTCACATCGTGATCAATCCCGACCGCGGGCGCATGACACCTTATCATTTCCCGCATGAAACAGCCGTAGCTGGCTACACCAACATTATCGGCGGAGACGACCGTTATATCCAGAACGTGTTTCTCAGAGACGAGGATCCCAATGACGAACCTGTTCCCATGGGATTCTTCGAACACCTGCCTCTTCCCGAACGCACACCTGAAGAGATCGAGGCGGACAAACAGGCCAAAATGGATGGCCTTCCCACAAAGAACAACGCTATGCTGTATCCGGTGGGACTCCGTTCCTATGATGAGTATCCCGGACCGGAAAACAGGTTCTGGGAACAGTCCTTAGGTCGCAGGATGATGACCGCGCACCTTCCCTGCTTCATCCGAAACAATCTGTATCTGAACAGCGCACGGCCCTCCCTCATCGACGAGGGTTCTCAGAGCAGGGCGGATACGGGGATCATCTTCGAGACGGATCCTGCCGATGGCAAGGTCAGGATCACGGTCGATCCCAAAGTCCTGCGCGGTCTTTCCACAGTCATCATCACGAGTGATCTGCTCGGAAAGAGCTATCATGCGGAGGAACGTTTTGAAGAGCCGGATGGAGCCGAGTACCGTCTGGACCGCGATTACTTCGGCACACAGCGTCCGGAAAAAGATCCCATGCCCGGACCTTTCGAAATCGCCGGCAACGATACCGTGACATTCAATCTGTAATCGGCCATATACGAAAAACCCGGGATGACACCATCCCGGGTTTTTCATATCCTCGTCTTCCCGTCACCATTCGTTGACGTTCGGTCTGCGTATTCTCCACCACTGTTCAAAATCCTGCGTATAGGCAGATGCGATCTTCCTGAAATCTGTCGGCTTTTCATAAGTCGTAATGGAAAAGAAGTAATCGGAAAAAGCCTGCTCGTCCTCATCCGACAGAGAAACGGCCAGTTTTTTTCCCAATTCGACAAGGCGGGCCGTGTCACTGTTGATTCCCGCCACAGTGTCTTCCAGTCTTCTGTTGCAGGGGAAGAGGATTTCATGCTCCTGCAGCGTGATCCGGTACAGACTGTACAGGATCTCGTTGATGGCATGCACCCTTGCATAGCCCTCTGCCTTGCAGGCTCTGAGGAAGTAGCCGTGATTGTATGCGTAATCCGCATAGAAAGAAAGGCACTTGGCTTCC
Organism: Bacillota bacterium; assembly: GCA_016281935.1. Classification (GTDB taxonomy): domain Bacteria; phylum Bacillota; class Clostridia; order Christensenellales; family UMGS416; genus JAEEJN01. Next base: position 36,339 of record JAEEJN010000067.1, on the reverse strand, counting down.
TTCTCCTGTTTTTGGAATACGGGGATCCTGGCAACGATGTCCGGGATCTCCGGATCGTCACTGAACAGTACTCTTGATTTCACAAAGGAATTGCGCGTCGGTTCGCTTCCTTTGTCGGCCGCATCCATTAGGAAAGACTTCGTCATATACTTGACGTCGAAATATCCGCCTTCATATGTGCACAGCCCGTGGATCGTTTCGGCAGTTTTCCCTTCCGCGAGACGATAAGCATAGTTCTCCTCGGAAACGATAACCATACCGTCCAGATCGGAGTCAATCCTCTCGTTGCCTTTTGCGACCGATCCTCCGAAAACGAGCGCAATCACGCCTTCCTGTTTCCGGAAATAATCCTTCATGATCTGAAGAGATTCCTCATGATGCCTGTACATCCTGTCCTCCTACTGTCCTTCCGCCAGATCACAGTAGAAACAGCGGTATTGTCCGTGCTCTGTCCTGTAGAACAGATGAGGCAGTTCCTGTTCCGTAGACACGATGCACCGGGGGTTTCTGCAGATGTGTTCTCCTCGGATAAGATCTTTAGGTTCGGGAGAAGGCAGATGATCCCATGCGCTCTCCTCCAGCAGTTTCAGGATCAGGGCCATGCGCATGTATTTCCCGTTCAGCGCCTGTTCGAAATACTTGGCTCTCGGATCCGCGTCCACTGCGACCGATATCTCGTTCACGCGGGGGAGAGGATGCAGGATACGCATTTCTTCCTTCGCATACTTCAGTTTGTCGGGCGTCAGGATATAACTGTCTTTGAGCGCCTCGTAACGCGACAGGTCTTCGAACCGTTCTCTCTGGATACGGGTCATATACAGGATATCGAGTTCAGGGATCGCCTTTTCCAGGTCCTCGGTCTCTTCGAAAGGAACCGGATAGGGATCGAGGCTATCTTCCCTTACGTATTCCGGCACTTTGAGTTCTTCCGGGGAGATGAGGATGAACCGGTTCCCGGGATATCTCGAGAGAGCCGCAATCAGGCTGTGCACTGTTCTGCCGTACTTGAGATCCCCGCAGAGTCCCACCGTCAGATGATCGAACCTTCCGTGCTCGCGGTAGATCGTCAGCAGATCCGCAAGCGTCTGGGTGGGATGGTGATGTCCCCCGTCTCCCGCATTGATCACGGGAATGGAAGCGCTTCGGCTCGCTACATAAGGCGCTCCCGCCATGGGATGCCGCATAGCCATGATATCCGCGTAACAGGAGATCATCCTCGCCGTATCGGATACACTTTCCCCTTTCGCAGCCGATGAACTTGAAGGTTCGGAAAAGCCGAGCACCTGACCTCCGAGTTCCAGCATGGCCGCTTCAAAACTCAGGCGGGTCCGTGTCGAAGGCTCATAAAACAGCGTCGCCAGTTTCTTTCCGTGACATCTGTCTGCATAGGCCAAAGGGAACTGGATGATCTGCATCGCGGTATCGACCAGATCCTGCAGCTCCTCCACGGAAAAATCGAGAATGTCGATCAGACTTTTCAAGAACGGGCCTCCCCTATCCAGGACTCATCGGACGGATTGTTGCGGAACGCGATCAGGCGCTTTACGTCATCGGGACGGATATAGCCCTCTTCCGCCGCCACTTCGGCGATCACGTCGAAATTGGTCAGAGAGGTGTTCTCTACACCTGCGGCCGCGAGACGGTCCAGTCCTTTTTTCATGTTGTAGGTGAAAATCGATACGATGCCCAGCACCTCGGCACCCGCTTCACGCAGGACGTTTACGACTTCCAGGACACTGCCTCCCGTGGATATCAGATCTTCCACAACGACCGTCTTCTGTCCGGGTTCCAGTCTTCCTTCGATCTGGTTCTGTCTGCCGTGATCCTTCGCGCCGGACCGGACATAACCCATAGGAAGCCCGAGGATATGACCGGTAATCGCGGCATGGGCGATGCCCGCGGTCGAAGTGCCCATGAGCACTTCACAGTCCGGATACTTCGTACGGATGAGTTCGGCAAGGCCGTTCTCCACGTCATTGCGGACCTCAGGCGCGGTGAGTGTCAGTCTGTTGTCACAGTATACAGGGCTTTTGATCCCCGATGCCCATGTGAAGGGCTCTTCGGGACGGAAAAAGACAGCCTTGATTTTCAGAAGGTCTTTTGCGATTCGCTTTTCCATCATTTTGTCTCCTCGTCACAGAATTCACGCACACAGCGCTCATATGCAGCTACCGGATCCGCCGCCGCCGTTATGGGGCGGCCCACGACAATATAATCCGAACCGATCTTTCTGGCTTCTTCAGGCGTCATAACCCGTTTCTGATCGCCTTTGTCTCCATCTGCAAATCGCACCCCGGGCGTCACGGTCAGGAATCCGGAACCACAGCAGCGGTGCACGGCCTCAGCCTCCAGCGGAGAACAGACGACTCCGTCCAGGCCTGCTTTTTTCGCGTTTTCAGCATAATGCATGACGACCTTTTCCATGGGTTCATGAATCCAGAGGTCTTCTTCCAGATGCGTCTGATCCGTGGAAGTGAGTTGGGTCACAGCGATAAGCAGCGGCCGTGTCCCGTCATCTCGGGTGAGGCCCTCCAAAGCCGCCTGCATCATGGGAACTGTTCCGGACGCATGCAGGTTGCAGATGTCCACGTCCAGACGGGAGAGGACATTCATCGCCTTTTTCACTGTATTCGGGATATCATGGAGTTTCAGATCCAGAAAGATCTTATGGCCTCTTGCCTTGATCTCTCTTACGATCTCCGGCCCTTCCGCGTAAAAGAGTTCCATGCCGATCTTTACGAACGGCTTGCGTCCCGTAAACATATCCAGAAAACGATAAGTCGCTTCCGCGCTGGAAAAGTCACAGGCTACGATCACATCTTTTCCCATCAGCATACTCCTCCTATGATCTCGTTGAGCGTTGCGATCCCGTAACGGTCCATCGTTTCGGGAAGTCCATCGATAATGCGTTTGCACGCCATGGGATCCACCAGGTTCGCAGCGCCGATCTGGACCGCAGTAGCACCTGCCAGCATCATTTCGATCACGTTCTCAGGACTGGATACACCGCCCATGCCCACGACGGGCACGGAGACCGCGTGCGCTACCTGATACACCATGCGCAGAGCTACAGGGAATACAGCGCTTCCTGAGAATCCCCCCATTTTGTTGGCGATCACCGGTCTGCGTGTCTTCAGATCGATTCGCATGCCAAGCAGCGTGTTGATCAGACTGATGCCGTCAGCGCCTCCGTCGACGGCCGCTTTGGCGATAGACACGATATCCGTGACATTGGGAGAAAGCTTCAGAAGCACCGGTTTGGTCGCAACCGATTTGACGGCCTCCGTTACACGCCGCACGGCATCCGGATCCGTTCCGAAAGCCATGCCTCCCCCGTGCACGTTCGGGCATGACACGTTCACCTCCAGCCAGCCCACCTGAGGCTGTGCATCCAGCAAGCGGCATGTCTCCCGGTATTCATCGAGAGAGAAACCGGAAACATTGGCCATGACGGGCTTGCGGAAGACCTTCGCCATCTCGGGGAGCTCATGCTCGATGACAGCTTTGACACCCGGATTCTGCAGACCCACCGCATTGATCATACCCGCCGTGCATTCCGCGATGCGCGGCGTAGGGTTGCCGAAACGAGGCTCGAGAGTGGTCCCTTTGAAGGAGAAGGTACCGAGCACATTGATGTCATACCACTCCGCGAATTCATATCCGTAACCGAATGTGCCGGATGCGGGGATCACCGGGTTGTCCAGTTCGATCCCGCAGAGATTCACGCTCAGTCTTCCCATAGGATCTCCTCCTTCATCAGGACCGGTCCTTCCCGGCATATCCTTTTGTATCCTGTGATCGTCCTGCAGGAACAGCCCATGCAGGCTCCGAATCCGCATCCCATACGTTCCTCGAATGAGAACTGTCCCGACGTAACCGTCGAACGGTAAACGGCTCTGAGCATAGGTTCAGGTCCGCAGGTATAAAAGACATCATAACGTTCCCTGTCCAGCCCGTTCGTTACAAAGCCTTTCTCTCCCGCGCTTCCGTCCACTGTGAACACGGTGACCTCGCATCCAAGAGCACGGAACTCATTTTCGAAAAAGATCTCGTCCGCATGGTTGAAGCCGAGACGCACACAGACTGTTTTACCCTGTGCCAGGAGCCTTTTCGCCAGAAGATACAGAGGCGGGATCCCGACGCCTCCGCCAAGCAGGAGCACACGTTCCGCAGGAAGCGTCAGATCGTATCCGTTGCCCAGACCGGTCAGGAGATCAAGGGCCTCCCCCGAGACCATCCCGGCCATCTGAGCTGTTCCTTTCCCTACCACTTTGTATACAAGGGTCAGTTCCTGTCCGTTCAGATCGCAGACAGAAATAGGTCTGCGAAGGAATAGGCCGTCGAGCCGAATGTTGACGAACTGACCGGCTGCCGTAATGTCTCCGGTGTCGCCTGACAAACGCATCAGGTAGACCGTATCCGTAAGAGGACGGTTCTCGATGATCGTAAAAAGCGTTTCTTTCATTTCTTATGCATCGATCGTGGAGATCGTGAGGGTCGTTTCTTCCAGAACGTCCAGAAGTACTCGGACGGTGTCCAGAGCCGTGAAGATCGTCACGTTGTTGTCCGTGGCGAAACGCCGGATTTGATAACCGTCGCTCATCTGATGGAAGGAACCGATGTCGCGCGTATTGATCACGTACGCGATATAGCCGGACCGGAGCGCTTCCCCGATCTCATCACTGTGTCCGAGTTTCTGCAGGACATGAGTGCGGATCCCATGAGCTTTCAGGAATTCAGCAGTTCCCTCCGTCGCCTGGATATTGAAACCGAGGTTGTAGAAGCGGCGGATCAGAGGTAGAGCTTCTTCCTTGTCTTTATCCGCGATCGTCGCGAATACGGTTCCGTAATTCTGAAGATGCATTCCTGAAGCCTGAAGCGCTTTGTACAGTGCACGGTTCAGTTTGTCGTCATAGCCGATCGCTTCCCCGGTCGACTTCATCTCAGGAGACAGATAAGCATCCAGACCGCGGATCTTGTTGAACGAGAAGACGGGCACCTTCACATACCAGCGTTTTTTCTCCTCAGGATAGATGTCGAAGATTCCCTGCTCCTTCAGAGACTTTCCGAGGATCACATTCGTCGCGATGTCCGCAAGGCTGTATCCGGTAGCTTTGGAAAGGAAAGGAACAGTACGTGAAGACCGGGGATTGACTTCGATGATATAGACCCTGTCCTGCCCGTCCACGATGAACTGGATGTTGAAGAGTCCCACAATCCCGATTCCGAGTCCCAGTTTTTTGGCGTACTGCAGGATCATGCCTTTGACCTTGTTGGAGATGGAGAACGTCGGGTAGACAGAGATGGAGTCGCCGCTGTGGACACCTGTTCTTTCCACCAGTTCCATGATCCCGGGCACGAACACATCCCTGCCGTCGCAGATCGCATCGACTTCGACTTCTTTGCCCTGGATGTACTTGTCCACGAGGACCGGTTTGTCCTGATCCATGGCGACCGCATTCTTCAGATAATAGCGCAGCTGTTCCTCAGTCCCAACGATCTGCATCGCTCTGCCGCCCAGTACGTAGCTGGGACGCACAAGCACGGGGTATCCGATCTCGGCTGCAGCGGCAAGTCCTTCCTCGATATCCGTCACGGCACGGCCCTGAGGCTGCGGGATCCTGAGTTCCTCCAGGACCTTTTCGAAGCTGTCGCGGTTCTCCGCGCGGTTGATCGCATCCACGTCGGTGCCGATGATCTTTACGCCCCGCTCCATGAGGGACTCCGCGAGGTTGATGGCAGTCTGTCCGCCGAGAGAAGCGATCACACCCTCGGGTTTCTCGAACTCAATGATGTTCATCACATCTTCCGGGGTCAGAGGCTCAAAATAGAGCTTGTCAGCGGTCGTGTAATCCGTGGATACCGTTTCCGGGTTGTTGTTGATGATGATGGCCTCATAGCCGTTCTCGCGGATCGTCTTGACTGCATGAACGGTGGAATAGTCGAATTCCACGCCCTGGCCGATTCGAATAGGGCCTGCGCCGAGCACCACAATCTTCTTTCTGTCCGTCAGAACGGATTCGTTCTTGCCCTGATAGGAAGAATAGAAGTACGGGATATAGGCGTTCGTATGGCAGGTATCCACCATGCGGTAGACGGGGAACAGCCGCATGGCTTGGCGGGTATGATAGATATCCAGCTCGGACACTTTCCACAGTTTCGCGATATAGCGGTCGGAGAATCCCATTTTCTTGGCCTGGAACAGGATTTCCGCATCACCTTTGGCCGCGGCGAGTTTCTTCTCCATGGCAACGATCCTTTCGATCGCTTCCAGGAAATAGGACGTAATCTGCGTGATCTCATGCAGGCGCTCTACGCTCACACCGCGGCGAAGCAGCTCAGCGATCGCGAAAATATTGTCGTCCCGGTATTCAGAAATATAAGTTTCGAGTTCTTCCGTGGAAGGCCCGTCGAATTTGGGAAGATAGAAGTGCGTCGCCCCGATCTCCAGTGAACGGACGGATTTCAGAAGGCATTCTTCCAGCGTGGAGCCGATCCCCATGACTTCGCCCGTCGCCTTCATCTGAGTTGACAGAGTATTCGGAGCCGTATCGAACTTGTCGAAAGGGAAACGCGGCAGCTTTCCGACGACATAATCCAGAGAAGGCTCGAAAGCCGCGTTCGTATTGGCAATGGAAATCTCCTCAAGCGTCATGCCAACGGCGATCTTGGCGGTTACGCGTGCAATGGGATACCCGCTGGCCTTGCTTGCCAGAGCCGAAGAGCGGGAAACACGGGGATTGACCTCGATCAGGAAATACTCACTTGTTTCGGGATGGAGCGCGAACTGCACGTTGCATCCGCCTTCGATCTGGAGCTCACGAATGATCTTGATGGCTGAATCATTGAGCATCTTCAGATCGTGATCGTTCAGGGTCATGATCGGAGCAACGACGATGGAGTCACCGGTGTGGACACCTACGGGGTCCACGTTCTCCATCCCGCAGATCGTGATCGCATGATCGGCGGAATCCCGCATGACCTCGAACTCGATCTCCTTATAGCCCTTCACGCTCTTCTCCACGAGAACCTGGTGAACAGGAGAAAGCTTGAAGGCATTGATCCCGATATCGTTCAGTTCTTCTTCGTTATTGGCAAAGCCGCCGCCGGTGCCGCCAAGCGTGAATGCGGGACGGAGCACGACGGGATATCCGATACGCAGGGCCGCTTCCCGTGCTTCCTCGATGCAGTAGGTGATCTCAGAAGGAATCGTGGGTTCACCGATGGACTGACACATCTCCTTGAACAGCTCGCGGTCCTCTGCTCTTTCAATGCTGCGGGAATTTGTGCCCAGGAGCTCTACTTCGCATTCGCGGAGCACGCCTTTTTTCTCCAGCTGCATCGCAAGGTTCAATCCCGTCTGTCCGCCGATCCCGGGAACGATCGCATCAGGTCTCTCGTACCGAAGGATCTTGGCGACATATTCCAGCGTAAGAGGTTCCATATACACTTTGTCCGCAATCGTCGTATCCGTCATGATGGTCGCGGGGTTGGAATTGACCAGAATGACCTCATACCCCTCTTCTTTCAGAGCCAGGCATGCCTGCGTTCCGGCATAATCGAATTCAGCCGCCTGTCCGATGACGATGGGGCCCGATCCGATGATCAGGATCTTCCTGATATCCGTTCTTTTGCTCATCTGTTTCTCCTTTGCTGTCCGGATGTCTTCAGATAATATTGTATACATCCTGTCCGCCGCAGACGGTCAGGAGGCATTTACCTGTTACAGTCATGCCGGCAAACGGCGTGGCTTTTCCCATTGAAAGGAATTCCGAGGGATCAATCACGGATTCACATCCAAGATCCCAGAGAGTGAAATCGTTATCCCACGGCAGCCGGAACCGTCTGCGGGGAGCGGCCGTCAGAAGCCAGGCCATCCGTTCCAGATCCATCAGTCCCGTTTTCACGAAATGCGTGTACAGAAGCGGAAATGCGGTCTCGAGCCCTACGATCCCCATTGCACTTTTTTCGAGGCCTCGGCTCTTTTCTTCCGCACTGTGAGGCGCATGATCGGTCGCGATCATATCGATCGTCCCGTCAAGAAGGCCTTCGATCATAGCTTCACGGTCTTTCGGGCTTCGGAGAGGAGGATTCATTTTGAATCTTCCGTCTTCCTGCAGGCAGGAATCGTCCAGGATCAGATAGTGAGGGCCTGTCTCACACGTCACATCCACACCTGAAGCTTTCGCCTCTCGGATCACTCTCACGCTTTCCTTCGTGGAGATGTGGCAGACATGGTAGGCACATCCGGTCTCAGCGGCCAGTTCCAGATCCCGTGCGATCTGGGCATACTCGCTTTCGGAAGAGATGCCCCTGTGTCCGTGCGTCTCAGCATACTCGCCAGCATGGATGTAGCCTCCATTCAGGAGACTATTGTCCTCACAGTGTGCCACGATGAGGCGTCCAAGATCTTTGGCGCGTCTCATTGCTTCTTTCATCATGTTCTTGTCCTGGACGCCGTGCCCGTCGTCCGAGAACGCGACCACAAGGTCAGCCATTCCTTCCAGATCCGACAGCGTTTCCCCTTTTTCACCCACTGTGATCGCACCATACGGATAAACGCGGATGAACGCACCATTGCGGATCGCATCGAGTTCAACTTTCAGGTGTTCGGGCGAATCAGGGACAGGATCGAGGTTGGGCATGGCGCAGACGGCCGTATAACCGCCTCTGGCTGCCGCGGCGCTGCCGCTTGCCATCGTTTCCTTATAAGAAAACCCCGGTTCGCGGAAGTGTACGTGCACATCGCAGAAACCGGGGAAGAGAACACAGGGACCGTGACCGGAAAGATCGAGACCACGGGAACGGAGAAAACTGGATGCAGCCGCCGCAAAACCGACGTCCTGTCCGGGATTGATCACCTTGATTTCCGTCATTGAATTTCCTTTCCGGACGGGTGATCGATCGGGCATGGTCAAACAGGGCATACAGCCCCTGACCGCAATCTTGCCGACCTCTCAGGATCGTCCTTAAAGATTGATCTGTGAAACTATAGCATAAGCAGGATGCTTTGTCAACCGTCACCAGGGAATTGCTCTGCTTCCTGTAGCTCTTTCCCCAAGCCTGTTTGCGGAATTCTCCGGATAACGGGATGAATACAGAACACCTCGTTCCCCGTAGCTTTTTCTTTTCCGCTCGAAGCGCCGGCACCAAAGGACCGAAGGCAGTCCGACGGCCGGAAGATACAGCGGGCCCATCATGCAGGACTGGATCGTATGTCCGTACTCGTGCACAAGAGTCATCGGCTTTACCGTATCGTGAAGCGATCCCGACAGAAAGATGAACACACCCAGGGTGAAGCATCCGAGCCACGACAAAGAAGGACGGTCCGTGACGTCCACGGTTACCGCATGATAGAACCTTCCCCACTTCGGACGGAGGCACAGAGCAAGAAGGAGTCCCGCAAGATTCTGGGGAAGCCCCCATGTCCACTGTACAAGCCAGAAAAACAAATGTCTCATTCTTTCAACAAAAGCCCGGAAGACCGGGCTCATCGTTTATTCGTCGATTCTCGCGTTCGTCACGACGATGGCGTTCTTGCGCCATTTGCCGGACTGGAAATACACATATACGATCAGGAAGGAGATGATGTTGGAGATGACCATGGACCAGAACAGTCCATACTGCCATCTCGGCTGCACTGCCATGAAATAAGCGATGGGGATACGCACGAAAGCGCCGACCAGGCTCGAAATCATAGGCATGACGGCTGCACCCGCGCCTCGCAGTGCGCCGGAGAAGCTTTGATTCAGTCCCATGAAGAGATAGAAGAAAGCAAGGATCCGGATACCGTTGATTCCCAATTCAAGGACGTGAGGTTCGGCTCCGAAAGCCAGCATCAGGTATTTGGCGAAGAACCAGAGGATCACACCCAGAACAAGGCCGAAACCGATGATGATCCACATGGAATAATTGATGCCTTTACGGGCTCTCTCTACCTGACCTGCTCCGATGTTCTGTCCCACGAAAGTGGAAAGAGCCATCGAATAGCCCATCATAGGCAGCACTGCGAATCCGTCCACTTTCATGACGATCGCGTTTCCGGCGATGAAATCCGCGCCGAAGCTGTTGGAGAAACTCTGGATCACGACGGCACCCAGAGAAACTGCAACGTTCTGCAGTGCGGTAGGAAGTCCGAGACGGATGATGGACTGCACGTGGAACTTGTCCATCAGGAACTTGTGCAGACGCACCTGTACCGGATATCCTCCCTTGACCATACGGGTCAGCGTCAGGATCGCCGAGATGAGCTGGCAGGTGATCGTAGCCAGCGCAGCGCCGATGACCCCCATATGCAGGAACGCGACGAGCACGATGTCAAGGATGACGTTCAGTCCGGCCGAAATGCAGAGGAATACAAGGGGCCATTTGGAATCGCCCATGCCGCGGAGGATTCCCGCGCCCATGTTATAGACCATATTGAACAGGAAGCCGGCATAAATGATGCGCAGATAGGCGGAAGAGTCACTGATGATTTCTCCCGGGGTCTGCAGCAGCTGCAGCAGCGGCGTGGACAAAGTCAGGCCGATCAGGGTGATGGCCGCTCCAACGATCAGGCACAGCGTAAAGGACGTATCGACTGCCTTCTGCAGATTCTCCTGATCTTTTGCACCGTAAAACTGGGAAATGATAATGCCTGCTCCGGTAGCCAGTCCCATGAACATGGCGTTGAACAGCATCATGATCGGGAAGCTGGCGGATACGGCAGCAAGGCCGTTTGTGCCATATGTGTTCGACACGATCAACGAGTCTGCCAGATTGTAAAACTGGAAAACGAGGTTGCCTAGGATCATGGGAACAGAGAACCTGAGCATTTTGGGAATGATCGGCCCCTGCGTCAAGTCACCGCGGTATGTTGTCTTTTTCTCTTCAGCCTGTGACATCTCGCACCTCACTGTCGCATGTTGTCAGTATCAGTATATAAACCGGGAACGGATAATGTCAATGAAAAAGGAAACCGTTCAGACAGGTTTGGGAAATATCCTAAACTCGCTGTTCAACTCTACAGACGATATCCTAAGGATTCGGATGCAGAAAATGGAACGTCCCTATCGCTGCAGCAACAGCCACATTCAGGCTGTCCACATCCTTCGTCTGCGGAATGCGCACGCACTGTCCCAAAGAGGCGTATTCGGAATCCAGTCCATGCGATTCATTCCCAAACAGGAGCGAAAACGGCCTGTCCTGCGGTGCTTTTGCATCTAGAAGGCTCACTGATGAATCCAGCATAAAGGGGAACAGAGCATGTTCCGGGAACTCTGACCGATAACTGGCGAAGTCAGGGTAGCGCCGTACTCTCATGGAGAACAGCGCGCCCATGGACGCACGTATACAGCGCGGATGAAACAAATCCGCACAGGGCTCAATCAAGGCGCAGTCCCGTATCCCCAGTCCCAGAAGAGTCCGGAGGATCGTCCCGACGTTTCCCATATCCGACAGCTGTACCAGGACTACATGCGGCGTCTCAGGAGAAAGTGTCTCCCGGAACACACGGAACTGAGCTGCCGCGAGGCAGATCTCTTTTTCCGCGATCCGGTCCAGTGTTGCGGAGTCCCACATGACGGGGATCCCCGCGGCATGGGCCGCTTCTTCGAATTCGGCGCCTGCCTTGAAATCGGGATGCAGAACGACCTTTTCTGCGTATTCCGGTTTCTTCCGGATCAGTTCCATCGTGGGAAAGGGCCCCAGCGCATAACTGCTCCCCTCACCCTTTTTATACTTGGAAATCCAGATCTTTTTAGCCATCTTGCATGCCTCCCGAAAAAGTATATCATAAGACCCGTTAAATGCCTAGTTAGAGGCCTGCTCTGATACGTTACCAGGTTATGTACGGCACAGACGCTGCCCAGGAAACGTACCGTAGGGCGGCGCCGGAAGTCCGATACGGTCTCATGATCATGCCGTCCCGGAAACGGCCGGATCCCTGACATCAAAGAGAAGAAGGAACAGCCCTTGAATGAAAGGCTGTTCCTGTTTTCTCCGTTTCGGGATCACTTGAATGTCCCGGCCGTCAGGGCTCTTCTTCCTGATACTTTTCCACGGTTTTGAGGAATGTATCCATCGCCGTTGTACGGAAAGCGTCGACATCACGTCTGCTGAACAGCAGTTCCGTCTGTCCCTGGATCTCCGCGGCATAGAATCCTATATCGTATTCCAGAAAACGCACCAGCATCGTCTGTCCCTCCCGGGTCAGGCGCACAGACAGCGCGCTTACCGCATTATCCGGCACTTCACGTTCTGTCCATCCTTGAGGCGCCAGAGCCGACAGAGCTGCATAGAGCGCATTGAAATCCGTGTTCTCCATCTCGCTCCCGTTCAGATACCACTGATCTTCGGATCTGCTCATCTCCATCGCGGTGCCTGAAAAAACCAGATTCAGACCGGTCAGATCGTCGGCCGGGATGTGGATCCATTCCATCGGCCAGAACTCCGCAGCGTCCTTCTTCAGATCGTTCATGAGGCTTACGGCGTCCGTACTGTAGATCCCCTTGCAGTCATTGAACCGCAGAGCCAGCTTTCCCGAGTCTTCCTTCCCCAGCATGAGCGTGAGAACGGGGCCTCTGGAAGTCTCGACAACAACGATCAGCTGCGGAACGTCCAGTCCATACCTGGAGAGGAGGGATTCGTCACTGTAGTAACTGAGACAGTCTTTGAGTTCCACAGACAGGCATTTTCTGACCAGCGTCTCAATACCTTCTGTATCGGCCGCATGTTCCCTGCCATCCTGGGAGACATACCACAGATAAGACTGGCTGAAATCATCTTTCCTGGCGGCTTCCAGATGATCGATCCGAAGGATCTCTTTCCCTTCCGAATCCATGACAGTCATACGGCGTATGTCATCCAGTTCGACCGACGGCATGGATTCCATATATGTCAGATCCGAAAGGCTGACATCCAGGTTCGCAAGTTCATCCGCTGCCGCAGTGTAAACGGTTCCGTCCGACCACAGAATGTATCTGTCGCCTGTCACGGGATTTTCATCTCCCAAGCAGATCGTTTCGGACTGTGTCGGACTGGATGCTCTGACTGTGACCACAGGTTCGGAAAGGCCGTACGGTTTCAGATCCGAAGGGTTTTTCTCAATCAACCGTTTGATGGTAAGCGTGCCGAGCGCATACGTCACCTTTGCCATTTTCGAGGGATCCATAGGCCGTTCAGGCTCCGATTTCAGGATCCATGTCCCGTCTATCAGATCGAGCACGAACTCACCGTCTCCGCGCGTGATCTCGATGTGCTGGATTGTTGCAGCGGGAATACGTTCAACTACGGGAGAGGAAGCCGTCTGGGACGGTTCGCCCGTATCCCGTGTTCCTTTTCTCGTCAGAACGTAGTATACGGTCAAAAGCAGAACAAAAGCCAGGAGAGCTGCAGCCAGTCCGATCCACCGGCGTCCTTTTTTCGGTGCAGCCATTATTTTCTTCTCCTGCGAATCCAGATCACGAGTCCGGCTGCCAGAGCCGCCAGAGGGATCACAATCGCAACGATTCCTGCAAAGATCAGTGCCGTTCCCGAATTCATGCTCAGATACTGACGCGAGAAATCTTTGGTTCGTACAGTCACCGCGGATTCATGCTCGCAGACCCAGCCCAAAGCATTCAGCACGAAATTGGCGTCAGCTCCGCCGGTATAGCTGGAGAAGCTGTCTTCCAACACGCTCGTCGTCGTGATCCAGACGATCCTGGTCGTTCCGCCCTCAAAGGTTTCCTCCACCGCAACAGCCACGTCAAAGGGGCCGGCGATGTCATCAGGTTCTTGTTCCCAGGTCTCGATGGACAGTCCGCCGATCTTAGAATAAGCTTCCGGGGATGTCTTGAGAAGCGGCGTCACCTGTACGCTGCTGCGTGAAGCTCCCTTCTCCTCGATGCCTCGGGGCAGAGATATCATGACGGGCAGACGAGCGGATATCAGAGGATCCGTGACCGCATGGGATTCCAGATCGGGGAGCAGATAATAAGGTGTCTGGTTTGCGGTATGGGACAGATCTCCCTCCACGATGAAGCCATCCGTGACGGAAAGGCCGTAGGCTTCCATGATCGACGAGAAGTTCGGGGTCTGTGCTTCGATATAATCCGTGAAGAGGAGCAGGGATCCTCCGTTATAGAGATACTCCTTCACGGCTTCCGCTTCTTCCGGTGTATAGTCGGACGTAGGACTGCAGATCCAAAGCACGTCACAGTTTTCCGGCACCTTGCCTGCCGACAGGAGATTGACCTCGTCCCACTCCACGTTTTCCTGACGCAGATAGTTCTGCCAGGTCTCCTGGATGGCAGCTTCGCCATGCCCCGTGATCTGATACAGATGCGGAAGCTTCTCGCTCGTCACATAGTCCAGAGCGGAAGTCAGTTCCGATTCGCCCGCGAAATCCACCTGGTAGTCGGACGTCATGCCATACAGGTACGCATAATAGCTGTTCTCGTCATACTTGTACAGATCGCTTTTCGGAATGATTTTGTGGCGGCGGGATCCTTCCACGATGATGTCTCCCGATCCGATCGTCTCCGTGAATCCCTGAACGAACGACGGATTCATATCCGGATCCACGTTCCTCACCTTCAGGTGATCTGACAGTCCCTCGTAACGGTCAAGATATTCAAGGACCGTTTCATCTTCGCTGCCCGCCTGGACAAGATAGGTCAGCGTCACGTCTTCATTGAGTCCGCGAACGAGCCGCACCGTCTGTTCATCCAGTGTATACAGCTTTTCCATCGTCGTATCCAGATGGATCACGGAAGCAGGAAGCGCTCCCGCAACAAGATTGATCACGACGGCGATCGCAAGCGCGACCGCACAAGCCAGGAAACTGAATCCGCCGCGCCGGAAGACTCTGTTCCCGAAGATCCTGCCGAGATCCGGCATCCTGCTTTTGTTTTCGCTCATGCCGTCCTCCTATTTCCAGCGCCGTGCTTCCACGGACTGGACCGTGAAAAACAGGAACAGTGCAGACACGCTCAGATCGTAGACCAGAGCAGAGACATCGAACAGTCCGTAGGCAAAGCTGTCGACTTTAGCAAAAGGCGCGATGGCCTTCAGGCCGGCCGTCACCGCGCCTTCCAGAACAGAAGGATCCGTCAGGAACACGACGATCAGGACAGCTTCGAGGACGATGCCTATGACGAGTCCCACGACGGTGTTCCCGGTCATGCGCCAGGAAACCGCGGCGACCGCGAGGATCAGGATCGTAAGAGCAATCATGCTGAAGGCGGACGTCGTGGGAAGGAATCCGGCAAGGTCGTTGAGCCAGTACAGTACGAGCATAATTGCCAGTGTGATAACGGCGCAGATCACGGGATTGTCCGTCAGGGATGAAATGAATGTACCGACCGCAAGAAGCACCATCCCGAGTCCGAAGATGGAAAGCGCTGTTCCGTAGACAGTTCCAAGGCTCACGGCACCGAACTGGGCCAGGATCAGGGGATAGATGCACACGATGACCATGGGGATCGCGAGCAGAGCAAGCATTGCCAGATACTTTCCGAGAACGATCTCGGTCACGGAAAGCGGCGAAGTCAGCAGGAACTGATCCGTCCTGGCACGGCGCTCTCCGGCCAGCGTGTTCATCGTCATGAGGGGAACGAGGATCAAAAACACGAAGCGCATGCTGGCAAGCGCGAACTCATAGTTCACAAGGCCCTGGAAGAAATTGTAGACTACGGTATAGATCCCCGTTATGAACAGGACAAAGGCTATATAGACCCATCCGATCATAGACCGCACGGAACTCTGTAGTTCTTTGGCGAATACCTCAAACACCGCTGCCCTCCTCCTTTTCTTCTTCGTTTCCGGCATCCGGAACAGGATCTTCCGCTCTCGCGGGTTCCTCTTCCTTCGGATCCCCTTCCGTCAGCGCGAGGAAGATCTCCTCCAGGCTGAGTGTCTTTTGCTGCATGGAAAGGACGGGCAGTCCTTGCGATGCGAGCGCCATGGAAATCTCCGCACGACGGTCTTCATCACCTTCCAACGTCAGACGGAAGGCCGTTGAACCTGCCTCCTGTCCGGGAAGATAAGTGATCTCCCCGAGATCCGCAAGGCTGCCGAGTGCACGCTGCACGGCGCTACGGCTGCCCTGAACGAAAATCTCAAGAGACTGGGATCTCTGCAGATTCCTGGCCAGCTGTTCCGGTCTGTCCGCTGCAACAAGACGGCCGTGTGAAATGATATAGACATAGTCACAGACTTCCGCGACTTCCGACAGGATATGAGATGAAAGGATCACCGTATGATCACGTCCGAGATCGCGAATGATGTTCCTGACCTCGATAACCTGCTGCGGATCGAGTCCAACGGTCGGTTCATCCAGGATGACGACGTGGGGATGGCCAAGGATCGCCTGCGCAAGTCCTACGCGTTGACGGAAACCTTTCGACAGATTTCGGATCATACGGTTCAAGACCGGCTCAAGACCTACCTGTTCCGCAACGCGGGTCACTTCTTCCTCCCGTTCTTTCCGGGGAACCCCCTTGATCCCGGCAGCATACATCAGGTATTCTTCCGTGGTCATATCCGTATACAGCGGAGGCTGTTCGGGAAGATATCCGATCAGCGCTTTGGCTTCCCTTGATTCTTCCACGATATCGTGCCCGTCTATCGTCACCGTTCCGTCTGTTGCCGCAAGATATCCCGTCATGATGTTCATGGTCGTGGATTTACCGGCTCCATTGGGTCCGAGGAGTCCGTATACACGCCCTTCTTTCATCGTGAAGGATACATCGTCAAGCGCAAGGGTCTCCCCGTAACGTTTCGTAAGGTGTTTGACTTCGATCAAAGCTTCGTTTCCTCCTTCATGCGCTCGAAATCATGCTGCAGATCCAGAATGAATCCTTTGTCCATTCCCCGGACAGCGTCCCAGGTGATGCGGATCTCCCATTGCCCGGAGGGTATACCGGGGCGGTTCATACGTGTGTCGGTGCCCCAGCCGAACAGATCCTGGAAAGTCGTGATGACCAGCTCAGCCGGGCAGCCCCACAGCAGTCTCTGCATGGCGCGCACGCCGGGTGCTTCTTTCCCGCCCCGGCCCCAGTCTTCGGTCAGGCCGGAATAGCGCAGAAACTTGGCGCGTTCTTCCGGACCCGCTTCATACAGGTACCCGAGCGTCGTGTTGTTGTCATGTGTTCCGCTGTATGCGACACAATGCTGTGGGATCCTGTGAGGAAGATGCTCCTCGGCACCGGCTTGAAAACCGAATTGGAGCACACGCATGCCCGGATAGCCCGATGAATCCCGGAGCGCGTACACATCTTCATCCAGTATGCCCAAGTCTTCCGCTATGATCCGGTTCTCCGGGTAAAGCTCTCTGACTCTGCCCATCAGGTCCATGCCCGGCCCTTTTTCCCAGTGTCCTTCCCTTGCGGTAGAAGCGTCTGCCGGTATCTCCCAGAACGCTGAAAAGCCTCTGAAATGGTCCAAACGCATCCGGTCAAAGACAGAGAACGAACGTTTAAGCCGCTCCATGAACCAAGCGTAGTTCTCGTTTTTCATGGCATCCCAGTCGTAGAGCGGATTGCCCCACAGCTGACCGTCTGACGTGAAAGCGTCAGGAGGCGCCCCGGCGACTTTTACGGGGAGTCCTTCCTTCAGAGCAAACAGTTCAGGATGAGCCCACGTATCTGCGGACTCCAATGCTACAAACATGGGCATGTCGCCGATGATTTCGATGCCCAGTTCCCGGGCTTTCACATGCACCTCACGCCACTGGGCATCCCAGATCCACTGCGTGAAGCACACGAACTCGTATTCTTTTTTCAGTTCACGCTTTGCATCCGCCAATGCACTGACGTCCCGTCTGCGAAGCGCTTCCGGCCACTCGGCCCATTTCTTCGTCCCCAGTCTGGAAGACAGAGCTGTGAACAGAGCATAATCGGGAAGCCAAGCCTTCTGTTCATCCTCGAAAGCTTCCCATTGCGGACGGGACGCTTCTCCCGAACGCGCATATGCGGCGCGAAGAAGTTCTTCCGTCTTTTTCCGGACTTCTTCATAGTCCACGCGGAAGCTGCCTTGGGGGATCTCTCTTGCTTTTGCTTCCTGGAGCGTCACGAGCCCCTGACCATACAGTTTCCCGGCGTCGATCAGGCAGGGATTCCCCGCAAAGGCGGAATCGCCGCTGTAGGGGCTGTTCCCGGTCTGCGGCGGCGAGAGCGGAAGAACCTGCCAGGAGGAGAACCCGAGCTCTGACAGCCATTCCAGGATACCGGACGTGTCTTTTCCCATTGTGCCGATCCCGTACGGTCCCGGCATGGCCGTTACGGGCAGGAGCACACCTGAAGCCCGCTTCATTGCGGATCCAGGACGAGCTTGATGATCTTGGCCGAAGCGATCGTCCTGGCCTCGTCTCTGTACTGGATTCGTCCGATCTCCAGCTGAACAGACGCACCCTCGGGAAGATCCTTCGCTTCGATTGTGCTTCCCCATCGATCCTGCAGTACGGATGCACTGCTGACCTGGGCATACAGCTGTTTCATGGACAGCGCTTCATCCTGCGCGCCTTCGTTCCATGTCAGATCGACTACGCGGATCCCTCTTCCATCCTGTTCCACAGACAGGACCGACCCGGTCACGGTCTGGGTGAATTCCGCTTCTCTCATAGGCGCCGTAAGATAGCCCATAGCCATCAGTACGGTACTGCCGATCATGACGATGCAGATGACCGCAAAGAGCCACAGGGTCTGTGTGCGTCCGAGTTTCCATTTGTTCATTGATCAGACGGCTCCTTGTAAGAAAGGGTATAGCTTCCGGCTCCGAGCAAAATACGGGTGTTTCCTTCACCGGGGATGGTAAGGATATCTCCCGCTTCCACGCTTTCAGGAGGCACGGGAAGGTCGAGTTCCGCTGTCGTATTCCAGGGAACGATGATCCTGACAGTGATGAAGCCGTCATCCCGCTTCCAGCCGCATGCCGCCTTGCCGAAAGGCGTGCGGATCCAGGCTTCCACCCGATCCAGGCCTTCACAGGGTGTAGGACGGAACATCAGATGCTTGTAGCCCGGGTAATTTTCGTCCCCGTCGATACCGGCAAGGAATCGGAACATCCACTCAGCAATGCATCCGTAGGCGTAGTGATTATAGGAATTCATATCCCGGCTCCAGAACGTTCCGTCAGGACGGATCCCATCCCAATGTTCCCAGATCGTCGTCGCACCTTTGGAGACGGGATAGAGCCAGGAAGGATAATCACGCTTGAGGAAAAGCCTGGCAGCCAGGTCCTTCCTTCCGTTCTCGCTCAGGACCCTGCACAGGAGCGGTGTTCCGATGAAACCGGTCGTCAGGCTTACCCCTGCCTTTTCAATCAGCTCGACAAGAGTATCGACAGTACGTGCCCGGTGTTCCTTTTTGACAAGGTCGAAAGCAAGTGCCAGAAGACACGCCGTCTGGGTTCGAACCGCAAGACGTCCGGTCTTCGTCACATATTCCCTGCGGAAAGCCTTCAGGATGTCCTTGTGCAGTTTTTCATATTCTTTTTCTTCTGCTTTCATTCCAAGGATCCCCGCAGTCCTGGCAAGGAGATCTGTCGAATGAGCATAATAGGCTGTCGCGATATAGTCCAGATCCGTCGCACCTTTATAGGTCCCAAAGGGGACGTCCAGAGCAAGCCAGTCTCCGAAATGGCTGTCTGTTCCCACATTCCACTGAGTGCCGTCCCCTCCGTACCGGCGGACCTATTCCACCCACGCCTTCATGGAAGGATACTGCTCTTCCAGGATCGACGGATCACCATAAACCTGATACAGATTCCAGGGAACGATCACTGCTGCATCCGCCCACGCCGCCGAAGCGTTCGCTTTGCCTCCAAGCACGTCCGGGATGACATGAGGAACCGCACCGTTTTCCAGCTGATCCGCCGACAGATCGCGAAGCCATTTTGTCAGAAACAGTTTTGAATCCATAAGCGTGGCTGCCGTACGGGAGAAAACCTCGATATCACCGGTCCAGCCGAGACGTTCATCTCTCTGCGGGCAATCCGTCGGCACTTCCAGGAAATTGCCTTTCTGTCCCCAGACGATATTGCGGAACAGCTGGTTCACCTGCTCGTCGCTCGTCTCAAAGCCTGCTGTCACTTCCATATCTGAATAGACTGCTACGGCACGCAGGCATTCAGAGGGATCCGCTTCGGGGAAAGCGTCCAGACGGATATACCGGAAACCGTAATAACTGAAATCGGGCCTGAAGATCTCTTCGCCTTGACCACGGCACACATAATGCATCTTAGCTTCGGCGCTCCGATAGTTGTCCGTATAGAAATTCCCGTCTCTGTCCAGGACTTCCGCATGAGAGAACTCCACCCAGTCTCCGGTCTTTGCACTGATCTTCAGTTCGACCCAACCGACAAGGTTCTGACCGAAATCGACCACGCGCTCCCCTTTGGGAGTGGTGAACACAGAAACAGGTGTGAAGATCTCCTTTCTGCGAGGCGGGATGTTCTCCTGTGCGGTGATCCCCGTCTCTGTGACCGGGCGCGTCACAACGGTGCCCCATCCTTCTCCGCTGCCAGACACGTCGTTCCAGAGAGGATCGTTCCGGGTCGCGTCGAAAGCCAGTCCATGATAGAAACCGGCATAGTCATAGGGAGCCTGTATGGATTCCCATTCCCTGTCCGTCTGCAGATCCAGTCCGTCCATGACGAAACGGCCGAGGAATTCCAGACGGTCACCGTAGATGTCACGCTTCGTGACCCATCCCAGGGGACCTCTGTACCATCCTTCCGCCACCTCCGCAGCGATGCAGTTCTCTCCCACGTGCAGATACTCCGTGATATCGTAAGTCTGATACTGAAGTCTCGTGTTATAGGAGGTCCATCCGGGCGTGAATTCGTCCTGGCCCACACGGCAGCCGTTCACGTACAGATGATAGATCCCATGTGCCGTGACATAGGCACGGGCACGCTTAGGTTCTTCTTCCAGAGTGAACTTGCGGCGCAGACGCCAGACGGATTCATCCGGCTGTTCCGTCTCCGGGCTGATCCATTCTCCCAGGAATCCCCTTACGTGCATCAGGCCGGTCTCAAAAGACGCTTCCTCGGACTCAACGGCATTCCCCTTTTCGTCCCATATGGTCACCTGCCAGGTATAGCGGCTGCGGGGCAGAAGCGCCATTCCCCTGTAAGGGATCAGCATATTGCTGTCGGATTCGATCTTTCCGCTGTCCCACACGCAGTGTCCGTACGCATCCCAGGCCACGATCTGATAAGCCGTCTGCCGGCGGCCGATGTCCTCTCCTTCCAGGATCCATGAAAACCTGGGAGAAATCTGATCCAGTCCCATGGGATTTGCCCTGTCTTCGGTCCGCAAGAATAGTTGTGCCATGGATTGCCTCCTCTGTACCGACATTTCAAAAGTATGAATCAAGTATACTACAAAAAGGCCCCTGTCTCAATCCGGACAGGAGCCCGCTTTCACAGATGAGAGCCCGTGATCGTCACGATGGCGCATAGCCGTTCATCCGATGAGACTCTGACTTCATAGAAGCACAGGCTGCGACCGTCTTTTTGACATCTCGCTTCAGCTGTGAGCCTTTTTCCTTTTGCGGGCGAGAGGTACTGGATCGATGAATGCACGTTGACAGTGGGCCGCCCTCCCAGATTGGAGCCTACCGCAAATGCCAGATCTGCGATCGTGAAATACACGCCGCCCATGACGCCGCCCATCGCGTTCCTGTGCCGTTCATCCAGTTCGACCGAACAAAGGGCATACCCCGGCCTGGCGTCCTCGATCATCATGCCGGCGTCCGAAGCAAAGCGATCATTGGAAAAAAACACGCGGATCTCATCCAGAGACATCGATTCATTCAGTTCCATATACACACCTCAATCTGATCATCGGTTCACATCGCCCTGACGATAAGCCGCCCATACGGTCTCGAACCATCCTCCCGATTCGGGCAAAGGGCGTACGGAAGCGATGCGGCTTTCTTCTTCGTCCTTCTTGACCATTGTCATGATCTTGAGAGAACGGGCAGCTGTCTCATCCATCGGCTCGCATCCATCCGTACACAGATGCCCTGCCGATGTGTTCATACGTTCTCCGTGGCAGATCATGGATGACAGTACGGCTCTGGCCGCATACAGGCAATCCCTCAGGAGAAGAGCGCTTTCAAAGCTGCCGGCTCCTTCTTCCAACAGGATCTGCCACTCACGCACACGGGAGAGCAGCTCCCGCATACTTTTCAGATTCCTTACGTGGCCGGCACAGAGCGTCATGGATGCCTGCAGTTCGGACAGCGTTTTATTCTTATCCAGCCTGTTTTTGCGGGAAAGCCATGAGATCTCTTCCACCAGCTGAACAGCACATTCCTCTCCTGCTTCCGGGATGAGTTTGAGATCCGCTGCGATATGTCTGGCAGCTCTCGTCGAACCGACCTGCGTCTCGTTCAGAGCTGATCCTCCGGGCCTGTACGCACCGAAAGCTCCGGCGCCTTCTCCCGCGGCATACAGTCCGGATAAGGTCGTTTCCCACCAACGATCGACGGCCAGTCCTCCGTTCATATGCTGTGCGCATACCGCGACTTCGAGTGCTTCGGTCTTAAGATCGATCCCGAAAGAACGGTACAGTTCGATCGCTGCGGGATTCATATGTTCCAGCCGAAGATACGGGCTGTTCTGATCACAACCGCAGTTTTCCAGGTAGTTCCGGGCTTCGTCCCCCAGTTCCCTTATCCAGTTCCGTACGTCTTCAGGCCGGAAATTCATGTAGATCCTATGTCCATCCGCACAGGCTCTGTGGATCGCCATATCGACTCGCGAAGATCCATCGGTCTTCCGAGAATCGAAGGGCCACTGATATCCTTTGAGGAAGATCATGTCCTGCTTCTCTCTCAATGTGGAAAAAGCATCCTGAAGAACATCGCGGTCCTTCTCATCCACATAACGCGGCAGAACCTGCTGATAGGAACCGGACACGTTCCAGCGGTGTTTGACGGAAGCAAGGCCATACTGCCAGCTCCACAGATTCTGTCCTTCCGCCCCTGCACGGAGAGCCGCGCCGAGCGCGCCTCTCTGCGGCAGCGGGAATACGGAGTCTTTATAGAGCATCGCTGCGCCTCCGGTACAGGCGATCGCCTGTCCGCAGAGGACGACCCGGAGCCCTTGGCTTTCATCGTCCTTCTCCGAAGCATCATAAAGAAGCGCTCCGCAGAGCCTTTCTTCCTGGATCAGATACCGAACGACCGTGCCACGCAGGCGGCGTACATGTCTGCGCTCAACCTCGCGATCCAGGCATTCCGCCATGTAGCGTGACGTCAGAGGGCCCGCGGAAGTCGCACGGTTCCTCGGATCATGATCCGTCCGATATCCTACGTATTCGCCCCACTCATTATGGGGAAAGGGCACACCGATCTGAACAAGTTTCAGGAAAGCTTCGGCTGATCCCGCAGCCAGAGCCAGTGCGGTATCACCGTCCATGTGCCCGCCTTCCAGATAGGTCAGCGCCAGTTCATCCACACTGTCGGCTCCTCCCGAGAGAGAAAGCTTGTAATAGGTCTGCTTATCCGATCCGCCGTTACGGGAGGTCCCGCCGGCAAAATCGTCAGCCGCCAGAAGCACATCGATGCCCCGTTTGGCCAACTCGTCTGCAGCATTCAGTCCTGCGGCGCCCGCTCCCAGAATGAGAACGGAAGCGCGGTACAGGGGGATAACCATCCCGCAAATCCTGATCGTATCCATTTACAGCCTCGGCAGATGCATGCCGCCGTCCAGGTTGAGAACATCTCCTGTCATATAGGGCAGTTTTCCCTCAGCCAGAAGTGTGACCGCATGCCCGATATCTTCCGGTGTTCCCCAGCGGGGGATCGGAAGGAGTCCGTCTCCGATCAGCCTGTCATATTTTTCATGGACACCTGCCGTCATAGACGTTTCGATGATGCCGGGACGGATCTCATAGACCGGGATTCCCAGGGGAGCCAGCCGTACGGCAAACAGCTTCGTGGCCATGGAGGCCCCTGCCTTGCTCATGCAGTATTCGCCACGATTGACAGACACGACTTCAGCAGAACAGGAGGTGATGTTGATGATGCAGCCCGACTTCTGCCGTTCCATCTGTCTGGCAACGGTCTGCGTCAGGAAGAACATCCCCTTCAGGTTCACCCCGACCACATAATCGAACGATTCCGGGGTCATCTCGAGAAGATCTGCACGCACGCGGGGAGCCACACCGGCATTGTTCACCAGAAGGTCAATATGTCCGTATTTGTCAAGAATGCCTGCCAGCACCCTGTCCGTATCAGCCTGAGACGTCACGTCCGCCTGCACATACTCCACACCTCCGACAGGTTCGGAAGGAGCGTTTCTGGAACTGCCGATCACCTGCCAGCCCTCATCCGTGAGAGCCTGTGCGATCCCCGCTCCGATCCCGCGGGCCGCTCCGGTCACCCAAGCTGTTTTTTTCATGCTTTTTCCCTCCTGATCTCGTCCAGATAAGGCCGGTACTGCGCTGCGTCTCTCACAGGACATCCGGCATGTTTTCCGTTTCGCATCAGATAAGTGCACAGGCCACAGGTCACACAGGATCTGCTCTTCTCCATAGCCCCTTTTTCCAGAATGTCCCTGGCAAAATCCGGATAAGCAAAACTCTGACGTCCGAATCCGAAAGCCCTGGCCAGCCCGGCCTGCGCCATACCGGCAGCCGCATATGGCGCCAGATGCTGCAGGTAGGAGAATCCAGTAGCCACACAGACGGTATCAGGACAGCTCTGCTGCACCATGGAGCAGGCTGTCAGAAGCCTCTTCACTCCTCGGATCGGCGGTTCGGGCTGAGGATAACCCTCTCCTTTGGGAAAAGATGCATATGGCCTGTTGATATGCGGATTATAATAGGGAGTCCCAAGCGTGACATTGAGAATCGTCACCCCGCGTTCGGTCAATTCCCGGGCGAGCAGAAGAGACTCTTCGTATTTAGGTTCCAGTTCCGCGTCCGTATCGAATCCGCCGGTCATGCAGTCGGCCCCGTTCATACGGGACGCGTACACGTAATCATCCCCGCAGGCTTTTTTCACCTTCTCCAACGTTTCCAGCGTCATGCGGAAACGGCGGTCTCTGGTACCTCCGAAAGCGCCTTCCCTGCCGTACGCACCAAGAAGTTCGGAGAACAGATACAGGTGGCAGCACTTGACGTCTACGCCGTCAAAACCAGCTTCCCTGCACAGCTTTGCCGCGTTGACATAGGCATCCTGCAGTTTCAGGAGCTCCTCATCAGAGATGACGGGATGTCCAGGCTCCAGTCCCTGATGGGGATCCATAACGGAATGCTGGGTCGCAGGCACCCTTCCCAAGGTGGAATTTCGTCCTGCATGCGTAAGCTGCGCGATGAACAGCGGGCGCGGATTCCCGGCTTCTTCCGCGGCGCGATGAACCGTTTGGACAAGTTTCCGGAAGGACTCAAGGTTTTCGGGATGGATCCACAGATGCCTGGGGTTCCCCCTTCCCTCGGGCACAACCGCAATCGCTTCCGCCCAGATGAGCCCCGTTCCTCCCGCGGCAAACCTCGCGTAACGGCGGAAGCTCAGTTCCGTAGGCGACCCGTCAGGATCAGCATCACAGCCTTCCATAGGCTGATTGACCAGAGGATTCGGCAGAAGAAAGTTCGCACCGGCCACGCTTCTTTTCAGGATCGACAGATCCCCGGAAACGGGAAGAGGCGCAAGCGCCTTTCTAAGGTCATCGATGTTCCGCAAAGAAAACTGCATGACAGTGTCCTCGCCTTCATAGTATTTGTTTCATTATACATCGTATGGGCTCATTGCCACAAGGCTGAAAAAGAATTACAATAGTATCATAGACGAGACAATCTTCCAAGGAGCATACCATGAGGACAACTGGAATCGTAAGCGTGACATTTCGCGCTCTTTCTCCGGATGAGATCATCGAACTCACCAGAAAAGCCGGTCTGACCGGCATAGAATGGGGCGCAGACATCCACGTCCCTTTCGGTGAGCTTCACAATGCGCGCATGGTAGGCGAACGCACCAGGGATGCCGGACTACGTGTACTGTCTTATGGTTCATATTACCGCGCCGGCCAACATGTCGAATCTTTTTCCGAGATTCTGCAGACCGCCAAAGCTCTTGGAGCTCCCCACATCCGGATATGGGCAGGAGCAAAAGGCTCTTCCGAGACGACATCCGAGGAAAGACGTTCTG
This sequence comes from Bacillota bacterium, assembly GCA_016281935.1. Taxonomy (GTDB): domain Bacteria; phylum Bacillota; class Clostridia; order Christensenellales; family UMGS416; genus JAEEJN01. Next base: position 10,219 of record JAEEJN010000067.1, on the reverse strand, counting down.
TAACTGAAGACTGCCGCCGCATCGTACAAATGGCACAGGATCAGGGCATAGCCGTATCAACGGAATTCCACGGAGGAACTCTGACGGATACGCCGGCGTCCGCACTGCAGCTGATCGAAGAATCCGGTATCCATACCTACTGGCAGCCGAACCAGTTCCGGGATCTTGCTTACAATGAAGGCGCACTGCGCACGGTCCTTCCTCATGTGACAGGCGTGCATGTGTTCTACTGGAAAGGGGATACATGGCTGCCTTTAGGTGAGGGTCAGGCGGACTGGAGTGTTTACAGGACTATTCTTTCAGCCAGACAGGACGTGCCTTTTATGATGGAATTCGTGCCCGGCCACTCCCCCAAACGGTTTGCAAAAGACGCTGCAACGCTTTTGTCCTGGGTCCGGGCAGATGATGATCCTTCTCAGAACGGCCAAGGCTGATGTCTTTTTCAAACGTCAGCCGAGGAGATGAAAGGAGAATGAATTGAGCGAAATCACTATGATTCCGGGCGAAGCTTCTTTTCGGGATACGGTCCTTGCATTCCAAAACAATGCTTCCGCTGTTTCCATTTCCGATTTCTTCGATGCGGTCAGCGAAAACCTGCTTCCCATCCGCAATATGTATGCGGACTATCAGTGTGCAGCCATGGAAGTCGAAACCAAATTTCGTGTACTGGATACTCGCTTTTCGGTCGAATATGATCACAACCCAATCGAGACCATCAAAATGCGTCTGAAATCTCCGGAAAGCATCATCCGCAAGATGGAAGACCGCGGATATCCTATGACGATGGAATCCATGCTCGAGAACGTCAGGGATATTGCCGGCGTCCGAGTCATCTGTTCATTCATCGATGACATCTACCGGCTTGCCGACTGTCTTCTCGAACAGGACGACATCACACTGGTCCAGCGGAAAGATTATATCCAGAAACCGAAGCCGAACGGCTACAGAAGCCTTCATCTGCTCGTCCAGGTCCCGATTTTTACGGAAGACGGCAAGAAGATGATGTATGTAGAGGTCCAGCTTCGGACGATCGCCATGGATTTCTGGGCAAGTCTGGAGCACAAGCTTCGTTACAAAAAAACAGTTCCGGAAGAAGAACTGCAGTATCTTTCTTCAGAACTGGAAGCCTGTGCGCAGACCAGCGCGGAATTGGATGCACGCATGCAGAAAATCCGAAGCCGGCTGAGCAGCGTCTGACGCTGTCCGCGGATTCTGGCTATAAAATCGGACGGTATCCCGAAATCTCCATCGGGATACCGTTTTTGCTTCTGTGATTCAGCTCAGCCGTCAAGTTCCTCCGTGTCATCCTCATCGCCTTCACGCACTGCATCCAGGTAATAGTCAGATTCGATCGTTTTTGCAGTCTGCCAGGCTCCGCGCATGACGGTGCCGACGCTTCCGCCTCCTCCCGTGTACTGACCTGCCAGATACAGTCCTCGAATCCCTTCCAGCGTATGCGGAAGTGTGTCTGTCCCCGCATCCGGCGCAAGACCTCCTACACATCCGGACGCATCTCCCATCAGGGCATAGTCTTCCGGTGTTTCTATCACGCGCTCCTCGATCATCGTGCTGATTCCGGGAAACTGTCTCTCCGCAAGTCTTATCAGTTCATCCGCCAAACGATCCCGGTCATGATTCCAGTCGATCCCGGCTGCGTGTCTGGGTGCAAAAGCAAGGATGGAAAGGCTGCTTTTTCCTTCCGGAGCCCTCATTCCCCATGCTGATGACGAATACAGGATGTATCCCTGATGCTCAGGATCGAAACTGCCATCGCGCAGACTGCGTGCTGTCGTCTCGGCAGAATCTATGTATACATGAGTCACTTTGTTGCCGCATCCAAGGTCTCCAGTCAGGCCAAGATGTACAGCGAATGCGCTCGGACGCAGTTTCTGTCCCTCCAGCGTCTCCAGAGTGTCAGGCGGAAGATGTTCTTTCCCCACCGTTTTGAGGAGATTTTCTCTGGGATCTCCCGTTATAACGACGGCAAGTGCCTCTCCTTCGTCCGCCTTATCTTCCGTTCCGTCTTCCAGAACGACCCTTTTCACAGAGTTTTTTCCAATCTCCACGTGACGGACTGCTTTCCCTGTCAGGATGGTCCCGCCTTTGGCAAGGATCGTATCAGACAGTGCCCGGATCAGTTTTTCACTACCGCCTTCAATATGACAGATCCCGGTTTCCTGCAGTTCATCAGAGCGTTCCAGCGTTTCTTCAGAGTCGAACAGGCTTTCACTCCAAAGCAGAGGAAGTCCGATCCCGGAAAAATCACCGGGTTCAACTCCCTTTTCGATCAGGACAGACAGAAGGATCTTCTTCAGTTCTTCATCTCTGAAGAACTTGTCTATCAGAGCATCCGCCCTCAGATCCACATACCGGCTGATGAAAAGATAATTCCAAATCACGGAACGTTTCAGAGCGACGCTTTGACTGAATTCGATCTTCTCCTGAGCAGAAGCGATCGTACGCATCCACCTGCAGAATGAAGAAAAACGTTTCAGACCTCTTCTTTCTTTCGGAAACCGTTCCTCCAAGAGTCTATCCAGCCATCCCGGCGCTGCTCCGTCAGGTTTTGCTATTGTGAATTCCGGAAAGCAATAGCGCTGTTCAATACGTACAGCAGGGACCGAACACCCGAGTTCGTCCATCCAGCGAGCAAAAAACTGGCCCGGAAGGAATCGCTGCAGACTGTATGGTCTGCTCCACTCAAACTTTTCCCCAAGCACAGGAGCTAAGACGCCGCCTGCTGCCGCATTTTTCTCATAGACTGTAACCCGTGCACCCATTTTGGCAAGGCTCGCTGCTGCCGCAAGGCCTGAAGCGCCGGCTCCGATCACGATCACTTTCATGGCACATCTCCTTTCCCACAAAATACCATGATTCCAAGGAAAAGACAAGACGCCTGCAGCAACGTAAGCTCCTGAGCTGAAAGGCTGCATGCTTTCCTTCAAAAGCATTCTATGATATAATCTGAACGATATCCAAGAAAGGAAGACAATCAGATGAAAATCGTTTTGCTCGAGCCCCTGTCCGTCTCTGACGAACTGATCAAAGAACTCTCAGCTCCCTGGGTTGCTGCCGGTCACACATTCAAGGCCTATTCCACCAAAGACACAAATGTCGAAGAGATCCATCGCCGCTGCGCGGATGCTGATATCGTTATCGAAGGCAATCAGCCTCTCCCCCGCGAAGCTCTCCTGGGCATGAAGCAGCTGAAGTACCTCTCCGTCGGTTTCTCCGGCATCGATCATGTGGATGCCGTCACTGCCCGCGAGATGGGAATCACTGTGAGCAATTCTGCCGGATATGCGGATGATTCTGTTGCTGAACTGGCCGTCTGCATGGTGCTTTCGCTCCTGCGCAACGTGTTCCCCGTGGATGCTGCCTGCAAGGCAGGCGGTACGAAAGACGGTCTCGTAGGAAATGAACTCCTTGGCAAGACCGTCGGTATCATCGGTATGGGTGCCTGCGGATGCCGGCTTGCAGAAATCTTGAAAGCATTCCGCTGTGAGATCCTCTTCAGCACACCGCATCCCTCCGAACGCGCTCTTGCTCTGGGTACCGCCGCAAGTCTGGAAGAGATCTTTGCCAAGTGTGATATCGTATCACTGCACTGTCCGTTGAACGATTCAACCCGGGGGCTGGTCAACGCAGACATGATCGGCAGAATGAAGCCCACTGCACTTCTCATCAACTGTGCCCGCGGTCCTATCGTTGACAGCCAGGCTCTTGCAGATGCACTGAACAGTGGCCGGATTGCCGGCGCCGGTGTGGACGTCTATGAAATGGAGCCCCCTGTTCCGACGGATCATCCTCTGCTGAACGCAAAGCATATCATCACGACGCCCCATGTCGCGTTCGCAACGAAAGAGTCCATGGTCAAAAGAGCCAAGATTGCTTTCGGCAATGTGGATGCCTATCTGGAAGGAAACCCCAGGAACGTCAAGATCAGCTGATCGCATCCACCAGATATTCCACAGGTTTTGAATCGGTTTCCGATGCAGTCTGCTGAAAACCTCAGATAACTGAACAGCTCAGAGAACAGTGTTTCTCTGAGCTGTTTCTTTACGAAGCGATTCCGATCCAGGTCTTTCCATCGCACATAACAGCAGGGAAATGCTACGCTTCCGCACGGGGTTCTGAAGGCCGGAAAAAGTTCAGGCTTGTCTGCGGAAGAGACATGTGCTATTCTGTCGCTGCAGAGGTCTCTCAGGCAAACCATTTTGTACAATATACCGCCTGGAGATTGCTGTGTATCGTTACCAAGTCATCCCATACGCGAACATCGGCCAACAAAGGAGTCCTCAATGAACCCTGTCATCCTGACTAACATGTGTATGCTTCAGAAAAATGACGGCAGGATCCTGGCACTGCACAAGAACTCACCGGATTATCCGGGCGTCACTTTCCCCGGCGGACATATTGAACCGGGAGAAAGCCTGATCGAATCGGTCCGACGCGAAGTATATGAAGAAACAGGGCTTCATATAGGAAAAGCCATGATTCGAGGCATCTATGACTGGTCGCTTCCCGAGAACGGGCGCTATATCGTTTTCCTTTTTTCCAGTACCGATTTCAGCGGAACGCTCTGCGCATCCGACGAAGGAAGCCTTGAATGGGTCACGGAAGAAGAATTCCTTTCTCTGCCCCTGGCTCAGGGAATGGAAACCGTAGTGCGAATGATGCACGATCCACAGCTTTCAGAATGCTTCTATGATCCGGATAACGGAACAGAGACTCTGTTATAGCCTGTAATCTCAATAAAACTGCCCCTGAAACCTTTCATGCTTCAAGGGCAGTTTTGATTCGTGTCCGGATTGATTACTCTTCGGAATCCATGATCTTGTAAAGCAGCCGATACAATTCCTTGGACTCTTCCTCATCAAGGCCTGAAAGGGTGGCAAACTTGGCCGGCATGGGAAGCGCCTTATCGCGAAGAGACATGCCTTCTTTCGTGATGGTCACGATGAGATTTCTCTCGTCCTTCTTGGAACGGGCACGCTCCACAAAGCCTTTGGCTTCCAGCTTCTTCAGGAGGGGCGTAAGGGTTCCTGAATCCAGATACAGTTTAGCACTCATCTCCTTGACGGTCATGGACTTTTTCTCCCACAGTACGACCATGGCGATAAACTGCGTATAGGTCAAATCGAGAGGTTCAAGAATACGGGAATACTTCTTGATCAATTCACGAGAACCGGCATACAGAGGAAAACACAGCTGGTTTTCCAGTTTCAGAACCTCATACTTATTCGTAGGCATTCTGACCTCCTTGTTTTTTTCCGAAGAAAAATTACGTATGTATATTACCATGAATGACAATGTTATTCAAGTTACTGTTGTGGTAAATTAGTTACTTTCTTTAAACTCAAATCTTGATTCCACGCTCTATTCTTTTCACCGTCTGCATTGAGTCTGTTCGCTTATTCTCATGAATAGACACCATGATTCTATATGTCTTCTTTCACAGTATTCTTCTCTGCCCGCTTGAGCCCGGAAAGGCAATGCATGAAACAGGATTCATGTTTTTCCCCTATTTCAGGGAAATACCAGCATCTTTTCGTTAGCGTCTCGTGTGAATTCTGTTATAGACTTTCCAATTCTGATCCATACATCTCGATGAATCATTTATAACCCAATATCCGATTGCTGTAAATCATAGTTAACAGTATTGCATGTTAATTCCTGAAATCGACAATTCATGGATTGTTGTCCAAAAAAGTCACATGAATTTTCTATCTCTTGAAAAGACATATATTCTTTGATACAATCTATCCATGGATATGAACCATCTGTCTTCCAGGATCAGGCCGCCCTCTTCTCTTCAGAAGGCGGTTGCACACGAGGCTGCAGAATACTGCATGTCTCATACAGATCGTCATGTCACGATTCCTGAACTGGCCAGAACTTTCCACATCTCCCCTACACATCTGAAATCTGCATTTCAAGCGGTTTTCGGTACTTCTCTGTACCGTTATATCCGCGGATCCAAAATGCAGTGGGCTGCCCGTCAGCTGACAGAAACTCGAATGCCGATCCTTGCAATCGCCAACAGTTGCGGATATGAGAATGCCAGCAAGTTCTCACATGCCTTCCGTCTGCACTGGGGCACGAGTCCGATACAGTACCGCAAAGGTTTTCGCTCATCAGACAACTGACCTCTTTCATGATGAAGGCAGGATGAAGAAAAGGCGCATACGAGCTTTGTCCGTATGCGCCTTTCTGTTATATGAAGCTGTTACAGGTTCAGTGTCAGTCAAAATCTTTCCAGGGAATAGCTTTCTGCCATTTCTTTGACTCATCGCTATTCCACCATGCCTCCAGATCCAGAAGGCCAAGGCCAAGGCCGCCGCCGTCTGTATGAGGATTGCTCATCATGAATACAAGCATTTTCCCATCGGGGCTTACATTGGAATTACGAGCAGACCAGGGCATGGGAAGACGCGTCAGGGGTATCAGATCTCCGCTGCCGTCCAGTTTGACCATGTACATGTCTTTATTGCGCAGACCGGGATCCGAACTTTTGAAAGACTCCAGGCAGCAGTACTTTTCGTCCGGAAATATCCCTTCGCACTCGTTGTGTACTCCGTTCTCACGAATAATCATTTTAACGTTACCCGTCAGAGTATCCACGATCTTGGTAGACGTATACCAGTTTTCCGGAGCTACGTCGGGAAGATTATCATAATACTCTGCCATAAGCACCTGAGTATCATTCGCGAGAAAATCCTGCGGTTCGGGATTGAATCCGCCGAAAGTTCGATAAAACACCCGGTCTTTTCCGAAATACGGTCCATCCGGTCCGTATTCGATTTCAGTAATGTGACATTCGTATGCATCCGGTGCCCCGATTTCCGGATACTGTTCACCGTTGATGGCGTATGTGATACGGTTGGCGATCTTGGACACACCGATGCCTTCAAAAATACGCAGTCCGAGAGGACGGGGCGGATTCTTGGCATCCTTGTCCATCCACCACAGTTCATTTTCCACACGTCGGCTGACATAGGTGTCCTTGAATTCCTTCGGTCCTATTAAGATATAATCGTTGTTCGGAAGATACAGGACACGCCAGAATGAGTGGTGCTCACCAAGGTCTTTGGTGAGGTTTCTGATTTCACGGGTCTCCATGTCGATCTCGCAGACATCTCCATAACGATGATCGATAAAGGCGATCTTTTTACCGTCTGGGGACCAGTAAGGTCTCTCACCGTAATCAGTAAGCTTTGAATGAAAAGGAGGCGGATTGTCCAATGGATTAGGATATCTGCTGAAGAAATACTCGTCATTCAGCTTGTCACACAGTTCAGGACTGAACTCCTTGTTTGTCCATACTCTCTTCCTGTAGGGGATATGCGGTTCTCTTCCCAGTTTGATGGATGGATCCTTAACCATCGTACAGCCTCCATTCGTTTTCTTTTTTCGGATCTGGCGCGTTTGATGTCCCGGACAGATTCTGTCAGCGCAATGCGTTACGATTCCTTTGACTGCAAATACAGAACAGATCCGCTTTGTCTGATCCGCCATTCGGCGCGTCCAACCTGTATATGAAATCATACGATCACTGTGGATATACCTGACCGCAACCATACGGAAAACGGATTGACGCCCGGAATGCACATGCAAACAAATCTATATGTTCATTATACATGAGAACGTTTCAAATGGAAAGCATATAAAAAGAACGCCTGTCGTATCATAACAAGCGTTCTGTATTGGATAGAAACTATTGTCTCAATACAATGTGACCATGGTCACAGCTTTGACGAAGTAATGTGACCAAGCCCGGGAAAATGTGACCCAACATCAATGATTACACGCTGCAGCCATAGTCACATTTTCCTCTCTTCGGTCACAAAACCTTATTCAAAGAAGGTGTCGACTTCAACATTCGTCAAAAGAGCAAGCTTGGATCATCCGTCATCTCTGCTATCCTCATTTCCTGACGTTTCTTCATTTGCAGGCGATGTAGACATCCATGCTTTTTCCATCTGTTTCAAAACATGGTAGCGTACTGAAAAAAACAACTCATATACGATGGCGGCTACTGCCATACGATACTCGGTTACTGGCATACGATCTTAATTTCATCGTATACCAGTAGCCCATGGGGAGCAGAGGATATGAGACTATGGTGCGTATCTTAAAGTGTCTACTCGATACGATGCTTTCCTGGAAACGCCGTGAAATCAACGCCTAAAGCCAAAAAAGTCACAACCCCAATCTCGTATCAAGATTAGGGTTGTTCTGTGGTGCCGGTGGTGGGACTCGGACCCACACGGATGATTAGTCCAACGGATTTTGAGTCCGTCACGTCTGCCAATTCCATCACACCGGCGAATATTGAAAGTATATCGCCGAACCTCATTCATGTCAAGGTGAAACAAGATCAGCCTTCTTTGAGTTTACCGAATCCTTTCAATCCGGGAAACCCCAGCTGCCTGAGTGCTTCATAAGCAACTACTGCAACAGCATTGCTGAGATTAAGGCTTCGGGCATCTTCGATCATAGGTATCCTGAAACAGTGTTCCAGATCGCTCTTAAGCAGATCTTCAGGCAGACCTTTCGTTTCCTTTCCGAAAACAAGATAGTCGCCATCCCGAAAAGATGCATCTGTATATGTCTGTCCGGCTTTCGTTGACAGGTACATGTATCTTCCGGGGTTTTTCGCAGTGAAATCGCCCCAATTCGAGTATCGCATGACTTCCACCAGATGCCAGTAGTCCAGCCCTGCTCTTTTCAGTGTTCTGTCCGAAATCTCAAACCCCAGAGGTTCCACCAGATGAAGCCGGCAGCCGGTCGCCGCACAGGTCCGTGCGATATTTCCGGTGTTCTGAGGAATCTCAGGTTCAACCAGTACGATATTCAGCATGTTTTCCCCCGATCTGCTGTGTCCAAGCATATGACTAGAAGTATATATGATTCTGTCTTTATGTCAAGACGAGAAAAGCCCCACATATCGTGGGGCCCTGCTTTCACTGTTCTCCGTCCGGGGAGTATTCAAGTATGTCACCTGGTTGGCAGCTGAGCGCTTCGCAGATCGCTTCCAGTGTTGAAAACCGGATTGCAGAGATCTTACCGGTTTTCATTTTGGACAGGTTCACATTGCTTACCCCTACCCTGTCAGACAGTTCTTTCAGACTCATCTTCCTGTCCGCCATCACACGGTCGAGACGCAGTATGATATGTCCCATGGAAACCTCCTTACAATGTTTCGTCTGATTCCTGCTGCAGCACCGCACCATACTGGAAAATGTAGGCCAATCCCAGTACGATAAGAATGATGCATGCAACACTCAGATCAATCGTGAAGTTGTGTGTACCCGTGTATGGAAGAGTGATGAGTTCCTGCATCCAGTCGATGATGACCCAGGGGATCAATGAATACGCAAGTGCTTTTATTCCTCGAATCACCGAGCCGTCAAAAGGTGAGCCGCAGTCCCGTATGGATCTGCAAAGCAAGCCGGCAAACACAGTCGTGATCAGCGTTAATATGAGAATCACAATAGGCGAAAGCAAAAGCCTTCTGAGATCCCGAAGATTGTAAGTGTAGCTCTCGATTGTACCTTTGAGAGCGACACCTCCAGGTCTAATCTCAGCATCTTTCATCTGCATCTTCATTCCGCCGAGGTCAATCTGCAGACCATCTTTCATTTTTGCAAAGGCTTTTTCGATATCTTTTTCATTCAGGGTTTCGACATCGGTGTTCAGTACTGTTGCGCTCCCAGGCATACCAGTCACATCGATTACGATATTTCCTCCTCCCTCAAATGTAAAGTTCACGAGATTCGCAGGAAGAACTGATAACACAATCAGAGAGATGACAAGCATAAGTATGCTGAAAGCTTCCAGTACTCCTATGATCCATGCAGAAATATAACCGACTTTTCCCATCGTCCGGATCTTAGCGATGGCACTCTCCTTATTCATCATTGCGCCTCCTATCAATACTTGGAGATTCCCGCCGCGCGCTGACGTTCATCTTCCGGATGATTTCATTATAATCATGCGTTCTATGCATGTCAATAATATTTTTATGTTTTTCATTAATTTTTTTATGTTTTCATTTCCGCGTTATCATCAAAAAAACCGGAGCACCATTTCTAGTGCTCCGGCAAATGGGATCCGGCAGCGTCCTATTTTCCCGACCCGTCTCCAGGTAAGTATCGTCGGCTCTGCGCAGCTTAACTTCTGTGTTCGGAATGGGAACAGGTGGTTCCTGCGCGAT
>JAEEJN010000016.1 GCA_016281935.1 Bacillota bacterium | reverse complement strand
GCTGCCATCGCCATCTTCGCACCTACGCCGGACACCGTGATCATGGAAAGGAAAAGTTCCTTTTCCTCCCTCGTCAGAAAACCATACAGGTTCACGGCGTCCTCTCTGACGGCCAGATAGGAATAGAGCGTAGCTTCTCTGCCTTCTTCCGGCAGTTCGGCCAGCGTGCGCGTGCTGATCAGCAGTTCGAAGCCTACGCCGGCCGCTGTCATGAGCACGACGCTGTCCTTTGTTTTGTCCCGGACGGTCCCGGTCACAAGAGAAATCATGCTGCCTCCTAACGAATGGTATACTGGGATGCGAACTGCAGGGACTGGGCGTGGCAGATCGCCACGGCGAGCGCGTCAGCCGCGTCGTCCGGTCGAGGGATCCTGTCCAGTTTCAGGATGGTCCTGACCATCTCCTGGACCTGCGCCTTATCGGCGTTCCCGTATCCGCAGACGGCCAGTTTGATCTGCATGGGGGTGTATTCGAAAAGCTGCTCGTCCGTCACGGCGTTCGCAGCGGCAATCAGGGCAACGCCCCTGGCCTGCGCCACGTCTACGCCTGTCGTGATATTGTGATAGAAAAAGAGTTCTTCCAGAGCGATCGCGTCCGGACGGTATTCGCGGATGATCGTCTGTACGTCCTCATAGATGACGGAAAGCCTCCTGGGGAGCGTCATATCGGGCGTCGTCTCTACGATGCCGTAGTTCACGGGAACGACGTCGTAACCGTCCGTTTCGACGACTCCGAAACCCACGATCGCGAGTCCGGGATCCAGTCCCAGTATCGTCATACGGTCCTCCCCCTTTCCTTTTGCTTTATGATAGACGATTCATGTGTTTTCGTCAAATCCGGGGCCTGATTTCGGAAAAGTCCGAAGACCTCCGGACATGAAAAACCGGCCCTGAGTCGCCTCACGGCCGGCATGCATGTATCTGTTACTCGTCTTCGTCGGGCATTTCCGCGTTGTGGTAAACGTTGGAAACGTCATCGCTGTCGTCCAGCATGTCGAGCAGACGGTTCAGCTTCTCGGCACCCTCGGCATCCAGCGCAACGGTGTTCTGCGGGATGCGGCTGATCTCGGCGCTCGTGAAGGTATAACCGGCAGCTTCGAGAGCTTCGCGCACGGTGGAGAAATCGGCGGGATCCGTGACGATCTCGAATTCGTCGGCATCATGGTTCACGTCTTCGGCGCCGGCGTCCAGAGCGGCCATCATAAGCTCATCCTCATCTTCTACCGTCGAGTCGTCGATCGTGATGACGCCTTTGCGGTCGAACATCCAGGCCACGCATCCGGAAGCGCCGAGCGATCCGCCGGATTTGTCGAAATGATGACGGATCTCGGCAGCCGCACGGTTGCGGTTGTCGGTCGTGACTTCCACGATGACGGCGACGCCGCCCACGCTGTAGCCTTCGTAAACGATTTCTTCGTACTGGATATTGCCGCCTTCGCCCGTAGCCTTCTTGATGGAACGCATGATATTGTCATTGGGCATATTGGCAGCTTTCGCCTTGGCGATCACGTCTCTCAGTTTCGAATTGGAATTGGGATCCGGTCCGCCGCCTTCACGGACAGCAACCACGAGCTCACGGCCGATCTTCGTGAAGACCTTGCCGCGCGCGGCGTCTGTCTTTTCCTTCTTGCGGTGCATTGTAGCCCATTTGGAATGTCCGGACATGGTATACTCCTCGGTTCTAAAGTTTTTGACAAGTCATTATAGCATATTCAGCGTTCCGTGCCAAGAGGAAAGGCCCGGATTCACCGTTTTTCCCTGTAGATCTCCCATGCTTTCTGCAGCAGTTCCCGGTCCTGTGTATAGGTCACCCGCACAGCGGCTTCTTCTTCCGTGAACCAGCCGCCCGCGACGAAACCTTCGCTGTATCCCACGTGCGCTTCGTCCCGGCTCGTCATGACATACCAGCGGATACTGTTGTGCACGGGGCATTTACGGGAGATGGAGTAGAATTCGTACGCCGTGGTCCCCGCTTCTCCTATGATCTCGGCTTCCAGACCCGCTTCGGCACGAACACGGTTCAGAGCCGTAAGGCTCGGGAGATCGGAATCTCTGACCACGCCTTTGGGGAAGACCCATTCGTTCTTTTCATTGCAGAGCAGGAAGACTTCTTCCCCTCGGAATACGATGCCACCCGCACATTCACGATATCTCATTCCTATCACCTCCATACAGTCTCCGCTTTCATTGTGAGTGTACACGATTGGAGAAGGAACCGCAAGAGTTTTCATGTCCGCAATCCTGATTTTCATCCTCGGTCGTCTGACAGCACTCATTTGATTTTCTTCTTCAAATCTACTACAATAGTGCATATCAAATAAGAAGGAGGCAGGCATGAGCGATTCTTCGCGTGGTCCCGGTACCAAGCGCGCAGCCAGACGTTCCCAGAACGGCAAGTCCGGCGTTTCCGTCAAGGAACCGCGCGTCCGTTCCGTGTCTTCAGGCTCCGCCCGCACAAGGGGACCCGTCTTCGTTCCCAGGGAACGGGAGCGCAATTTCGCCCTCAGCGTCCTGTTCACGTCGCTGAAGCTTCTTTTGTTTGCCTTCCTGATCCTCGGAGTGACCGGAATCGGCGCTGTATTCGGTCTGTTCGAAGGCTACACGAACACAGTGCCTGAGCTCGATATCAGCAAGATCGAGAATCAGAGCCAGACCTCTTTCATCTACGACAGCGCCGGCACGCTCATCACGACATATGCCGGCCTTGAAAACCGCACGAACGCGACCTACGAGGAGCTTCCCGCCTATCTCGTCGATGCGATCGTATCGATCGAGGATGAACGTTTCTTCTATCATAACGGGATCGATCTCAAGCGGATCGCCGGAGCTTTTCTTAACAATCTGACCTCTTCTTCCACTCAGGGCGGCAGCACGATCACCCAGCAGCTGATCAAGATGCGCGTCCTCTCGTCCGAACAGACATACAAGCGCAAGCTTCAGGAGGCATACCTTGCGGTACAGCTGGAAAAGCAGTACAGCAAGGAGGAGATCCTGGCCGCCTACCTCAACACGATCAATCTCGGGAGCGGGAACTACGGTGTCAAAGCCGCGGCTAAGGATTACTTCGGAAAAGACCTGGATCAGCTGACGCTTCGCGAATGCGCCATGCTCGCATCCATCGCCAACAGTCCCAGCCTGTATAATCCCCGTTCCAATTACTATACGAAGAACAAACCCGAACGCACTGACAACCGTACGGATCTTGTTCTCCGGAACATGTACAAGAACGATAAGATCACGCTGGAAGAATACGAGAAGGCTCTGGGAGAAAAAGTCTACATCAACCCCGTCGGTGAGAACAGTTCCCTGTACGATATGCCCTACTTCGTGGAATACGCGATGGAGGACGTGATCACCCACATGCTTCGGAAACGTGGGCTTGAAGACAATGAGACCAACCGCGACAGTGTGGAAAACGAACTGCGCAGTTCCGGCTATCATATCTATCTCACCGTGGAACCTTCGGTCCAGCATGCGGTCGAGGAATCGCTGTACAGCTGGAACAAGTATCCCATGACCGCCAATGAATCGGACGTCAGGATCATCTATACGAATGCCGACGGCACCCAGTATACGGTAGATCAGCCGCAGGCAGCGACTGCCGTAATGGATTACCATACCGGTTACGTCAAGGCGATCGTCGGAGGCCGGCAGGCTCCGACAGCAGCCAAGACCCTGAACCGCGCCCGCGTCTCCAGGATGCCTGTCGGTTCGTCCATCAAGCCGATCGCGGTCTACGGCCCCGCGTTTGAAAAGGGACTGACTCCCGGATACACGGTCGCGAACTTCCCCTCTCCCATCCAGGGATGGGTCTCCTCCTCCGGCTATCCTTCCGGCGGATCGACCGCCTATTACGGGATGACGACGCTGAGGACCGGTATCGTGCGCTCTCTGAACATCGTGGCCGCCCGGACCCTCCTTGAGGAAGTCGGGATCGATACGGCCTATCAGACCCTGCTGGAACTGGGCATCAGCGAATCCGGCATCAACAAAGACCCTGCCGGGCTTTCCCTGGGCACTTCCGGCATCACGGTCATGGAGATGACAGGCGCATACGGAGCCATCGCAAACGGCGGGACCTATCTTGAACCCGTGACCTTTACGAAGGTCGTGGATTCACAGGGCAAAGTCATTCTTGATTCTTCCCAGACGCAGATCCGCCATGAGGTCTTCAGCCGCACCACTTCCTGGCTCCTCACGGATATCCTGAGCGAAGCCGTACGAACCGGCACAGGCAGAAGCGCTCAGATCGAGGGCATCACCGTCGCGGGCAAGACGGGCACGAACAACGACTCACGAGGCGTGTTCTTCGCGGGCTATACGGGTTATTACGTATCCGCGCTTTGGATCGGCCACGACAACTTCAAACCGCTTTATAACGGCGCTTCCGGCGGCAGCGACGCCGCGCCTCTCTGGCAGACCTACATGGCAAAGATCCATGAAGGACTGCAGGACAAAGCTGTTCTTGATACGACACCGGAATCTCTCGGCCTCGTGAAGAAGGAGATCTGCCCTGTTTCCGGTCTTCTTGCGACAGAAGCCTGCCGGCACGACAGCGAAGGCCGGGAGATCGCGACGGACTACTGTTATACGGATGCGACACGCTTCTGCAACCTGCATCAGGACTACACCTTCTGCAAAGACTCCGGTGTACTAGCCACTCATTACTGCCCGGAAGAGACGCATGAGGTCCATTCCCTCGTGATCGTACCCGACAACTCCACGCTCCGTACAGTCAACGAAGAGATCCTGACCAAATACCTTGCCAATGCGGTCCTGGAAGCTCCGCAGGAACCTGCCAACGACACCGAGCTTGCCGCTCTCGCACAGAGCGGGGCCAAATACTATTACTGCCCGATCCATACGGAAGCCTGGGCCAAGGAACAGGAAGAAGTCCGCAAGATGCGTCAGAGCGCTTCCACCCTGCTCCGCGAGGCGGATTCCGTCCTGGATCAGTACGGATTCTTCCTGAACTCCTCTTGGAAGGACAGGATCAGCAGCCAGGCCGCCTCGCTGAGGAGTTATATGGACGAAACGACCTATCCGAAGCTGGCGGATATTACGAGCGCATACAACAGCCTGCGCAGCACACTGGACGATCTCTATAAGCTTCTGGAACCTCTGACGGGCGATCCGGACAACAATGACGGAAACACTTAGTTTCCGCAGAACCTCCCCATTCTGAACTTAAGCAGGCCAAACGGCCTGCTTTTCCTATAACGAACCGTTCAGCGTTTCATGCTTGCCCAGTGAACTTCTTCGATCTCACTCGCCGCGCAAAGGCAAAAAAAGCTCTCTGTTCATCGAATGAACAGAGAGCTTTTCGGTTCAGCCGGTCATCAGCTGTGCTGTCTTCCCTCTTCCAGGAGGCGTGCTCTCAGATCGTACAGTTTCTGCGAGTAGTCGACTTTGTAGATGTGAGGCACGTTCAGACGTCTGTATTCTTCCCAGAACGTGTTCAGCTGAGATGCGGCGTATTCCTTGATCTCCGAAAGTGTCGGAAGATCATAGCAGCATTTCCCGTCAACGAAAACGGGAACGAGAAGAGGTTTGGCAGTGAAATCGGTCAGAGTCATCCGCTTCCAGGGAGCGCGGGGGTCGAAGATCGTCAGAGGTTTGGCCGTATCGACGGTCTCTTCATCCAGCGCGATGTAGTCGGCCACGGCCATGCCGTCGGAACCGTACAGGCGATAGACCTGCTTGATGCCGGGCAGCGTGATCTTTTCCTCGTTCTCAGAGATCTTGATACGGGGGATCATTTCACCGTTGATCTCCTCTGCGGCAAGCTTGTAGACGCCGCCGAGAGCAGGGTTGTTTTCAGAAGTGATGAGCCTCGTGCCCACGCCCCACACGTCGATCGCGGCACCCTGGCTCCGAAGATCATAGATGGAATGTTCGTCCAGATCGTTCGTAGCGAACACCTTGGCGTTGGGGAAACCGGCTTCGTCCATCATCTGACGGGCCTTCTTGCTGAGATAGGCCAGGTCGCCGGAATCAAGGCGGATACCGACGGGCTCATGGCCGGCTGCTTTAAGTTCTTTGAAGACCTGGATCGCATTCGGCATGCCGGAACGAAGCGTATCGTAAGTGTCGACGAGCAGCAGGCAGTTATCGGGATACAGTTCAGCGTAGGCGCGGAAAGCGTCCAGTTCCGTGGGGAAACTCATGACCCAGCTGTGGGAATGCGTGCCCTTGACAGGCACGTCGTACATCTGGCCCGTAAGAACGTTGGACGTGCCGTTGCATCCGCCGATAATGGCAGCACGGGCTCCGTAGATGCCCGCGTCCGGACCCTGCGCCCGGCGAAGTCCGAACTCAAACACAGACGTGTCGCCCGCAGCATATACCACGCGGCTCGCTTTGGTCGCGATCAGCGTCTGATGGTTCACGATGTTCAGGATAGCAGTTTCGACCAGCTGAGCCTCCATGACAGGAGCCTTGACACGAATCAGAGGTTCGTAGGGATAGGCTACCGAGCCCTCGGGCATGGCGTAGATCTCTCCGGTGAAGGAAAAGTGTTCCAGAACAGAGAGAAACTCCTCATCGAAAAGATCGAGGCTGCGGAGATATTCGATATCGTCCGATTCAAAGCTCAGGTTCTCGATATACTCGATGAGCTGTTCCAGACCGGCGACGACCGCATAGCGGGAATCCTGGATAGAACGGCGGAAAAACACATCGAATACGGCAATGTTCTTCGACATGCCGTTTTTGTAATACCCGTACATCATCGTGAGCTGGTACAGGTCAGTCATCATAGTCAGATTGCGAGTGCTCAACGAAAGGCCTCCTGTTCTTTTACTGTCAGTTTATTTGTTTTTCCTGGGATTCCAGATCACGGAGATCCCGGCGATGATCAGAGCGATCGGTATGCCGTATTTCCAGATGTCCGACCAGCGGATACTGAAGAGAAGCACGAGGCCGAGAGCAGCCAGTACGGCAGCTACGACCCAGCTGCCCGACTTGCCCTGACGCGTGATGATCTCTTCCACGATGCCCAGGGAAAGGCCGATCAGGATCAGGGGATACAGCTGCTTGAAGACGTCCCACCCGTCCTTGGCACAGAAGAAAAAGATGACGGCAAGTGCAAGGAGCAGTCCGCTTGCGATCGGTTTGCCCGTATCGATGCGGTTCTCACGGAAATACTGGATCTGCATATAGGCGACGACGGCCAGAAGTGCGATGGGCAGAAGATACATGGCGTTGAATACAATGACTCCTGCCACGCTCAGAAGGTAAAGAGCGCCGACAAGAATGAGAACGATTCCCCATATGATATTTCTTTTCATTATCCGCCTCCTGTGAATTGATAGCAGGGATCCCTCAGCAAGGGATCCCTTTCCGTTTATTCCTTTTTATCCGCTTTGTTCTCCGGATCTACCGGTTCAGCGGGTCCATCCTCTTCGGAAGAAGGCTCTTCGGCAGGCAGAGGCTCATCGGCTTCTGCTTCCTCGGAAGGTTCTTCGGGTGCGTCTTCAGGTTCATCACCGGAAGGGGCCGCGTCTTCTTCGTCGTCTCCGCCGATCACGAATCCGCCGAGTTCCTTCTTCTCTTTCGGTTCGTCTTCTTCCTCTTCATCCTCATCCTTCGCTGCCTGACGCGCTTCTTCGAGAGCGGTCTTGCGGTCATACAGCGGGAACTTGTCCTTGTTTTTCAGGATATAGATGAGGAAGATCAGCGCGAGGAAAGCCAGGATGAAGGACAGGACCTGATTCACGGGGAATCCGGGAGCGCTCTGGATGAATTCCTCACTTCTCAGTCCCTCAAGGCAGCCGCGCAGGATGCCGTACATCAGGAAATAGGAAGCCGTCATGACGCCCCTGTTCTTCGTCTTTCTGCGGATCAGGAAGAACAGCAGAAGGAAGATGAGGAGATCGCCCATGGATTCATAGAAGAAGGTGGCTGCGTGCCATTCCTGCGTACGGTCGATCCAGACGGACATCGGGAACCACTGCAGGGCCGGATTCGTCACAACGTGACCGTACACCTCCTGGTTGACCCAGTTGCCCCAGCGTCCGATCGCCTGTCCCAGTGCAAGACCGGGAACGATCCAGTCCAGGACTGTCAGGAAAGGCACTTTCTTCCAGCGTGCATAGATCACGACGCCGATGACGCCGCCGATGATACCGCCGTAGATGGCCATCCCCCCGTCCCAGGCCGCGACCATGCGGTACAGGATCTCCGGGAAAGGATAGAAGGAAAACTCGTTCCAACTCCAGATGACGTAATGTGCACGAGCGAAGATGATGGCCAGCGGGACCACGAGCAGCACCGCGTCAAGGGTGTTGTCTGTATCCATACCGGACTTCTTCGCGGAGTACAGCATCAGAGCGATCCCGATGACCAGGGCTACCGCGATGAAGATCCCGTACCAGTAGACGTTCCAGACGCCGAACAGAGTAAAAGCTACACGATCAAGCATAGATAACACCTCACAAGGGGAACACTCCCCTGATTTCCCTTATTGTACCCCGAAACGGAACGAGCGTCAATCTTGGCCGCTCTGAGGTCCTTCCTGTGAAGGATCCTCATCCTTCGTTTCATTCTCCGGATGCAGAAGACGTTCGACCTCTTCCGCGGTCATATTGTACGGGTTGTTCGGATCGGGATCCGTGGGATCCCAGCCGAAGTTGTCTCCCGTCACATACGGTGCCTCATGGATGATCGGAGGCACTTCGGGGCACTGGGGTCCGGATGAACGTGTGATCCGGACGGCCGTGCCTCTGGGCAGTTCATCATAGACCCACTTCGCATCTTCCACCGTCATGCGGACGCATCCGCGGGAGATCTGGGTACCGAGGCCTTCATACTGATCCAGGAACATCTGGGACTGTCCGGTGATCACGTCCCTTGCATAAGGATTGATGGGAACGCTGTGGAACAGGAAATATCCCGTGATGCGCACGGCATACTGGCCTTTCCCTCCGAAGAGAGTGCGGTAGCGGTAGCGTTCTCCCAGCCTGAAATCTCCGTTGGGCGTGATCCTGCCTGTGGAGCAGGCCATGACGCGGATCTGCTCCCACTGTCCCTGCATGCCCTCGTACACTGCGACGCTCTGGCTGCCCTGATAGACAACGATCATACGGTCACCGTCCTTGGGCGTGCCGTCGGGATAATATGAAGGCACGAGAGGCGTCCTCCCTGAAGGAAGGGATCCAGGGATCATAGAGCCCGTCTCGTCCGCGGGATAGTAGTCCGCATTCTCTCCGCCCAGGCTCGCGTAAACGAGATACTTCGTCTCACCGTTTTCATCTGTATAGGACAGATGGCCGGTAAGCTCCGTCTTCTGATAAGCGTTCTTTGTCTTCCAGATGTCCCAGTCGATCTCCACAGGAATGCACACACCGGGATTCTCTTCTTCCGGCTGAATCCAGACAGGCTCTTCCGGGAGAGTCCACTCAGGATCCAGTACCGGCTCCGTGTATCCGGTCTCACGCAGGACGTCGTCCCCCTGCACCGTCACGCGCAGGACCGGCGTGCGGTATCGCACGACACCGAGATAATCCGTGAATGCGAACAGCGGGTTCTGAGGGAATTCTTCCTTCTCGACGGCCGTATAGATCTCCGGAACTTCTCCGCCCTGCCACAGCTTATACGTGATCTGCGGCGGTTCAGGCGTGGGTTCGGGTGTCGGTTCAGGCGTCGGGGCCTCAGTGGGCTGGACCGTCTGCGTCGGGTCGGGCTTGGCCGTGACTGCCGTCAGGTTGTCAGGCACCATCGGTGCCCTGCCGGACGCGCAGGCGCAGGACAGCAAAAGCAACGCGGCTGTAAGGATCAGGATCAGGGTTTTTCTCATGCGGAGACTTCCTCCGGGATTCTTTTGTTGATCTTTCTCATTTCCATATAATAACCGGGTATCAGGATCAGGTCGGCGCCGATCCAGGCGAGGACTTCGCACCAGAAGACGGCAGGTCCTCCGATGAACCCGGGAAGTACAAAGGCTGCGCTCGTGCGGGCCAGAAGCTCCACGATACCCGATACCAGCGGATTGACTGTATTACCAAGCCCCTGCAGGGCCGACCGCACCACATGGAGCAGATAGAGTACGGGAAGCCAGAGGCTCATGAGCCTCAGAAACGCGTACGCGGTTTCAAGAGCGCTCTCCACATCGGAAGCTTCCCCGCTCAGGAACAGTCGCAGGATCCATTTTCCGAACACGATCATGACCGCCGAGATCATGACGGAAGTGATGATACCGATGACGCACGCCGACCGGACGCCCGTCCGGATCCTTTGAATCTCACGGGCTCCGAGGTTCTGACCTGCATAGGTGGTCATGGCGTATCCATAGGATACGGCTGCGATCTCAAGAAGGCCATACAGCTTGTTCGTCGCGGTATAGCCTGCGATGAACACGACTCCGAAGCCGTTGACGACAGACTGTACGTAGATGCCTCCCACGGCGATGATGCAGTTCTGCGCACTGACGGGAAGCCCGAGGCGAAGCAGAAGTGCGATCCTTTTTCCGTCCCAGCCCCACTCTCCTTTTCCGGGGATCAGCATCCTGACCCGGAACATGGCGACGGTACAGAAAGCCGCCGCGAGCATATGCGACAGGACCGTAGCGACGGCAGCGCCAGCGACACCCCAGCGAAACACGGCCACAAAGAGCAGATCCAGAAGGATGTTCGTCACGGAAGACAGGATCATGGCCCTCAGAGGCGTACGGCTGTCTCCCAGGGCACGCAGCACGCACGCGGCCATGTTATAGAGCACGGTGACAGGGATCGAGGCAAAAAGGATCCGAAGATACAGACGGGCTGTGCCTGCGACTTCCTGAGGTGTTCCCATCCAACGCTGCACCATGGGTATCGTGACAAGTGCGACGGTCGTCAGTACGGCAGCCGCGATGACGCTGAGCTGTACGGTCGCGGCCATGGAACGGCGCATGCTCTTTTCGTCCCTCGCTCCGAAATCCTGGGCGATCTTGATGGAAAAGCCCTGGGTGAGTCCCTGGATCGTTCCGAGAAACAGCCAGTTGAGCCAGTCCACGGTCCCCAGCGCTGCTAGAGCAGACACACCGAGGACGCGGCCCACGACCGCGGTGTCCACCACGGTATAGAGCTGCTGGAAGACATTTCCGAGCATGAGAGGAAGCGCTACGGTCAGGATCATCTTCCAGGGGGTTCCTGTCGTCATGGATCGGATCTGAGCGTTCATTCGCACTCCGTTCTTCAGAAGAAAACCCGGCAGCATGCTGCCGGGTCTGGTTTCAGCAGAGGATCACGCACGTTCCATGTATTCGCCGGTCCGGGTGTCGATGCGGATGTCTTCGCCCTGATTGATGAACAGGGGGACGGACACGACATAGCCGGTCTCCAGCGTCGCGGGCTTCTGCACGTTCGTGGCGGTATCGCCACGGGCACCGGGCTCGGTGGCGACGACCTTGAGGACCACGAAGTTCGGCGGTGCTACGCTGAAAGCCTGCCCCTTGAAGAAGCGGATCGTCACGGTCATGTTTTCCTTGAGGTAAGGCAGAGCGTCTTCGACCTGTTCCTTTTCCAGGGGCAGCTGTTCGAAGGTCTCGTTGTCCATGAAGTAGTACAGCTCTTCGTCATTGTAGAGATACTCCATCTCCTTGGTTTCGATCACTGCACGATCCATCTTGTCCGTGGGGTTGAAGGTGCGCTCTACGACGCCGCCGCTCATAATGTTTTTCAGTTTGGTACGCACGAAGGCGGAGCCCTTGCCGGGCTTCACATGCTGGAAGTCCACGATCGTGAACACCTGGCCGTCCAGTTCGATCGTTACGCCTTTCTTGAAATCACCTGCGGAAATCATCTGTACTCCTCCATTTTATCCAATGATTTGCAATTGCTTGGGTGCTTCAAAGAGCACCTCACAACCGTCTTTTGTGATAAGGCATGTATCCTCGATCCGGACACCGCCGATACCGGGAAGATAGATCCCGGGTTCCACCGTTACACAGTTCCCAGGCACAAGGATCTGATCCGCGGCCCTGTAGCTGACGTTGGGCCTTTCATGGATCTCGAGTCCCACCCCGTGTCCGAGAGTATGGACGAACTGTTCGCCGTATCCGCGGGATGCGATAAGATCTCTCGCGGCCGCATCGGCCTGCGCGCCTGTGACGCCGGGACGCAGCGCGGCGACGCCTGCAAGCTGGGCTTCAAGGACGATATCGTAGATCTCGCGCATCTTGGCGCTCGGTTCACCCAGAGAATAGGTTCGGGTCATGTCGGCGTGATAGCCTTCCCACATGGCTCCGAAATCGACCGTGACCATCTCGCCTTCCTGCATGACCTTGTCGGAAGGAACGGCGTGAGGCAGCGATCCATTGATGCCGGAAGCGACGATCGTCTCAAAACTGAGCTGCGCATGGTACTTCTTGGCCATGACGTACTGAAGTTCGGTCGCGGCGTCCAGTTCGGTCACGCCGGGACGAAGGATCTTCGTCAATTCCCAGAAGCAGCAGTCCGTGATCCGGCAGGCTTCGCGCAGTTTGGCAAGTTCGGTCTCGTCCTTCACTTCGCGGAGTTTCTGGCCCAGGATGCCCATAGGCACGAAGGAAACGCCCGGAAGGGCGGCTTCCATAGCGAGGTACTGGTCATGGAAGACCTTGCCTTCCTGATAAGCCATTCTCGTGATCCCGCAGTCCTTCACGGCACCCTGCAGGACAGAAGCGAAACTCGCACCGTAGTAGCTGCGGACTTCGAATTCCTTGGCGGCGCGCTGCGCTGCCTCGAAATAAAGAGCGTTCGCGATAAGGATCCGGCCTTTGGGGCCTACTACCGCGAGGCTGTCGTTGTCAAAACCGGAATAATAGCATACGTCTTCCACAGCATGGAAGATCGCACCGTCGGCGCCCAGTTCTTCCAGGGCCGCCATCAGTCTCTGCAAACGATTCTGCATGTCAACCTCCATCCGTTCAATTATAACAGGAGAAAGGGGCCTTGGCAACCTGTCCCCTTCTGTTTTTTCGGTTTTCAGGCGCATACGGCCCGCTTTGCGCCTTACAGGATCCCTCTTTTTTTCAGCACAAACCGTTCGATCCTGCGCACGAAACGCGTCCACCACCACTCTCTCTCGCTGTACGGGAAAACATAAAGCGTCTTCACACCCATAAGATTCCCGCACAGAACATCCGTATAAATCTGATCACCGATCACCGCCCATTCGCTTTTGGGGGCACGGATCCTTTTCGACAGATTCCGGAACAGGCACGTCCAGGGCTTGCCCGCATAAGGCAGGATCCCGATCCCATGTTCGGACGCAAAACTTTCAGCCCGTTTTTTTCCTGCATTCGAAAAGAGATACACGTCGAATCCATCCCGTCTGCGCTCCTCCAGCCAATCGGAAGCTCCCGGAAGGCAGTCGGACGTATGCCAGAAAACGAGCGTGTTGTCAAGATCCACGAGAAGAGTCTTCACTCCGATGGACCGAAGAAGATCTCCGTCGATATCCGTAAGGCTGCGGCAGTAGCGCAGAGGTTCTGTCAGATGCTTCATTTCCCGTTCCGCGCTTGCGTGCGCGTCCTTCCGGATCCGTACCGATCCGGCAAAAACACCTCCCGAGACTGCACGGGAGGTGGACAGGTCCGGTCAGTTGCCGGACGTGAGTGTGCTGTCATGGGCGATCCAGAGCGGGCGGTAGCGTTCCACGTTCGCCTGGTGCTCCTCATAGGTTTTTGCGAATGCCAGCGTTCCTTCCATAGGATCGCGGGAGCAGAAATACAGGTAACCTTCCTCCAGGAAGGCCTCGTCCGGAAACAGAGCCGCTTTGATCGCTTCCTCGGAAGGATTGCAGATGGGGCCTACAGGGAGCCCTTCGTTCAGATAAGTGTTGTAAGGTGAGTTCACGGAAATGTCCTCATCCGTGAGGTTGAGGCGTTTCATGCGGAGGATATACTGCACGGTCGCGCAACTCTGCAGCCGCATGCCCTGTTTGAGACGGTTATGGAAGACGGCGGAGATCTTCGCGAAATCCTCGGGTCTCCCCTCTTTCTCTATGATCGATGCCAGCGTCACGATCTCGTCCGTCGTCATCTCGAGTTCTTCGGCCCTCTGCCTCTTCTCCTCGTTCCAGATCTGTCCGAACTGCTTCAGGGCTTTCCGGATGATCGTGTCGACAGAGGACCCCACATAGATCTCGTAGGTATCCGGGAACAGATAACCTTCGAGAAGGTACTGGCGCTGTTCGAGCCTGTCGTCGTCCAGTGCACCGATAAAGCTGTAGTTGAAGTATTCCTGGGAATTGCACTGATCCCGGAAATCGGCGGATGCCGAGATGATGCCGCTGTTGTATAGGCGTCTGGCCACTTCCTCGACCGTGCTGCCTTCGATGATCGTGACGTTGGTGACGTTGCTGTGTCCATCGCCGTGGCTGAGCTTCTCCAGGATCTCCTCCATCGTCATCGTACGGTTCATGACGTAGGAACCGGCTTTCATGCGGCTCGCATAGCCCATAACGTCCACGTACAGCTTGAAAACACCTTCGCTGCGGATCACCGCTTCACCCTGTCCGGTCTCTCCCTTGCCCGCAAGGATCTTTGCGATCGTGGATTTTCCCGAACCGTACGGGATCTCGACGAGGACGGGAGAATCATCGTTTACGTCGACAGGATCCAGATAATGGGTCTTCACGAAGTCCGCGGCAAGGAGCACGAACGCGGCGATGAGCGCCAGCGAAACGGCATAGATCAGAAGCCCGCGCAGGAATTTCCACACGCCGGACGTGATCTCATAGGAACGTTCTTCCGGATCCCTTTGTGCCATGTCTCACTCCACTTCCACGATCAGAGGAAGGATCATGGGGTTACGTCCCGTTCTTTCATACAGATAGCGGGAGAGCTGGTTGCGGATCAGCGTCTTCAGATTGGTCCAGTCCCTGCCCGTGAGCCTGGGCTGTTTGTCGACTATATCTCTCACGTAGGAAGAGATGTCATCCAGAAGGTCTTCGTTATCGCGCACGTAGACGAATCCGCGGGAAACGATCTGCGGATCCCCGACCATACGGCCGCGGTAGGTATCCATGGCCATGGCCACGACGACCAGCCCGTCGGAAGACAGATGGCGCCGGTCGCGCAGAACAGCCGATCCTACGTCTCCGACTCCGAAGCCGTCGACCAGCGTCGATCCTGCCGGCACCATTTCCCCTTCCCTGATCGTGTCCTGCGTGACCTCGATCGCAGTGCCCAGTTCGGGCAGCACGATATGGTCCGGATCCATTCCGAGCCCGATCGCGAGCTGACGGTGCAGCATGAGATGGCGGAACTCTCCGTGCAGCGGAACAAAGAACCTGGGCTTCAGGAGCGAATGGACGAGTTTGAGTTCTTCCTGGCACGCATGTCCGGATACGTGGACGTCCGCAAGTTCACTGTAGACGACGTCCGCTCCCACTCTGTAAAGCTGGTTCACGAGACGGTTCACGTACTTCTCGTTTCCCGGAATGGGCTTCGCGGACAGGATCACCGTATCTCCGGTTTTGATGTTGACGTACGGATGGGACTGGTTGGTCATGCGCATGAGCCCGCTCATGGGCTCTCCCTGGCTTCCCGTCGTGATCACACAGACTTCAGGATCGGGATAGTTCGAGATCTCCGTGATGTCAACGATCTTCTCAGGAGGCACATGGAGCTCTCCCAGTTCCGTCGCGACGCCTACGACTTTCACCATGCTCCGCCCCGAGAAGCAGACCCTGCGCCCGTTCTCAAGGGCAAGATCCACGATCTGCTGGACGCGGTGTATGTTGGAAGAGAAGGTCGTGATGAAGATACGGCCTTTGGCGTGCCTGAAATAGGGATCGAGGTTCGAACGGACCGTCCTTTCTGAAAGCGTATACCCGGGCCGGCCGACGTTCGTGCTGTCTGCCATGAGGAGAAGGACCCCCTCCTCGCCCAAAGCGCTCATGCGGGTAAAATCCATGGGCATGCCGTCCACGGGAGTAAAGTCCACCTTGAAGTCGCCCGTGAAGAATATGGTGCCGACGGGCAGACGGATCGCGAACGCGAGAGCGCCCTGGATGCTGTGGGTGATGCGCAGGAATTCGACGTCGAAGCACCCGATCTTCAGACGGTCTCTGGGGTTCACGCGGATCATGCGGGCCTGACGGACTTCCGTCTCCTGCAGTTTGACGTCCAGAAGCGCAAGCGTCAGGGCAGATCCGTAGATTGGTACGTCAAGGTCACGGAGCAGATACGGAAGGCTGCCGATATGGTCTTCATGGCCGTGCGTCAGGAGGATGCCGGCAATGTGTTCCCGGTTCTGCATAAGATATGTGAAATCAGGAATCACAAGATCGATCCCGAGCATGGATTCATCCGGGAACCCCATGCCGCAGTCCAGGATGAGGATCTGTCCGTCATACTCCAGCAGCGTGATGTTCTTGCCGATCTCATCCACGCCGCCGAGAGGAATGATTCTGAATGAAGAAGGCTTGCCTGCCATAATGTCTCCTTTCTGTCAGAGTGTTTCTTCTTGTGTTTTATCATATCAAATCCATACGTGAAATTCAAGGATAATCGAATGCGGAGCACTGTTCCGGAGATATGAAAAAGGCTCTTCCCTTCGGACGTCCGGAAAGACGTTTCTGCGGGAAAAGCCCGTTTCAGATGTGTTTTCAGCCCTTTTTGCGCAGGATCTCGAGCAGCTTTCTGAAATCTTCCGGGGGATCTGCGCGGAATGTCATCTCCTCCCCCGAAGAAGGGTGCTTCAGGATGAGCGTATGCGCATGCAGCATCTGCCCGTCCAGATTATACCGCTGTTTTCGAAAGCCGTAGACCGTGTCACCGACGACGGGATGGGAGATCGAAGCCATGTGCACGCGGATCTGGTGCGTCCTCCCCGTGCGCAGCGAACATTCCACGAGTGTTTCTGCCGCGAAGTTCTCGAGCACACGGTAAGACGTGTAGGCCGGCTTTCCGTCAGCCACGACAGCCATCTTTTTGCGGTCCCTGGGCGATCTGCCGATCGGGGCGTCCACGAACCCGTCTTCATGGATCCTGCCTTCCACAAGCGCCAGGTACAGCCTGTGCATGGTATGGTCTTCCAGCTGGCGGGAAAGGCTCAGATGCGCAGCGTCGTTCTTCGCGACGGCGAGGAGCCCTGTCGTATCTTTATCGATGCGGTGTACGATCCCGGGACGGAGGACACCCCCGATTCCCGAAAGATCCCCGCAGTGATGCAGCAGAGCCTGCACGAGCGTACCCGTATCATGCCCGTCTGCCGGATGAACGACCAGGCCTCTGGGCTTGTTCAGTATGAGGATGTCGCTGTCCTCGTACACGATGTCCAGCGGGATGTCCTCCGGCTCAAGTTCCAGCGGACGCACCTCGGGTAGATCCAGTTCGATCTCTTCGCCGCCCCGGATCCTGTAGGAAGGCTTCTCGCGCTTCCCGTTCACGAGGACGCGCCCTTCCCCTATCAGCTTTTCCGCGTAGGAACGCGAAACGCCCTCCGCAGCACCGGAGATGAAAACATCGAGCCGCTGTCCCGGAGCCTCGGGATCAGTTCTGATCTTCATTCTTCTTCTCCGCGGAGGCGTGCTTCACGGCAGGTTCTTCTCTGGAGAACAGAGCATAGATCAGAAGCAGGACGCATCCAACGACGACGAAGGAATCCGCCGCGTTGAAAATGGCGAAATTGATGATCTTGAAATAGATGAAGTCCGTGACGTGACCCAGCGTCATGCGGTCGATCAGGTTTCCGATCCCTCCGCCCACGATCACGGCGCCTACGGTCATCACAAAGACGGGGAGCCTGCGGCGCAGGCAGATGAGCGCCGCAAGGGCGGCTGCGAGAAAGATCCCGGTCACGAGCGTCAGGATCCAGGTGTGTCTGGAAAGAAGAGAGAAGGCCATGCCCGTATTCTCTGCGTAGGTCAGATGGAGAACTCCTTCCCACAGAGGGATGTCTCCCACGGCCTTCAGGCTGTTCACCGCCCAGTATTTCGTGACCTGGTCGATCAGGATACAGACAAGGATGACGCCAAAAAAGGCAAGAAGCGGAAGCTTCTTACCTTTCACGGCCACATGCTTGAGCGGCTGATTACTCATCGCCCAGCTGCGAGAAGACCTTCATCTGAGACTGGAGCATGCTCAGATAACGGTCGCGGATATCATGGATCTGGCTGCGGGTATCGGCGACTTCGCTGCCGGCAGCTTCAGCATCGGACTTGATCTGAGCCAGAGCAACGTCGGTGTTGGACTGGATCGTATCCTTGGCCTGATCGGCGGAAACGCGGACTTCGTTCACAATCTCCTCGATCTTGGCTTTGGCGGCCGCGACGATCGCGGCAGTCAGGTCATCCTGAGGCTCCGCGGGAGCGGCAGCATGGGCAGCACCGCCGGCGGTCAGAACAGCGATTCGCTTTTCGAGTTCGATGATGCGGGACTTGGCTTCGGCCAGTTCAGCCGCAGCTTCGGGAGCGGCACCGCCGTTGGCGGCGATCTGCTCATACAGCGCCTTGTTCTCGGCGGAAGCGGAAGCCATCTGGGCTGCGAGAGCCTTGTTGTCTGCGGTCACGGCAGACAGTTCGCCTTCGAGCGCCTTGTTCTCTGCGCGCACTTCGCTCAGCTGGGCCTTCAGGGCGACGATCTCTTCGCTGTTGTTTTCCGCGGGAGCGGCAGCAGCTTCCTTCAGAGCGTTGTTCTGTGCGATCAGAGATTCCATCTCGTCCATGATCTCATCCAGGAAATCATCGACCTCGTCCATATTGTAGCCTCTGAATGCGGATGCGAAACTCTTTTCACTGATCATTTCGGGGGTGATAGCCATTTTTTCCTCCATTTCTCTAGTACGGACGACCGATCCGCAGCCTCAGACGGCCTCTTCGTGTCGTACCGCAGTTTTCTAAAATATAGAGACGCCCGCTGCCGGTGATCGATAACAGGCATTTCTCACTGATTTTTTTGTCCGGACGCAGTTCCGGAACATGGTCGACCTTCACGCCTCCCTGTTCGATCAGGCGTTCCGAGGCCGCTCTTGAGAGACCGGTGCCGGCGGCCACGACCGCGTCCAGCCTCATCGAAGTCACGGTGATCTCATCTTCCTTCAGGGCTGCCCTGCGTTCCCTCATGGTCTCACCGTCGGCCCAGGAACAGGACAGAGCCGCTTTTCCGGCGGATGTCAGCCCTGACGCGACGTAATCCGCTACGGACGCGTGCAGCGCAAGATAAGCTTTTCCTTCTTCCGCGAGGATATCACCGACGGCTTCCCGCTTGATGCCGAGGCCCATGAGTGCTCCCAGAAAATCCCGGTGACCGGGAGACGCAAACTTCGCGTTCCATCTGCACTCGAGCCAGCGGAGAGGCCATTCGGGCTCTTCCCATACTGGACCGAAACATGCGATCTGCCTCTCGGCGTCCGCCCAGCCTCCGAACAGGATGCAGTCTGT
>JAEEJN010000066.1 GCA_016281935.1 Bacillota bacterium | reverse complement strand
AAGCTCAATGCACGAAACGGAGAGACTTGCGGAACGTCTGCTGGAGAACCGTATCTCCACGATCGTTTTTTCCAAGTCCCGTGTCCAGCTGGAAGTCATGGTGCATCGGCTTCAGGAGCTTGCCGCCAGAAAGCTGGGCAACCCCCGACTTGTCCGCGGATACAGAGGTGGTTATCTTCCTACGGAGAGAAGGGGCATCGAACAGGGTCTTCGCAAAGGTGATATCCTTGGCGTCGTTTCCACGAATGCTCTGGAACTGGGGATCGATATCGGCTCGCTTCAAGCCTGTGTCATCTGCGGTTATCCGGGCACCATTGCTTCTACATGGCAGGAATCCGGACGTGCGGGACGAAGGAAGGATGCCAGCCTCACGATTCTTGTAGCATCCTCTTCTCCCATGAGTCAGTTCATCATCACGCATCCTGAGTATTTCTTCCAGAGGAGCCCGGAGTACGGACTCATTCATCCGGAGAACCTGTATATCCTTCTGGATCATCTCAAATGCGCCGCCTACGAACTGCCTTTCAAGGATGGAGAGACATTCGGCAGTGTGGAGGTCAAGGAACTGCTCGATTTTCTTGAAGAGAGCCGCGTGCTCCATCATGTGGGAACGACTTACCACTGGTCTGCAGAAGACTTCCCTGCCGTAGGGATAAGCCTGCGCTCCGCCAGCAATGAAAACTTCACGATCGTCGATATCACGAAACCAGAACCGCGTCTTCTTGGCATCATGGATCGTTTTGCTGCTCCCATGCTGCTGCATGAACAGGCCATCTATATGCATGAAGGCCGGCAGTTCCAGGTGGAGAAACTGGACTTCGATGACCGAAAAGCTTACGTCAGAGAAGTGGATGTGGACTATTATACCGATGCGAATCTGGACGTGAATCTGCGTGTCCTGGATGTTTTCGAGGAAAACGGGGATAAAACGAAGGTATCCTGGGGGGAGGTCCTTATCACATCACTTGTGTCGATCTTCAAAAAAATGAAAATGGATACGGGTGAAAACGTAGGATTCGGTCCTGTGAATCTGCCCGAGATGGATATGCATACCACCGCCTATTGGGCTGCGGCTGATGATTCTGCTCTGGCAGGACTCGGTCAGGAAGAGATTCAGACGGGGATGATGGGCGTTGCAAACCTCCTGGGCATCGTTGCACCTGCTTATCTTATGTGTGACGTGAAGGATATTGCCGTTGTATATCAGGTCAAGTCACCATTTACGGATAAGCCCACTGTTTTCATCTACGATGCCTATCCCGGAGGTATCGGCTTTTCGGAGAAACTGTATCATCTTCACGGAGATCTTCTGCGGGAAGCTAGGACGCTTCTGGATGGCTGCCACTGCCTGAACGGTTGCCCGTCCTGTGTTGGCCCTGACAGTGACAAGGACCTTGCCAGGAGAGTGCTTTCAGCTCTCGAATAAGACCATGATTCCGAACCTTAAGGCAAAGCTTGACCAAATGCGAAAAGACCGGCCGCAGGCTGAAAAGCCTGCAGCAAAGGCGACTGCGCCTGAATGCCGGAGAATCGTCACGGATTATGCCTTTGGGAAGGACGTTTCATTCAGAAAAGCCTGGGAGGATTTGGACGGTGTAAGCCTCGGACGGGTTCTCAGAGAGAAACTTCCGGAGGATATAGGCTACGGTGATCTGCTGTTCATGGACACCGAGACGACCGGCCTTTCAACGGGAGCGGGTACCGTGGCTTTCTTGATCGGCACAGCCTATTTCGTGTCCGAAGGCCTGCGCGTGGAACAGTTCTTTCTGGAAGATCTTCATCAGGAAGAGGATGCGCTGAAAGCCTGGGCAGAAAGGGCATCGTCTTTTCGTTCTGTCGTTACCTACAATGGAAAGAACTATGACCTGCCGTTGCTGGAGAGCCGGGCACTCATGAATCGGATGAGACCGGTCGTTCCTGAAGTCAGTATGGATCTGCTTTATCCTGCCAGACGCTATTTCCGCGGTCGTTTTCCGTCCTGTTCTCTTTCCGTGCTGGAGGATGCCGTGCTTGGAATCTCCCGTTCTGAGAACGACGATATCCCCGGTGCCATGATTCCTGCTGCTTATTTCCGCTTTCTGGAGGACAGGGATGAGACACGAATCCGCCTCATCCTTTCCCACAACCGACAGGATCTGGTTTCCCTTGCAGAACTGACATTGAAACTGGCGAATATGCAGAAATATGCAGAGACTTTGGAAGATCCGGAGTATCTGCGGATATGCGCGGGGAATGCGGAGGCAGCCGGAGACAGAGAGACGGCGGAGCGCCTGCTTCGAAAAGCCGCACCGGAACTTTCACAGGCATCTGAAGACCTTATCTGGCTGTGTAAGCGTCAGGAACGATGGGGGGATGCCTATGCCGCATGTCTTGCATGGACCGAAGCCCACAGGGGAGGCTTGGAGATCCTGGAGCTTCAGGCCAAACTGGAAGAACATTTTCTTCGGGATCCTGAAAAGGCTCTTGCGACCTGTCGCCGTGCTATGACGGTTCTGCCCCGGAACGGATCGAAGGATCTTTGGAAAGAGTGGGATCATCGCCGAAGAAGGCTTCTTTTCAAAACAGGACGAAAGGAGACAGTATGAGCATCTCTTCTTTGTTCCACGCATCGGCTGCGACACAATATCATCGCAGGGGCGATCTCGTGCACGCGGAGGAAGAATACCGTAAAGCCATCGCTGCGGGAGATCGGGATCCGTCGCGCTTTTTGTCATTTGGTGTTCTGCTTCTGCAGGAGGGCAATCTGCAGGAGGGAATCGAGATCCTGACCCGCGCTCTTCAGTTTCCCATGGATGACCGAACGAAAGCTTCTGTTCGAACGAACCGTGCGCTGGGTTATCTCCTCAACGGGCAGAGTGCCAAAGCACTCGCCGCCTTGGAGGATCTGCATGAAAACTATCGGTGCGCCCAGGTTTATCAGGCACTTGGTTATGCCTATATCAAAACGGAGCAGTATGACAAAGCGCTTCCATACTGCCTGGAAGCTTTGGATTATGATGATCAGGATACGGTGATCCTGGACAATCTTGCCCAGCTCTACATTGCGTTGGAACGCTGGGAAGATGCTCAGGATATACTGAACCGGGCATTTGCCATCCGCGAAAAACAGGCGGATATGCTCTATCATCAGGCTCTCTGTGATCTTCACAGACAGGACAGAGAACGGGCGCTTCTCCATGTGAGAGATGCCCTGGAGTGCCCCATCAACGCGCTGAACGACGTTTCACGGGATACACTGGAGAAAATGGAACAGGATCTTGTTTCGCTGAACCATGAGCGATAGGAAAACCCTGATGAGAAAACCCGTGAAGAGGTTGTAGCCTTCTCACGGGTTTTTCGTTTT
>JAEEJN010000065.1 GCA_016281935.1 Bacillota bacterium | reverse complement strand
CTTGTTACGGCTGCATTATAGAATATGCCGGCCCGGCTTTCCACCGATTCTCGACAGGCGGTCATTTTCGGACACTAGGTGGTCAGAGAAGACCATCCTTTGCGTGGGGATCCTCTCGTCCGAAGGCTGCCGCAGCGACTGTGCGTCCGCGCATCCGGCCGTAAATCGTCATGATCCCCGGAGAGCCGTCTGTGTCTAGTGTTTTGAACTGAAATGGAATAGCAAAGGACTCTGATCGAATGAAGATCAGAGTCCTGAAATGGTGCGGCCAACCGGACTTGAACCGGTATGAATTTCTTCATACGCCCCTCAAACGTACGCGTCTGCCAATTCCGCCATGGCCGCAAGGCAAGTGCTATTATAGCGCAGCGTTTTCACCTTGTCAAATCTTTTTTCTGTGATTTTTTCAGTGCTGTCCTGCGTGCCCGGACCTGTAATCCTCGACCGCCGCCGCCAGCGCTTTCGGCGCGAGCACCGAGCACGCGATCTTGGATTCCGGAAGGCCTCCGAGACTCTCGACGATCTGTTCGTCGGTGACGGAAAGGGCTTCTTCGAGCGTCAGACCGAGCATGAGTTCCGTCGCCGCGGAAGAAGACGCGATCGCGGCGCCGCATCCGAAGGTCTGGAAACGGATATCAGCGATCCTGCCGTCTTTCACGCGGATATAGAAACGCACGACGTCTCCGTCGTCTTCGGTCCCGGCCTGTCCGATCCCGTCCGCGTTCTCAAGTTCACCCATGTTGCGCGGATGGATGAAATGATCCAGAACGGTCTCGCTGTACTGCTGCATTCTTCCCCCTACTCCGCTTTGAAGGGAGACATCTCCCTGAGTCTGGATACGATGCCGGGCAGGACCTCGAGCACCCTGCTGACGTCTTCCTGCGTATTGGTCTCTCCCAGGCTGAAACGAATCGAGCCGTTCGCAGCTCCGGGCGTCCTCCCGATCGCCAGGAGTACGTGGGACGGATCGACGGAACCGCTGGTGCAGGCGGATCCGGAAGAAGCGGCGATCCCGAGAAGATCCAGGTGCAGCAGCACGGATTCGCTTTCGACGCGGGCGAAGCCTACGTTCAGATTGCCGGGAAGACGGTCTTTCATGGATCCGTTGACCGTAACGTCGGGGATCCTTTCCATAAGCCCTTCGAGAAGAGCGTCCCTGAGAGCCCTCACCTTTTCGGCATGCTCCGGGATCTCCTGAGCTGCCAGTTCGATCGCCCGGCCGAGACCCGCTATGCCCGGCGTGTTGTAGG
Source organism: Bacillota bacterium (assembly GCA_016281935.1). GTDB lineage: Bacteria > Bacillota > Clostridia > Christensenellales > UMGS416 > JAEEJN01. The sequence goes on along the minus strand of JAEEJN010000065.1, from coordinate 4,485 downwards.
TCCCGCCGCGGCGGGCGCGTTCCTGAGCGCCTCCGTGCATGAGGTTCGCGATCTTCACGCCTTTGCGGACGTAAAGCGCACCGGCTCCTTTCGGGCCGCGGATCTTGTGGGCGGAGAGAGAAAGGAGATCAATATCCATCTCCTGTACGTCGAGAGAGATGTTGCCGACCGCCTGCACCGCGTCCGTATGGAAGACGACGCCGCGCTCCCGGCAGATCCGTCCGATCTCTGCGACGGGCTGGATCGTGCCGATCTCGTTGTTCGCGGTCATGACGGAGACGAGGACGGTGTCGGGACGGAGAGCCGCCTCGACCTGTTCGGCCGTCACGAAGCCGTCAGACGATACGGGAAGATACGTGACTTCAAAACCGCGTTTCTCGAGGAACGCGCAGGTATGCAGGACCGCGTGATGCTCGATCGCAGTCGTGATGATGTGCTTTCCTTTCGAGGACGCTGCGAGCGCTGCACCTTTGACGGCCCAGTTGTCGCTTTCCGTTCCTCCGGACGTGAAATAGATCTCGTCTTCTCTCGCGGCGTTAAGCGCTTTCGCCGTCCTTCTCCTTGCAAGTTCCACGGCGGCTCTCGCATCTCTTCCGAGCCCGTATACGCTGGACGCGTTGCCGAAACGTTCTGTGAAGAAAGGAAGCATTTCCTCAAGAACCTCGGGACGGACGGGCGTGGTCGCCGCATGGTCCATATATACCGTTTTCATGCCTGTTCGCCGTCTCCGCTGCATGCGCAGACGAAATCGTCCGCGAGTTCCCTGAGCGTGATGGAGTTCACGACGTTCAGGATGGACGAGTAGATCTTCTCCCATACGGGACGGCCTGCACAGCCTCCCGTCGGGCACTGTTTCACATCTTCCAGAAGACAAGCGAGCGGAGCGACGTTGCCCTCCAGGGCGATCATGACGTCTCCGACCGTGATCTCTTCAGGGCTCCTGGACAGTCTGTATCCGCCCTGAGCGCCCCGGACGGATTCCACGAGTCCCGCTCTTCTGAGCTGGTTCATGAGCTGCTCCAGATAAGGTTCGGGGATCGATCGGGCAGCGGCGATGGATTTCAGGGATACGGGCGCTCCGCCTTTTCCGCTCCTGCACGCAAGCTCTACCGCCGCGTTGACACCGTAGCATACTTTGGTCGTGATCTTCATCCCCGCGTCACACTCCTTTTCGGATTTGTTTCAAAGTCTATCATACCCTACTGTTTCTGTCAAGTTTGTTTCCGCTACCAGGAATCCTCCGCGCCTGCATCCACGGCGTTGCGCATAGCGAGGATGTATTTCGCCGTATCCAGAGGATCCACACCGCGTCTCGGCGTCGTATGCGTCTCACCGTCCGTGCATTCCTCATAGCCGTCGAAACGGGTCCAGATCCTGCCCTTTCCGGACGTGAGCGCAGCCAGCCTCTGAGGGAAATCCAGAGATGAAGAGGCAGGCATACGGGCCAGTACTCTCAGATAGCCGCCGTCCGCGGATGTCTCTTCATAGGAGGCCCGCATCTGCAGCAGTTCGTTCATGAGCTTCGGCCCCGCCGATTCGGGCACCGTGATCTCCGCGCGGAGCATGGGCTCCAGAAGCTTCGATCCCGCATTCCGCAGCGCATCCTGTATGGCCCAGGGCGTCGCCAGGATGAAATCCCTCGGATGCGTGTGGAAGACGTGGTCTTCCCCGTCGTAGACTTCGATATCGATGTCCGTGACTTCCCAGCCCAGTCTGCCCTGACGGAGCGCCAGCGGCACGGTCTGCTCGACCTGTCTCCTGTAGCGCGGGGACAGCCGGTCCACTGCGGCCGTACAGCGGTATCTGACGCCGGAACCTCTCGGAAGAGGCGCGATCCGGACCCACAGCATGGCCCAGCAGGGCTTGGGCATCGTATAGATGCATACGCCTTCGGCAGGCATCGCGGGCGTTTCCCTGTATATGATCTGAGGCGAGCCGAACACGACTTTCAGTCCAAAACGTCTCTGCAGCATATCCAGGAGGATCTCCTGCTGGATCATGCCCATGATGCCGACTTCCAGTGTACGGAGCCTGGCGGACCAGTAGACGTCCAGAAGCGGGTCTTCCGCGCTGAGCTGTTCAAGAGCCGCCCGCAGTTCCGGTAAGTCTTCCGGATCCTCAGGATCGACGCGCACTCTGAGAAGAGGCTGCTGCAGGATGCCTTCCGCGGCTTCCTCAAGGTCAGCGCTCTCCCCGACCCTTTCTCCCGTGCGGCAGTCAGGCCATCCGAACACGATCCCCACGTCTCCCGCCTTCAGTTCCCCGGTATCCCTTACACCTCCGGGAAAGATCCCGCGGATCTGCAGGACGCGGCCCGTCCTCCCGGGCAGCTTCACGCTGTCACGGTTGCGGACCGTGCCGGATTCGAGCTTGACGTAGGCTCCCCTTCCAAGCGCACGGTCCTGAATGATTCCGAAGATGCGTCCGTCCGGAGCGGTGCCGGGATCCTTGGGAGCGGGACGGAGCCAATCGGATATTGCTTCCAGCAGTCTGCCGGACCCGTCTCCCGTCGCGGCGCTCCCGTACAGCACGGGGACCAGTCCGTATCCCAGCTGTTCCAGGGTGGCCTTCCGCGCCTGATCAAAAGAGAGCGAACCGTTTTCCAGGTAGATCTCCGTCAGGACGTCGTCTCCGTCGCACAGGGCTTCGGACCACGCGTCGGTCACGGTCTGCGTCGCGGGCAGCATGAACGCCCGGACGTGAAGGGCCTCACGGATCTCGTCCAGGACGGCTTCGGGATCGGAACCCGGCCTGTCGCATTTGTTGATGAAGATGAGATACGGGATGTGAAGACGTTCAAGGGCGCGGGACAGGGTGATCGTGTAGGGCTGGACGCCGTCCGGCGCGGATACGAGCAGAACGGCCGCGTCGAGAGCCCAGAGCGCTCTTTCGACCTGCGCGGAAAAATCGATATGTCCGGGTGTATCCAGAAGATTCACCCGAAGATCCCTGTATTCGAAGACCGTGAGCGCGCTCTCGACGGAGATGCCTCTCGCTCTCTCGATGTCCAGAGTATCCGTATGCGTGTTTCCCTCGTCCACGGAACCCAGTACACGGACCGCTCCCGTGTCGAAGAGCAGACGTTCCGTCAGCGTGGTCTTTCCCGCGTCCACGTGGGCGAGCAGGCCCATGCAGAGCGTGCGCGTGTCCTGCGGCATCTTCGGTCTTCCTTTCGCTTTATTCCCGTACAGTATAGCACAGGGAGGCTCCCCCGTCATCCGGAGACGCTCCTTTTTCTTCCCTTATCCCAAGGGTTATGGTATGATGTAAGAAAACCGTATAACTTAGGAGGCAGCATGAACGCCGAGAACTACAGACGCACGGAATACAACACGCCCTTCATCGCGCAGCGTGCCGATCCCTACGTCCTCTTCATGGACGGGGTCTATTACTTCACCGCTTCCATCCCCGCCTACGACGGCATCGTCCTGAGATGCGCGGACAGCCTGGAAGGCCTGCGCACGACTCCCGAAACGGAGATCTGGCACAGACACGAGAAAGGCGTCATGAGCCAGCATATCTGGGCTCCCGAGCTCCACAGGATCGACGGGAGATGGTACGTCTACTTCGCCGCGGGCGAGAGAGACGACATCTGGAAGATCCGTCCCTGGGTCATCCGCTGCGAGAGCGACGATCCCCTGGCAGGCCCCTGGACGGAGTGCGGCAACCTGAAACGCGCCGACGGCGACGAATTCAGCTTCACGGACTTCTCTCTCGATATGACGACCTTCTCCCACAACGGGAAACGCTACTGCGTATGGGCCGAAAAGGTCAGCGTCGGAAAAAAGATCAGCAACATGTACATCGCCAGGATGAAGGACGCGCTGACCCTGGAAACGCCCCAGATGCTCCTCTCCTCCCCGACCTACGACTGGGAGCGCCACGGTTTCTGGGTCAACGAGGGGCCGACCTTCCTGCATGAAGCAGGAAAGATCTTCCTGACCTATTCCGCGAGCGACACCTCCCCCGCCTACTGCATGGGCATGCTCTGGGCGGACGAGGACGCAGACCCCATGGACATCTCAGCCTGGCACAAGTCGAACCGGCCCGTGTTCTGCACGGATATGCAGAAAGGCCTCCTGGGGCCAGGACACAACACTTTCTTCCGGGACGCCGAAGGCAGGGTCTACATGTCCTATCACGCGCGCAACTACGACGAGATCGTCGGGGACCCGCTCTACGATCCCAACCGGAACGCCTACGTCATGCGCATCCCCTTCTCGGACGGCATGCCCGTCTTCGATACGGAGAACCAGCTGTTCCAGTAAGGAACAAACGAAAAATCCGCGGATTCACCATCCGCGGATTTTTCTGTTATCTGTCAGATCAGTCTTCCAGAAGCCCGAATATCCTCTCGGCCAGACGCATCGTCTCCTCTTCGCTCCTGTCCTCGTCCCTGAGGATCACGGGGAAACCGGCGTGCAGGAACCGCTCGTAACGTTCCCTGGAGTTGATCCTCATGAGCCCTCTGCGGTAATTCTCCAT
>JAEEJN010000064.1 GCA_016281935.1 Bacillota bacterium | reverse complement strand
GTCATAATTATCCAGAAGGGAGAGGGCGCTGGAAAGACTGTCCTGAGCGACGTCCGCCATGCGGCGGGTCAGGTTCATGGCTTCCGACACGGCAACCGGAGGCACCTGGAGCAGGTGGGGATCCAGAGGCGTGAAGACGGGCTGCGTCTCCTTGACAGGGACTATCTTCTTGACCAGCGCCATGATCTGGTTCTTGAAGGGCATGAGGATGAAGGTGTTCAGGACGTTGAAGATCGTATGGGAGACGGCGATGCCGACGGGGTTGATCGCGTGATCCATGATCGGGAATTTGAAGATCGCGTCGAGCCCATACACGATGATGAGGAAGATGACGGTGCCCAGGATCTTGATGAGGACGTGGAGCACGGGGACGCGGCGCGCTTCCCGGCTGACGCCGATGGAGGCGAGCATGGCCGTCGCACAGGTGCCGATGTTCTGGCCCATGACGATGGGCAGGGCCATGCCCCAGGTCAGGACGCCCGTCAGGGACAGGGCCTGCAGGATGGCGACGGAGGCGGCGGAGCTCTGGATCAGACCCGTGAAGATCGTACCGACGAGTACGCCGACGATGGGATTGCGGAAAAGATTGAGGAACTGGGAGAATTCGGGGATCTCCTGCAGGGGCTTCATGGAGTCGCTCATGATCTTCATGCCGTACATGAGGACGGCGAATCCGATCAGGACCTCACCGAGATCCTTCTGCTTCTGCTTCTTGCAGAACATGATCATGAGGGAACCGATGAAGGCGAACAGGAGAGAGAAGTTTTCGGGCTTGAGGAGCCTGAGGATGGTGGAGTCGCTTTCCAGACCCGCCAGAGAGGTGATCCACGCGGTGAGCGTCGTACCGATGTTGCCGCCCATGATGAGGCTGAAAGTGTCCGCCGCGTGCATGATGCCGGAGTTGACCATACCGACGAGCATGACGGTCAGGGCGGAGGAGGACTGGATGGCGATCGTGATGCCTGCGCCGAGGATGAGTCCGACGGCCTGATTGGAGGTCATCCGCTGGATCGTGTGTTCGAGCCGTGCGCCCGCGGTCCTTTCCAGACTGGATGACAGCATGTGCATGCCGTACAGGAAGAAGGCGAGACCGCCCAGGAGGGCGATGATATTGAAGACATCCATAAAGAAATCCTCTTTTCTCCCATTTTAGTTTTACCATGCTCATTTTATCATACGCCCATGTACGGCGCAAGCGAAACCTTTCAGGGAACATGGTCATGTCAGATGCTGTATCTGCCTGAAGCGCTTGCGTTTTTTCCGGATCCTGTCTATCATAATAGAAGATATCAATATAACGGAGGAATACCATGAAACATCTCCGCAGGATCCTGGCTGCCGTGCTTGCAGTCCTTGCCGTCCTGGCGTTCGTTCCCGTTCCCGACGCCTGCGCGGCCGGCGTATCGGTATCCGCGCCCGGACTCGTCTCCGTCGGGGACACCGTCAGGGTGAGCGTGACGTTCACAGGGAAAAAGATCATGGGCGTGAACGCGTCCTTCTCCTACGATTCCTCCGTCCTGTCCTTCGCGGGAGGCTCTTCTTCCGTATCGGACGGAAAGATCGTGCTCTACGCGTCGGAAGGCAAGAAATCTCTGTCGGTGTCCTTCAATTTCACCGCGGTCGCAGAAGGCACCTGCCGTATCGGCGTATCGATCAACGAATGCCTGGACGAGGACATGAATTCGCTTGGAGGAGGCTCCGGTGCCGCGACCGTGACGGTCGGCAAGAAACAGACGCCCCGGCCCACGCCCAAGCCTGTTCCTGTGGATCAGAGAGAGATCGAGGCGGCCTACGGAGACGGCACCATGTACGTCTGGCACATGATCCCCGGAAACGCCAAGGCTCCGGAAGGCTTCGAGGAATCCCAGACCGTTTTCAAAGGCGAGACCGTCGGGACCGTCGCGAAGGAGGACAACGGGATCGTCCTCGTCTATATCACGGACGTGAAAGGCGGCAACGCCCGGTGGGCTATGCTGAGGGGCGAGACGCTCCTGCCCTTCGTGCCCCTCAAAGAACAGGCGGAAGCCGTGCTGCTCCCGCTGCCGGACGAGGCCCTTTTCCCGGATGGTTATACGAGAACGGAGATCGAACGGGAAGAGGGGAAGATCGAAGCGCTCGTTTCCGATGAAGATCCCTCCGCCCTTCTTCTGTACGCGTGGGGACCCGGGGGCGAAAGCTGGTTCCAGACGGACGCCTCTCTGAGCGGGCTCATGCGCTATCGCCAGGTCAGGGTCGAAACGACGGTGGAAGTCTTTGTGACGCCCGCGCCCACGCCGAAACCGACGCCGACGCCGACGCCCAGACCGACGGCTACGCCCGAACCGACACCGGAACCTGCGCCTGATCCGTGGAAGACTTTCTTCAGCGGATCGGGACCCCTTGGCTGGATCCTGTTCGGGATCACGGCCGCGGCCCTTGCGGCCAGCTGGATCTTCTTCAAAAAGGACGCGGTCGCAGGGCTCCTGAAAAAGAAGGCTCCTTCGCAGCCGGCGTCCGGGGAAGAGAACAGACAGACGTCCGAAGAGAAAAAAGAATGACAGAATAAAGAAACAGGCCGCGGTCTCCGGGATAAGATCCCG